>DISR01000009.1 GCA_002421825.1 Thiobacillus sp. UBA6205 | reverse complement strand
CTCATTGGGGTCTGCGGTCATGTCGTCGCGGCCCTGCTCGACGCACATCTGCATGGTCGCGCCCGGCATCTTCTGCCCGCCGGCCGTGGTCTGGCTGGTGACTTCCCACAGCCCGGATTTGCGCGTGGCCATGTCGGCCGCGCCTGCGGCAGGCGGGAAGCACAGCATCGCGCCCAGGCTGGCGGCGAGAATTGCGGCAGGTTTGTGCAAGTACATGATGGTCTCCTCGGGTGGGTGGATGTTGGTTTCCTGCGGACTCAGAATCCGCCGATATAGACGTAGCCGTCGCCCTGCAGCTTGACGAGGCGAGTATAGCCGTCGTGCACGATGGTCACGCCGGGCAGCACGTCCCTTATCGCCCAGCCCCTGGCGAGCATGACGCTGTGGCAGATTTCCACGCTTACGCCCAGGTCGAGTAGATCCTGGGTGATCTTGGCATTGAGGTTGGCCGCGAACGGGTCATCGATCGCCTTTCGGTAGGTCTCGTCGATGAGCAGAAATCTGGCGGCATCGCCATGCAGCACCAGATGGATGTCAAGCCGGGAAGGCGGTACGCCCTGCTTGCCGAAAGCTTCGATCAGGCCGCGTGCGTAGTAAAGTCCGCGACTGATGCCCGCCGCGACCGCATCAGAGGAGATGTCGTACACGACCTTGTAATGCGCATCGGGGTCGACCTTGACCATCGTCCGGGCCTCAGGCGGGGACGCTGTCCCCATGGCGGCCGCCTGGCCTGCCAGGGCGAGCGCGAGAACGGCCGGCAACAGGGGTCTGATAATCAGCATGTCAGCTTCGTGATTCATCCGTTTGGACAATCATAGATGATTGTTGACCGCACCCGCTGAAAACGGGCATGCTGGCAGCATGTTGCCGGTCCATTCCGAGTCGCTGAGCCAGTCCGACCTGCTCAGGCTCGACGCCTTCCTGCATTCGCCCGCATGCGGCCGCGAGGCCATGGGCCTGTCTCGCGCGCACGGGTTTCTTACCGCAGTCGCCAGCGGACCGGAGCAGTTGGAGCCGGGAGAATGGCTGCGCCTGGTGTTCGACGAGCCGGTGTTCGAAAGCGGCGAGCAGGCCGAAGCCATGCTTGGCCTTGCCATGCGCCTTTACCAGGAAATCGAGGGCACCTTGGGCAGTGCCGGCGACTATCGCCCCGTGCTCGATTTCGTGCGTGACGATAATGGCGTCGCGGTTGATGCCAGCGCCTGGTGCCAGGGTTATTTTTCCGGCATGTCGCTGTGCCGAGAATTGTGGTCCATGCATGCCGGCGGCGAGCTCAGCCATCTGCTCGGCCCCATCTACGAACTTGCACGCTACCGCGGCGCGGCGCGCGAGGGCAGCCACCGCCGCTTGTGCGAACAGCTTCCCGCCAGCGCCGCATCCGTTTACCGTTACTGGCGGGAGCAGGAAGCGCAGCATGCCCGGTGAGCGATAAGTCTGCACGCCGTCAGGAATTTTTTCGGCCTTTCCCGAGTCTTTTTTGAAATGCCGGGATGGCAGCGAATGGCATGTTCCAGGATTCTGGGCGATTCGGGAACGGGAATCGTCGACAGGCAATCCTCCTGCCATGTTGCGGCGAACTTCCGGTCTAGGTGCCGTGCTGCGGCCGACTTGCAGCCGGGTCTTATTCGCGGGCCTGCAGTTGTTCCAGCCCGGTTACCTTGTCGCCGCTTTTGATGCCGTTGCCATGAAACCAGCCGAGGTTCATTTCCAGGGCGTACTGCGCAGGCGAAACGGAGCAGTGGTAATCGCGCGTGCCGGGCTGCATGTCTTCGATGTTGAGGATGCGTCCCCGCGCGTCGATGAAGGCGACGGACAATGGAATCAGCGTGTTCTTCATCCACATGCAGTGGCTGTCGCTGTGCGGATAAACGAACAGCATGCCCTGCTGCGCAGGCAGGGTTTTGCGATGCATCAGGCCGGTCTGGCGCTCGGACGGCGTGCGCGCGACTTCCGCCTTGACACGCTGCGCGTTGATGCCGAATTCGGCAAACAGGGGCATGCCTTGCGGCCAGGCGCTGCCCCACATCAAGGCAAGGAGCAGTGACAGCGCGGAGCGGACGGACAGCGGCATAAGGGGCAAGCGAATCCCGGATTTCGAGGGCGGTTGAATCCTAGCATGACCGAGGCGGCGAACAGGCCATGCCGGCCAGCTGCGAATGCGCGCCGTCGATTGTTTTTTTTATGCCCGGATGCCCTGCGGGTCCTTCTGCATCGAAAAAAACGATTCACCGCTCCCCGTCGCGGGGCTATAACGGGTCTATTCGCTTCACGCAATTCCGGCTGACATCGGCCGGGAGCGGAAAGGGCGGATGAAAGGAGGTAGCGCGATGGAACGCAAATACATCGATTGCCGGGAATATCCGAGCGAGATGAATTGCACGGTCATGCTTTCCGCTGACAGCGAAACCGAATTGCTGGAAGCGGCGGCACAGCATGCCGTTGCGGTGCACGGCGAGAAAGACACGTCGGAATTGCGCGAAGAAATACGCAAGATGATCAAGTCCATGCCCATGTCCAAAGCTGCCTGATCGGCAGAGGGCATCCGCGAGGAAATGGGGCGGCGCGGCTGCCCCATTTTTTTGCAGTGCAGACGGCAGCGCTCTGTATGCGGAATCCCGTGCCCGTCTCGGGCTGGAATTTGCGCCGAATTGCCCAGGACCGCGCCAGCTATTTGCCGGCGGATTTCCCCCACAGTTCCTCCAGGCGGCGGTCACGGCCGCAGTTGTAGCGGTAGAACTTGTAGCGTACGGGGTTTTTCAGATAGTAGTCCTGATGGTAGTCATCGGCTGGCGTGAACTCTTCCGCCGCAACGATTTGCGTCACGATCGGCTGCGGGAAGGGCTTGGACTTTCCCAGCGCGGCCCTGGACTGTTCGGCGAGCCGTTTTTGTTCGGCGTCGTGATAGAAAATCGCGCTGCGATACTGGCTGCCGATGTCGCAGAACTGACGGTTGGGCGTGGTCGGATCGATGTTGCGCCAGAACACGTCCAGCAGCCTGGCGTAGCTGACCCTGGATGGGTCGTAGACGATCTCGACCGCCTCGGCATGCCCGGTGCCGCCGGCGGACACCTCCTTGTAGGTCGGATTCTTCTTGTGCCCGCCGATATAGCCGGAAGTCGTCGAAACCACCCCGTCCAGCTTGTCGTAGGGCGGCTCCATGCACCAGAAGCAGCCGCCGGCAAATGTCGCTTTCGCCAGCGTGCCGGCAGCCTGCGCCGTGGCGGGGGTTTCGGCATGAACGAGCGCAGGCGCGGAAAACGCCGCCAGCAGCAGTAAAGACATCACCCTGTGCGTGATCATGGTCGTCTCCTCGGGTAGGGATGTATTTTCGACCGGGCGGCATGGAATTGGTTGCCGGGCCGGGCATTGCGGGGGAACACATTCCGCGCGCCGGAATTTCTGGCGTTTTTTCCAGTCTAGTCTTATCCGGACAGTTTAAGAAAGAGAGGCGCCATCATGGACCGTCGCACTTTTCTGGAGGCTGCTGCGCTTACACCCTTTGCGTTGTCGGGCTGCGACAGCACGACACGCCCGGCGGCCGCGGCAAGCGCGCAGGAAATCGAAGCCATGCGCCGCGACTGGAGGGCATTGCTGGCATCCGATGCCGACGTGGCGCCGTCCGCCGAGCCGCTGCAAAGGTCCGAGGCCGAGTGGAAGAAAATCCTGAGCCCGGCGCAGTTCGAAGTGCTGCGCGAAGAGGGCACCGAACGGGCGTTCACCAGTCCGCTGGACAAGGAGAAACGGCCCGGCATCTATGCCTGTGCCGGCTGCGGCTTGCCGCTCTTCAGCTCGCGCATGAAGTACGACAGCGGCACCGGCTGGCCCAGCTTCATCACCCACATTCCCGGCCATCTCGGCACCAGGCAGGATTTCAAGCTGGTGTTGCCGCGCACGGAATACCATTGCATCCGCTGCGGCGGGCATCAGGGCCATGTGTTCGACGACGGCCCGCCGCCGATCCATCAAAGGTGGTGCAACAACGGCGTGGCGCTGAGATTCATTGCGGCTCGCTACAGTACCTAATACGATGCGCGGTTTTTGATGAAAGATGCTTGCAGGGAAACCCATGCCCAACGTGCTCGTAACCGGCTCCAACCGCGGCATCGGCCTGGAGTGGTGCCGGCAGTACGCCGAGGCTGGCTGGCGCGTGTTCGCCACGTGCCGTTTTCCCGATGCCGCACATGACCTGGTGGAGCTCGCAGCCAGGCGTCCGCAGGTCAGCCTCCATTACCTGAACGTGGTGCTGCCGGAATCGCTCGAACAACTGCGCGCAGAATTGCAGGACGAGGCCATTGACGTGCTGGTCAACAACGCCGGCGTGTACTTCGAGAAAAACGTGCGCCCGGAGAGGCTCGATTACGACACCTGGATGCAGACACTCGAAGTCAACACCTTCGGGCCCATGCGCGTGGCGGAGGCGCTGATCGAGCAGGTGGCGCGCAGCGAACGCAGGCTGATACTCAACATGAGCAGCCACATGGGTTCCATTGCCGGGATCGAGGTACCCGGAGACTACTACTACCGCACCAGCAAGGCTGCGCTCAATGCTGCGATGAGAGGCTTGTCGCTGGGGCTGAAGGAACGCGGCATCGGGGTTCTGCTGCTGCATCCGGGCTGGGTGCAGACCCGCATGGGCGGCCCCGGCGCACCGGTCGCGGCGGCCGACAGCGTAGCCGGCATGCGCAGCCTCGCGGAGAGGTTCGGCATGGAGATGAGCGGCCGTTTCTTCCGCTACGACGGCAGCGAAATCCCCTGGTAGACGTCGCCCCAGACACAGCTAGCAGGCATCCGTTACATTCGTGTGAAATGTCCTATCCTGATCGATAGGACATTTGTTCGCACAGGAGCGGCTGATGGGGCGATCATCCAGGGCGTCTGCAGGCATGCGCATGATGCGGGAACTGCGGTGCTGGGCGGCTTTGTGCCTGCTGGGCGGCAGCATCGCGGCAACGGCGGGCGACATGCCGAAAGCGGCCTGGTTTCCCGACCCGCCCGCAGTCAAGCGCTTCACCTGGCCTGGCGAGCCCTGCGAAGGATGCAGCAGACTCAGGCTGCGCGAGGAGTGGAAGACGATGGCCGCACTGGCCGGACTCGGCGAGGTGCGTTTCCTGCTGGCCGCAAGCGAGGCCAATGGCCAGGCCAGGTCGGTTGCGCCCGACATGGTGGTACTGGCGCCGTCCGCGCTGAATCTTCCTGATTGCCAGCTCAATTTCCTGGTCGGCCACGAACTCGCGCACATTGCACAACGGCATTTCGACGAGGACGCGCACGAACTGCTGATTCTCGCAGGCAAGCCAGCCGGCTGGACCCGTTCGGGCAACAGGGCGATGAGCTTGCTCGACGGCAATTTCGCACTCGCGTTGCGCATGTCGGGCACCTGGCAGCAACAGGAGTGGGAAGCCGACTGGGTAGGATCCCTGCTGGCCGCACAGGCCTGCGGATGCACCCTGGAAAAAGGCGCCCTGTCGTATTTCCGCGAAGACGTCAGCCACGGCGGCGGCCTGGCAGCTTCGCACGCCAGCAATGTCGGCCGCATGGCTCTGCTCATGCCTTTTGCCGATAGCGCCAGACGCCTGACCAGCCGCGTGTACTGAGCAAAAAAAGGGCGGTTGCCCGCCCTGTCATGGTATCGATCAGACGTTGCGGCCGTGACGATGGCCGCCGCGATCATGGCCGCCTGTCGCCAATGCTTCGCTGTCGAAAACCTTTTGTTGCTCAGGCGTGAGCTGGCTGTAGAAGGCCTTGACCGCCTCGGCCCGCTCCGCCATGCGCGCATGGCGTGCTTCAGCCATTGCCTGCATGCGCTCGATGCGCTCGACCGTTGTCATCTGGTCCGGTTCGCCACGCATGGACTTGCGCTGCATGGCTGGCCCTTCCGTGGGTTGCAGCGAGGCGGCAAGCTCGTTCCAGGCCGCTTCCTGCTGCGGTGCAAGCTTGAGTTTCTCCTTCAGCGCCGACATTCGCTGCTCGTGGCGTTCGTGCATGCGGGATTGGATGTCCTGGCCTTGACGCGCCTCGCAACCGGGCTTGGCGTCCGCGCCGCCGAAGGGCATGGCGTAGGCGGTTGCAGCGAGGACGCCGCCGCCCGCGAGCAGGGCGGCGAGCAGGAGCGGCATGGAATATGACGATTTGGCGGTTTTCATGAGGTGTTCCTTTCGGGATTTGGAAGAATCGCCGCCACGGTGGCGGCTTGACTGAATTCTGGGTGCCGGATGTAACCCCATGATTGCTCGCGGGCGGGCAAATGTAACGGTGTGTATCCTTCAGAACGATGCCCGATGGCCCCGGGCTCAAGGTCTGCCGGGTTGAGGCGGTTTGGGCCGAAATCCCTGCCATCCCCCCTCCCGGCTTGAAGACCGTCCGCCATGTGCTAGCTTGCAAAATACGTCAGCCAGCGAAATTGCCCCCTTCTTTCGGACTGGGTTATGCCAGGAAAACCCTTAGGAGAAAATCATGCGCAAAACTTCCCTTGCCCCGCTGCTTGCGGCCTCGTTGCTCGCGGGCTGCGTCGTTGCTCCTGCAGACCGCGACTACGATGTGGTGGTGGCGCCGGCACTGCCGGCGATCGTCGAGTTCGAGGTTCGCCCTTACTACTATCACGGCGGTTTTTATTACTATTACCACGACCATGACAGGGTCTGGCGCTATTCGCACCATCGGGAAGGGCCGTGGAAAGTACTGCCGCGCGATCGCTACCCCAGGGAAATTCGCTACAAGCATCGCTCCGACTGGGATGATCGCTATGACAGGGACCGCGACAGGGATCGTGACCGTGACGGCGACAGGGATCGTGATCGCCATGAGCGTCGTTGAACAAGAGGCACCGGGCCCGATCAGGGCGTAAAGTGGTAGTGCGTGTCGTTAAGGTGGCTTGCGACTGCTTCAAGGTCTACGGCACTCCATTGCAGCTTCGCATCGGCCGCACGCCGGCTCACCTCGGCGCGCAAGTCTTCCAGCGACCGAATGCCGCGACGCGCGCCCATCCCCGCCACGCTCTCGTGGCAGGACAGGCAATGGGCCCGGTAGAGGGTCTTGCCAAGGCCCATGCGCGTGCCTGCGGGCGCCACAGCGGGCCTCACATCCTCTTCGGCCAGCCCTTCCGGCATCGGGGGCGGGGGCGGGGCATCGACCAGTTTTGCCGGCCAGGCCGGCAGCGCCAGCACCAAAAACAGTGCGGTTATGGAAACCTTGGCGTTATGCATGGCGTTTGTCCGGTTAGTCGCAGTTGCGGCGCGATCAGCGTGGGCTGCGGCTTCCGCACGCGAACCTGTCGATGAAGGGTTCAGGCCTGTTACGGCAGGGCGCGTCCTGCGAACACCACCGCAATGGTCACCAGCCCGATGATTAGGTTGATGCCGATGAGCCTGCGGATCTGCGCCAGTGCTGCGCCGCCCGCCGGCCAGTCCTGTGCGGCGACGGCACGCTTGAGCTTCTTGTAGGGCGAGAAGAACACCTGGCCGAAGATCACTATCATGGCCACACCGAGGATGAGCATGAGATACGCATATTTTGGCGCGCCGGCGCCCATCAGGTGGAGCATGTACAGGCCGCTTGCCAGGATGAGCAGGACTGAAATCCACACCCAGGGAAAGAACCTGTCGAACACGCCGGCCCACAGCGTCAGGCGCTGCGGCGGTTCGAGCACGCTGGCGGCAACGGGACGCAGGGTCATGTAGGCGAAGAACATGCCGCCTACCCAGACGACGACGCTCAATACATGCAGGAACAGGGACAGGGTCATGGTGGCTCCTTGATTGTTGGGGTTGACGGCCGTGATCGTCCGGATTGCAGGATTGTAAACAATCGCCTGAATCAATGGTGCATGACGAAAGGGTTGGCCGCAACAGTCATGCCCCGGTGCCATACATGAATGAAAAAATGAAATTTTGTTGCAGTTGTCCGGCGCGCTCGGCAGAATTCCTGCGGCGCGACGCGCACCCAAAAGATTCATGCCCAATATCGACAACCGACAAGATGAACAAACACGCCTTATTCGTCATGTTTTCCGCATCCCTTGCGCTTGCCGCCTGCGGCAAGGAGGAAGTCGCCAAGACCGACGCACCGGATATTCCGGTGGCCGATATCGCCGCCATGGAGCAGCAGGCGCATGAGCAGGTGACCGCGGACCTGGTGCCTGGCACCGACATTACCTCGCGGAAAAGCGGCTACGACACCTATGTCGCCAAGTGCGTCGGCTGCCATGGCGACAGCGGCCAGGGGACGGCCGGCAATCCGAAGCTGTCCGGGCTGAGCCGCGCGGACGTCGCCGCCCGCCTGGCGGATTACCGCGCCGGCAAGGCGCTTGGCCCTAATACCGCCGTCATGGCGAAGGCCGCCAGGGGCCTTGACGACGCCAGCATCGAAGCGCTCGCCGGCTACATCGGCGAGTAGGCGCAGGCGCGATCAGGTCAGGCCGCGCTCCATTCCCCCAGGCGCTGGCCAACCCTGACCGGCACGCCTTCGCGCATTGCCGCTTCGAGCTTCATGGCGTTTTCGGCAAACAGCAGGATTACCGTAGAGCCCATGTTAAAACGGCCCATCTCCCCGCCGCGCGCGAGCGTGACCGGCTCGGCATCGAGCGAATAGTCCGCGTACTTCGCCCCGGCATGGCGATGCGGCTTATGCAGTTCGTGCAGATTGACCCATGCCGGCGGCCCGCCCCATGCCGTTTCCATGCTGCCGACAAACAGCGCGCCGACCAGGATCACGGCCATGGGACCGTGCGTCGTGTCGAATACGCAGACCATGCGTTCGTTGCGCGCGAACAGCCTCGGCACTTGGCGCACGGTGACGGTGTTCACGCTGAACAGCCGCCCAGGCACGTACAGCATGCGGCGCAGGCGTCCGGCGTCTGGCATGTGGATGCGGTGGTAGTCGCGCGGCGACAGGTAAATCGTGGCGAAACTGCCGTTGGCAAATTCCTGCGCCAATGCTGCGTCGCCGCCCAGCAGGGCCTCCAGCGTGTAGTCGTGGCCCTTGGCCTGATAGAGCCGATCCTTCTCGATGGCGCCGGCCTGGCTCACCGCGCCGTCCACTGGACAGGCAATCTCGCGTTCTCCGGCTGCGATTGGCCGTGCGCCGGGCTTGAGCGCGCGCGTGAAAAAGCTGTTGAAGCTGGGGTAGGCCGAAAGCGAGGTCTCGGCAGCCTCGTCAAGATCGACGCGGTAGCGGCGCACGAAGAACGAAATCATCCAGCGCGTCACCGGGCCCATGCGCAGCCGGGTCAGCAGCATCACGAGGCGGGACAGGAAGTGGTGCGGCAGCGGATACTGCAACAGCACGAACAAACGGTCTTTCATACCTGATCTTTCGCTTGGCGGCGAGGGGTGGGCGGGGAGGGGCCTCCCCGGGCGGGGCAGTTTAACCAATCGAGCCTGATTAGGCGAGCCGCCTTTCACTCGATCAGCGGCAGTTCCGCTTCGGTATCAGCACGCTGTCGCGCGGGATGGCGCCGGGCAGGCCGCGCAGCGCGGGCCGCATGCACGGGGCAGAAGAGCCTCGCCTTGCCGCCCGGCTGCATCCTCCGCAGGCCCGCAGCGGCCGCCAGGCGTGCGGATGAGGGCCACGGATTGCCTGCAATCGGCAACAGGCCGGCGCAAGCCTAAACCCGCAGCGGCGGGCCTGCACGGCCGATTTGCGCCGGGCTGGGCGCAATATCGATAAACGTGTATAATCAATAACTTAAATAAGGTCGCCTCTTTTCGGGCGGCCTTGTTCTTCTTGGCCTTCATGTGGGCGATATGCAGGTGTCGTCGGCGTGGACTCTCCCTTCATCTTCCGTGAGGAAATCGAGATGCATACCACCACCATCCTCCAATGCCTGAAAAAGCACGGCCAGTTGCTGGACTCGGAGATCGCCGCGGAAACCGGCATTCCGCTCGCCAAGGTGCGAGGCTCGCTGAGCGACCTGTCGGAAAGGGGAGAAATCTCCCACTGCAGCGTGACCCGCTTCAACAAGGGCAAGGCCATCGAGGGTTTCCTTTGCCGCATTGCGGGCTACGTTCCACCGCCGGCCGCAGGCCGCAAACCGGCGCAGAAAAGCAGCTAGGCGACGGGTCGCCGGTATGCCGCGAACATGCGGCGGATCGCACGCACGAAGAACCAGGCCAGCGCCAGCGAGACCGCGACGAACACGGCCAGCAAGGCCAGGAACACCAGTGGGTGATTGAAGGCCGTCCACAGGCCGGCGGCGAACAGGCCTTCTTCGGCGACCGAAGCGGCGACATTGCTGAACGGCTCGGGTGAGGTGTTGATGACGGCGCGGCTGCCAGTCTTGGTGAGTTGAGCGCTTGCCGTCACGCCGCCGCCCAGCAGCGCGACCAGCGCCGCCATGCCGCCGTCGCCCAGTTCCGGAAACAGCGCCACCGCCAGCGCCGCACCGGCGGGAATGCGCAGGAAGCCGTGCAGCGCGTCCCACACGCTGTCCAGCCAGGGAATCTTGTCGGCGAAGAACTCGGTCAGGCTCAAGAGCCCGGTCAAGCCCAGGCTCAGCGGGTGCGACAACCATGCCAGTGTGTCCGGGAGTTCGAAGCCGGCATGGCGGCCAAGCATGCCAAGCACGAACAACACCAGATAAAGACGCAGGCCGCTGCCCCACGCGACAGCGGCGGCAACGGCGGCCTGGGCGATCAGGGCAGGGTCCATGGCGCCATGTTACCGGGATCGGACCGCCAGATCAGCAAGTTTGCCGCCCTGGAAATCGTTGGCATCCCGCTTCAATCGCCCGGCCCGGTCCGGGCCTCGGTCAGCGCAACGAGCGCGAGCTTTTCATCGCCCTGCCCAACATCGATTCCTTCAAGCGCAGCAACGAAGGCTGTGGCCGCGTTGGCGACGACAAGGCGCTCAAGGCCTCGGCCGCGGGGAGGGTGGAATCCATCCGTGAACAGGGCGTGGCCCCGCAGGGATTCACGGGCTCGGCGAGTTCGGACGGCGCCATGCCGCCGAAGAAGTGCCCGGCCTCGCTCCTCGGGAACGACACGAGGAAATAGGCGCGGCAAGGAGATTTCATTGCGGCTCGCAGCGGCGATTCCTTGGCATAATACGCATCCGGAATCGATAAACGCATCGGCCTCGTTTTGCGGAGGCCGTTCTTTCGCAGGTCTCAAGCATGCTTCCCACCATCGAACAACGCCTTGCCGCCGAGCTCGCGGCCAAGCCCGCGCAGATCGCCGCCGCCGTCGAACTTCTGGACGAGGGCGCGACCGTGCCCTTCATCGCGCGCTACCGCAAGGAGGCGACGGGCGGCCTCGACGACATCCAGCTGCGCCTGCTGGAGGACCGCCTGCGCTACCTGCGCGAGCTGGAAGACCGCCGGGCAGCCATCGTCGAATCCATCAACGAGCAGGGCAAGATGACGCCAGAGCTCTTGAAGGCCATTTCGATGGCCCCGGACAAGACCCAGCTCGAAGACCTGTACATGCCTTACAAGCCCAAGCGCCGCACCAAGGCACAGGTCGCGCTGGAAGCGGGGCTGGCGCCGCTGGCCGATGCGCTGCTGGAAAACCCGATGCTGAACCCGGAAGACGAGGCGGCCAAATACCTGCGCGAGCCCTTTGCCACCGAGCAGGGCGACAACCCCGGCGTGGCCGATGCGAAAGCCGCGCTCGACGGCGCGCGGCAAATTCTGATGGAGCGCTTCGCCGAAGATGCGGGCCTGCTGCAAGCCCTGCGCGAATACGTGCGGGAACACGGCGTGGTGCAGTCGAAAGTGCGCGAAGGCAAGGAAGCGGCGGCGGAAAAATACGCCGACTATTTCGATTACGTCGAATCCATCAACACCGTGCCCTCGCACCGCGCGCTCGCCGTGTTCCGCGGTCGGCGCGAGGAAATGCTCGACGTGTGGCTGCGCCTCGACAGCGAAGAAGAGAAGCCCACCTGGGGCGCGCCGCTCAATGCCTGTGAGCTGCGCATCGCCAGCCGCTTCGGCATCGCCGACCAGCACCGCCCCGCCGATCGCTGGCTCATGGACAGCGTGCGCTTCGCCTGGCGCGCCAGGATTTCCATGCACCTCGAGTCCGAACTCATGGGTGCACTCAGGACCCGCGCCGAAACCGAGGCCATCAACGTCTTCGCGCGCAACCTGAAAGATTTGTTATTGGCCGCGCCGGCCGGCCCGCGCGTGACCATGGGGCTGGACCCCGGCATCCGCACCGGCGTGAAAGTCGCGGTGGTGGATGAAACGGGAAAAGTCGTCGATACCGCCACCGTCTATCCGCACCAGCCGCGTAACGACTGGGACGGCGCGTTGCACACCCTGGGCATGCTGGCGGAAAAGCATCGCGTGACGCTGATCGCCATCGGCAACGGCACCGCCTCGCGCGAAACCGACAAGCTCGCGCGCGACCTCATCAAACAGCGCCCGGCACTCAACATGAGCAGCATCGTGGTATCCGAGGCGGGCGCCTCGGTGTATTCAGCGTCCGAGTTCGCCTCGCAGGAACTGCCCGAGCTCGACGTCTCGCTCAGAGGCGCGGTGTCCATCGCGCGTCGCCTGCAGGACCCGCTCGCCGAACTGGTCAAGATCGATCCCAAGTCCATAGGCGTCGGCCAGTACCAGCACGACGTCAGCCAGTTCCAACTGGCGAAATCGCTCGATGCCGTGGTCGAAGACTGCGTCAACGCCGTGGGCGTCGACGTCAACACCGCCTCGGCGCCGCTGCTGGCGCGCGTCTCCGGCCTCTCAAGCGGCGTGGCCCAGTCCATCGTCGCCTTCCGCGATGCCCGCGGCAAATTCGCCAGCCGCGCCCAGCTCATGGACGTGCCGCGCCTGGGCGAGAAGACCTTCGAACAGGCGGCGGGCTTCCTGCGCATCATGGACGGCGACAACCCGCTCGATGCCTCATCCGTGCATCCAGAATCCTATCCGCTGGTCGAACGCATCCTCGCCGACATCAAACAGGATTTGAAAATGGTGATCGGCAATGACAGCTTGCTGAAGAAACTCAGCCCGGCCAAATATACCGACGACAAGTTCGGCCTGCCTACCGTCAGCGATATCCTGAAAGAGCTGGAAAAGCCCGGCCGCGACCCGCGCCCCGAGTTCATCACCGCGAGCTTCAAGGAAGGCGTCGAGACGCTCGCCGACTTGAAGCCCGGCATGGTGCTGGAAGGCGTCGTCACCAACGTCGCCGCCTTCGGCGCCTTCGTCGACATCGGCGTGCATCAGGACGGGCTGGTGCACATCTCCGCGCTGTCCAACACCTTCGTCAAGGACCCGCACAGCGTGGTCAAGGCCGGCCAGATCGTGAAGGTCAAAGTGCTGGAAGTGGACGAGAAGCGCAAGCGCATCGCGCTGACCATGCGCATGGGTGACGTGCCGGGGCAGGCGGGCAAGCCGCAAGGTGCGCAGCGCGAACAGCGCGGCCAGAGCAGGTTGCCCGGCAAACCCAACCGCGAGCAGGCGCCCATGGGCGGCGCCATGGCGGCAGCGCTTGCGAAGCTGAAGGGCTAGGGCCGTCCTCAGGAAGCCGGATTCTTCAGGCTTTTTTGATTTCCCGCTGATTACAAGCGCTTTCAGCAGATAGAATGCTGCTGCCCCTCATTTCAGAGGGGTAATAAGGGAGGATAAATTGAACAAAATCAACACCATCGTAGTGCTGTCCATCACGCTGCTCGGCTCCGGCTGCGCTTCCATCGTCACCGGCCACAATCAAAGCGTTTCTGTTGAAACGCGCGGCAAGCAGGGCGAGGCGGTCGCCAGCGCCAACTGCAAGCTGACCAACGATAAGGGGACATGGTTCGTCACCAGCCCTGGCTCGGTCAGCGTGCGTCGAAGCTATGCCGACCTTCTGGTCAACTGCGAAAAGTCCGAGCAGCAGCCGGGCACTGCCAGCGTCAAGTCGTCCACCAAGGCCATGGCCTTCGGCAACATCATCTTCGGCGGCGTGATAGGCGCAGGTGTCGACATCGCGAGCGGTGCCGCCTACGATTACCCGACTTTGATTACCGTCCTGATGGGCGACCAGATCACCGTGGACGCGCCGCCGGTCGACTCAGCCGCTGAGTCCAAGCCGCAAGCCGCGGCCGAGGCGCAAACAACGGTTGCCGCCACGGCCCAGCCGGCTGCGGCCAACCCCTGATCGAGTGGGGCCAGGCCCCGAACGACCTGCGGCAAAATAAAGGGCCAGCCCATCGGGCTGGCCCTTTTGTTTGGCTTCGCGCACCCGGCGCGAAGCTACTGCCGATTACTTCATCGCGGCGCCGATGTAGCTCAAGTCCTTGATTTCGCTCTGGCACTGCTGAGGGTCGGCAAGCTCGGGATACACGCGATAGACCACCACGCCCAGCCCCACCGCCATGCGAACGCAACGCTCCTGGCCCTTGTCGAGCGTGAAGGTCAGCTTCTTCTCGACTTCGGTCGAAAGGGCGACCTCGTGATTGCCAGGGGCGGCGTCGACGAAGAAGAAGCCGCCCGGTTTCGACTCGCCGACGACCTTGCCGTCCAGGTTGACGCTGGGCTGGATGCCGGAGCCAAACCCCATGTTCGTCGGCCGGTAGAAATAGATCCTGCCGTTATCGGACGACAGCTTGGGAATGGTGTTCTTCACCTCGCTGTACTTGGGCCCGGTGGCGCAACCTGATACAACGCCAGCCAGCATGCCGATCGCGACTAATTTCATCAGTTGTTTCATTACTCCTCCCAAAGTTGTGTGTCATTGGATACAAACGTCGAAAATGCCCGTTCAACGGGCAGGTAAAAACCAACCAGCTTGCCTTTGTTCACTACCAGGTAGGCTTCATGTATGTGCGCTCCCTCAACCGTGAAAACGGTATTTGCCACGCGGTAGACCTTGCCCTGCGGCATCTTCCCCACCAGTTCGCAGCGCATGCCCCGCTGCACCAGGCGCGTGTAACCGCTGTTCAACGTCACGCTGACTTCGCGCTGGACGGTCCGGGACTCGACGGTTTCCGTTGCGGCCAGCGGGGTGAAGGTGCCCGGCTGCCTTGCCACATCCGCCGCACAGGCGGACAGCAACAGGCCCATCAGTGCGACGGCACGTGCGGGGAGAAGACTGGAGCGGGTTTTCATGATTCAGGGTTTCGTTCTAGAGTGCTTCAACCATTCTGGCGGCGATGTGTTTCGCCGCTGCGCGCCAGGCTGTCTCTATCGCCTTGGGATTGGTGCGCAATTCGTCAGCAGGTATGCCGTCGACCGGGTTGCCCAGCGGCATGAGATTCTCGGTCGCACGCCACAGCACGTTGCCGGAGGCGTCGGCCATTTCGCCGCTATAGGCGATCACGGGAACGAGCTTGGAGCTGAAGCCATTCGGCACGCTGAAGCCGAACTGGAAGACCGACAGGCTGATCGTCGCACCGTTGGCCTCGGCCGTGTCGCTGATTCTGAACTTGCCTGACTGTTTCAGCGCCTCGCCAAACTCCTGAGCGACGATCTCCTCGATGCGCACCCCATTCTGTTCCGCGTAGGCCAGCATTTCCTGGCCGGGGCCTATCTGCGACGCTGCGGCAATGGCGCCGCCGATTGCGCCGAAAGCAAACCCGATGGATGCGCCGGGCCCGAAGTAGTACATCTCCTTCGGCCTTTTTACCTGGTCGTTCAGCTTGACCACTTCGACTCTCTTCCTGTCCTGCTCGCTCAGCTGCTGGGTGGTGGCGCAACCGGACAAAAAGACGGAAACGGCGATGGCAAACGGGACGATGCTTCCAAGCGATCGATGCATTTCTTGCAGGCCTCCCTGGGCGTGGAAAGTTTTTAATGAAATATTCGGCGGCCGTTGTCCGCCTTTCGCGGCGTGCGCCGCCCGATCAATTATTCGGAATGCCCGCCATCGAATTGATGACGCCGGCCAGCAGGAACTGCGTCACGGAGTGCTCAACGATGGCCAATTCCTCAGCGGTGGGCACGACCTCCCGGGCCTTCACCAGCTTGAAAGATGCTTTCTCCCAGGGTTGCCCGTAGTGGTAGCCATATTCGGTACCGGTTTTCGGGTCCAGCAGCACGACGGCGTAGTTGGAGAAAATATAGGCATGGTCGCCGTGGATATTGGCGCGCTGATGCACGCCGTAGCCGTTCAGGTTCTGGTTCGTCAGGGTAATGTGGTCGCCCGTGCGCACCGGGCTGATCACCAGCGCGTAGTCGCAATCGCAACGCCGTGCGAGCAGGCTGATTGCCTCCTTGCGGTCGCCGATGTCGAAAATCCCGGTCATCGGTTCTGGCTTGATGGCGGAAATCTGCTGCCGCTCCTTGTCGTCAAGCGCCAGCCGCTTCCATTTCATCGCGGGGCGTTCCTTTTCCACGGCTTCCTCGATCTTGGCGTCCAGATTCCAGGCCGTGGTGTCGACCTTGTTGTATACGTTGTTGAAGACGGTAAAGCCGATATGCTGGAAGCTGGCGGCGTGGCCCATGGTGGAAACCACTGCCCAGCTCTTTGAACGGGCCTCGGGTGGCGGCGTCAGGCCGCGTGTGGTCATGCACCCGGTCAGCAGCAGAAAAGGAATAAGGGCTGCGGCCAATCTGGTCGGCAGGGAATGGCGCATCGTGTTGTCCTCGTTATAGTTATTACGACTTGTTATAGCGGCGGTCCTCCCGACCGCCGGCGATATCTTAACGCTGATTTTGCTTGTGAGTCATCGCTTTCTTACTGACTGCCTGGCGGAACCGGGTCATGCCCGGACACGGATTCATGGCTACTCGGGCGCGGCCGCGCTCGCCGGCTGTCGCCGCATCACCAGCCACACGCCCAGCGCCACCAGCGCGATGCCGGCGACCTTGAGCCAGCCCAGCGGCTCGTCGAACAGCAGCCAGGCCATGACTGCCGTGACCGGCGGCACCAGGTAGAACAGGCTGCTCACCTTCGACGCCTCGCCATGCTTGATGAGCCAGGTGAGCAGCAGGATCGCGCCGAGCGACAGGGCGAACACCAGCCACAGCAGGGCGGCCACGAACTGCGCCGTCCATTCGACTGTGCGCGTTTCGAACAGCAGGGCGCCGAGGCCGAACAGCGCCACCGTCGGCAGGTACTGGTACACCGTCACCGCCAGCAAGTCGTGCCGGGCGCAAAAGCGCTTCTGGTACAGCGTGCCCACGGTGATGCCGAACAGCGCGGCCACCGCGGCCAGCAGTGCGGCCGGCGCGACGTCCGCTTCCGCGCCGCCGCCGAGGATCAGGTAGATGCCGGCAAAGCCGAGGACAAGGCCGGCCCAGTGCGCGAAGCGCGGCCGCTCGCCGAACAGCAGCGGCGCCGCCAGGCTGGTCAGCACAGGCTGCGCGCCGACGATCAGCGCCGTCATGCCGGCGGACAGGTCCAGCTTGATCGCCACATACACCCCGCCCAGGTACATGCCGTGCAGCAGCAGGCCGCTCACCATCAGATGCCCGCACTCGGCCAGGCTCATCGCCATCGCCGGGCGCAGCCACCACACCAGCGGCGCCAGCAGCAACAGCGCCAGCACGAAGCGCAGGAACAGCAGCGTGAAGGGCTCGGCATAGGGCAGACCGTACTTCGCGCCGATGAAGCCCGTGCTCCACAGCAGCACGAACAGCAGGGGGGCGTTGGCGGTGATGGGGCGCTTGAGGTCTGGCAAGGGCGCGCCCCGCAATCAGTCCGCGTCCTGCAACACCACCCGCATCTCCTCCTCGGAGACCGGGTACTTCAGCACCGCATGAACAGGGAAGACCTCCAGCAGCTTGCCGATGTGCGGCGCCTGGGAGGGCTGCATGACCACGATGATCTTTGCCCTGGGCGCCTTGGACTGCAGGGTGCGCAGGGTGACGTCCAGGTTCGAGACGGTATTCCCCGCGTAGTCGTTGCTCCAGCCGTAGACGAACTCGCCCAGGAAGAAATCCGGCGCCTGTCTTTGCAGGGCGCGGTGCAGATTGCGGGCGGAGCGGAAACGTTCCGCCTCGATGCCCAGCTCCTGGTAAAGCTCGGGGAAGTGTGGGGCGAAGGGCGATTCGGCCAGGGTGAAGAGTATTTTCATGTGGCTGGGGCTTAAACGGGACTCGGCCGCTATTTTGCCGAAAACCGGCGGCCGCGGTGCAAACTGATTCGGGCCTGCCCGTTTTTTTGATCCCTGCCTACTCCGTCGTTTTTTCCTTTTCGCGCTTGAGTTTCTCGATTTCGGCGATCATTTCCTCCATCAGTGAGACGGCGGCCAGCAGCGCCGCTTCGGCCATGAATGCCTTTCTCAGGACGCCGGCTTTCCCCAGCGCCTGCAGCGCGGCGCGCAGCGCTGCAAGCTTTTCCTGCATGCCCGGCTCCATCGCGCTTCAGGCCCGGGACGACGGCAGGCTGACGATGACGCTGCCGCCCTCTTTCTTTTCCACTACCAGCACGCCGCGCTTGTGCGCCTCGTCCAGGATCTTGCCGAAGGCGCTGTAGCCGTATTCCGATTCGCTGAAACCCGGGCGCACGCGCTTGATGGTGTTCTTGATGGTGGACGCCGGGATCGACCCCTCGCCGCCGCGGTCCGACACCAGTTGCTCTACCGTGCCCACCACGATCTCGATGGCGTGGCTCTTCTTCTCCTCGGGGCCGGGTTCGGCCTTGGGTTCGGCCTGGGCTTCCTCGACCGCCGCGGCCTTGCCTGCCGCCGGCCTGCCCCGGCGCCGGGTCGGGTGCGGCACCGGCNNGCGGCCCTGGGCGCCGGTTTGATCTGCACGATGTCCTCGTAGAAGATGAACTCGTCGCAGTTGCTGATCAGCAGCGACGAGGCCGAGCCGCGCACGCCGATGCCGATCACGCCCTTGCCGTTTTCCTTGAGCTTGGAAATCAGCGGCGAAAAATCCGAATCCCCGCTGATGATGACGAAGGTGTCGATGTGCGACTTGGTATAGCAGAGGTCGAGCGCGTCCACCACCATGCGGATGTCGGCCGAGTTCTTGCCCGACATGCGCACATGCGGGATCTCGATCAGTTCGAATGCCGCCTCGTGCATGTCGCGCTTGAATTCCTTGTAGCGGTCCCAGTCGCAGTAGGCCTTCTTTACCACGATGCTGCCTTTAAGCAGCAGGCGCTCCATGATGGGCCGGATCTTGAAATCCGGGTAGCTGGCTTCCTTGATGCCGATGGCGACGTTCTCGAAGTCGCAGAAAACGGCGATGTTGTGGGTGTCCGGTGCGGCCATTTTTTCTCCCTGGTTGGATAGTTGATTTTTAGCTCATGCGCGCAAGCCTTGCCAGGATGCAGCCCGAAGCCATGCGGCAGATGCCGGTCATGGCTTGCTGCCAGGATTGCTGAAAACCGCGATCCGCCGCCTATTGTTCGTTTTGATCCACGATTGGCCAGTCCTTGCGGCAGCCGGCCTTGCCCATTCAATCCCCGGGTGATTCGTGGCCGCAGGCCGGGCGTATCCCGCCTGTTTCGGCAAGAATGCCTCGGGTCGATGTGTGGTATCGGTCAAACAGCCGAGCGATCTGGTGAAGGGTATCCCCCTTCTGCCGGCGCTCCCGCATCAGGGCCTTTTGGCTCTCGGAATAGTAGGTTCTTGTCCTGTATTTCATCTGCAACACTGCTTCTTTTTACAAAGAATCTGGTGTGTTGCGTCCACCGGTTGAATCCGCAATGAAAAACGGACATTCGGTGCTGCCGTCCGCCTTGCGGATCAGTTCCTCGCTGAAGTTGGCGTAAGTGCGGGAGAGCAGGTGCTTGCCGGCGTCGTCCTCGTAGCGTGCGCACTGCTCGGCCAGGGGGCAGTTCGAAGTCATGCAGTAAGTGTGGGTCATGGCATGTCTTGCGCGTGTTGAAACCGTGGCTCGCGTGTCAGCTTTTGTCCGCCAGCCCCCTGGCCAGCAGGTCGGCAACGGTTTCGTTGATGCCGGCCTGGCGCGCCTGCGCGAGGGCGTGGACCTGCTTCACCAGTTCGCCGTCGAGCTTGACGGCGAAGGCGACCAGGCCCTTTTCCTGGTCGAGCCTGCGCTGCTCGCGGCGCGATACCGCCACGCCGGAGGCATTGCCGAAGCGATCCGGCGTGCCGGCCTGTTTCATCTGGGCGCTGATTTTCAGGCCCTCGTTCTTGTAAAGATCGGTTTTTTTCATGTGGGTTTACCGGGTTGTCTGGGGTGCCGTCGAATCCGGCGCAATCCTGCCGACAGCATAAGCGATGCGGGAGGCAAAGCGTACAATTCGACGCTTCGCCTCAACCCCGGGATTCGCCCATGGCGCTCAAAGCCACGATCTACAAGGCCGACCTGCAAATCGCCGACATGGACCGGCATTACTACGCCGACCATGCGCTGACCATCGCCCGCCACCCCTCCGAAACCGACGAGCGCATGATGGCGCGCGTGCTGATGTATGCCCTCAACGCGCAGGAAGGCATCGCCTTCACCAAGGGCCTGTTCGACGTGGACGAGCCCGAAGTGTGGGTCAAGGACCTGACCGGCGACATCCGGCTGTGGATCGACATCGGCCAGCCGGACGAGGCCCGCCTGCGCAAGGCCTGCGGCCGTGCCGGCCAGGTCATCGTGCTGTGCTACAGCAGCAGTTGCGAAATCTGGTGGAAGCAGATCGAGGACAAGCTCTCGCGCCTGAAGAACCTCGCCGTGCTGCAACTGCCTGCGCAGACCAGCCAGGCGCTGGCGGCGCTGGCCGCGCGCAGCATGCAACTGCAATGCATGGTGCAGGACGGCGAGGTGTGGATGAGCACGGAAGCGGCGCGCGTCCCGGTCAGCCTGAAAACACTCAAGCCAGCCGGCTAGGCGCTGTACCCGCAGGGCCGGCAGGGCAGGACGTTTGCTCCTTCTCCCCTTGCGGGGGAGGGTTGGGGTGAGAGGCGAGCCTCGCGATGACGGATTTGGCGTCATTGCGAGGAGGCGGAGCCGACGCGGCAATCCAGTCAAACCAAGGCCCAGCCTATTCAAACTGGATCGCCACGGCACAGCGTGCCTCGCGATGACGGTGGGGTGCGTCAGCAACCCCCAGCATCCGCGCCCTTAACTGTCCGCAGCCGCCCTCCACATCCTGCCCCGCGGAGTGGCGCAGCTTGGTTAGGATGCGGCGGCGGTGCAGGGTGCGCGCCATCTCGGCCGCGCGTTCCCAGCTGGGGCGGCGGAAGCCGTCGCCGCCTTCGATGCTGTTGTAGGGGATCAGGTTCATCACCGCGTACTTGCCGGACAAGAGCCGCGTGATGCCCTCCAGCTCGGCATCGGTGTCGTTGATGCCTTCGAGCAGCGTCCACTGGTACTGGATGGGGTAGCCGGTGCGTCGGGCATAGGCCTCGCCCAGCTCAACCAGTTCATCAGGCGCGATGTCGGGCGCCTTGGGCAAGAGCCGGCGGCGCAACTCGTGATCGGTGGTGTGCAGGGAGAGCGCCAGCGCAGGCTTCACGTTCGAGTGCGGAAGCCGCTCGAACACGCGGCGGTCGCCCACGGTGGAAAACACCAGGTTCTTGTGGCCGATGCCGCCCTCGGTGCCCAAGAGGTCGATCGCCTCCAGCACGTTGTCCAGATTGTGGGCCGGCTCGCCCATGCCCATGAACACGACCTTCTTCACCGCGCGGCGGCTGCGCGCCAGCACCACCTGCGCCACGATCTCCGCGCTGGAGAGCTGGCGCAAGAGCCCGGCGCGGCCGGTCATGCAGAACACGCAGCCCACCGCGCAGCCGACCTGGGTGGACACGCACAGGCCGTCCTTGGGCAGCAGTACGCTTTCCACCGTCTGCCCGTCCGCCAGCTTCACCAACAGGCGGGCCGAGCCGTCCTCGCCGGGGTGCTCGGACTGCACCCGCGCCAGGCCCTGCAACTCGTCGAACAAGCCGGGCAGGCCGTCGCGCAAGGCCAGGGGGAAATAGTCTTCCGCGCGCCGCCGCTTGGTGTCGAGCGAGCGTCCCTGCAGCCACGCCCGCAGCACGCGCCCCTCGTGGCAGGGGGCTGCGCCGAGATCGCGTAGACGTTGTCGGAGTTGGGGGAGTCGCATGGCGGGGGATGGATGAATCAGGGACAGGTTGTGGTTTTGCTGCGCCGAAAGATTCCGTCACGCGAAACCGTAGCCCGTATTTTCTGGATTTGCTTTATTGCCGCTCCATTTCCGAAATCGCAGCTTTCGCCAGAAAGCCAGAACGGCTGAGGTGGTGAGCCTTGGCATAGGCATCGATTCGCTTGACCAGGCCTTCCGGCAGGGAAACGTTCAGGCGCACGGGGCGGGTGGAGAGTTGGGAAACATCGACATCAACCAGCATCCATACGCCGCCTTTGTATTCAGGCTTGGCGGCAAGTTTTTCCAGCGGGGTGGGAGCGGGAACGTCCATGTCCTCGCCTTCGCAATAGACTTCGACGGCTTCCTGAATCTTGTCGGGGAGTTCGTCCCAGTTGTCCGCAGCGGAATAGCAACCAGGGAAATCGGGGACGGTGACGCCATGTGCATGGCGTTTGTCACCCATGTGAACGTAAACCGGATACAGCATGATTACCTCCAATCCCAACCGGCTTGCCGGTAGATGTTGCGCAGTGTGCCAATGGCAATGTCCTTGCGCGGATGGGGAATCACAACGTGCCCGGGTTTGTCGGGATGCTTGTACTTGGCGTGATCGCCCTTGCCGCCGGCGCGCACCCAGCCTTCGCTTTCCAGGCGCCTGATCAGCTCCGCGCTGTTCATATTGTATTACACACTAATACACAAAACAACGCGGTGCTTGCGCCCGTGATCCAAGCGCTCAATCCCAGCTCAACGCCCCGCCCGTTTGATACTCCGTCACCCGGGTCTCGAAGAAGTTCTTCTCCTTCTTGAGGTCGATCATTTCCGCCATCCAGGGGAAGGGGTTGGTGGCGTGGGGGAAGAGTTCGTCCAGGCCGATCTGCTGGCAGCGGCGGTTGGCGATGAAGCGCAGGTATTCCTTGAACTGGCTGGCGTTGAGGCCGAGCACGCCGCGCGGCATGGTGTCTTCGGCGTAGCGGTATTCCAGCTCCACACCCTTTTGAAATAGCGCCTTGAGTTCTTCCTTGAACTCGTTGGTCCACAGGTGCGGGTTTTCCAGCTTGATGGTGTTGATGAGGTCGATGCCGAAGTTGCAGTGCATGGACTCGTCGCGCAGGATGTACTGGTACTGCTCGGCCGCGCCGGTCATCTTGTTCTGGCGGCCCAGGGCCAGGATCTGCACGAAGCCGACGTAGAAGAACAGGCCTTCCATGATGCAGGCGAACACGATCAGCGACTTCAGCAGCTTCTGGTCGGCCTCCGGGGTGCCGGTCTTGAATTGCGGATTGGTGAGGGTGTCGATGAAGGGGATGAGGAAATCGTCCTTGTCGCGGATGCTCTCGATCTCGTGATAGGCGTTGAAGATTTCCGATTCGTCCAGGCCCAGGCTTTCCACGATGTACTGGTAGGCGTGGGTGTGGATGGCTTCTTCGAAGGCCTGGCGCAGCAGGTACTGGCGGCACTCGGGCGCGGTGATGTGGCGGTAGGTGCCGAGCACGATGTTGTTGGCAGCCAGCGAATCAGCCGTCACGAAGAAGCCGAGGTTGCGCTTGATGAGGCGGCGCTCGTCTTCGGAGAGCGCGGTGGAGTCCTTCCACTGGCTGATGTCGCGGCTCATGTTGATTTCCTGCGGCATCCAGTGGTTGGCGCAGCCGGCCAGGTATTTTTCCCAGGCCCACTTGTACTTGAAGGGCACGAGCTGGTTGACGTCGGTGGCGCCGTTGATGACGCGCTTGTCCGCGGCCTGCACGCGGCGGAAGCTGGGGGCGGGCACGTCGGCCTGCGAAGTTTTCAGCAGCGAGGCGGGGATGGGCGGGGTG
>DISR01000036.1:8111-42932 GCA_002421825.1 Thiobacillus sp. UBA6205 | reverse complement strand
GTTCGATTCCGCCCCTGGCCACCACCATCCCCCAATAAGGCAAATCCTTACCGTATCCCCAGTGCAGCGGATTTCGGTGAAGGCTCATATCTGCGCAGCAGATGTGAAGCTCGCGTCAGCGAGCGGCCGGAGCCAAAATCCGCGTGTCGACGGTTCGATTCCGCCCCTGCCATTACAAAGCCCGGACACTCCTGTGCCGGGCACCATGCCCTTGCCGCCCTGGCAAAAGGGCATGCTTCCCGGCCAAGAGCGCAAGCCAGCGTCCGGCCAGCCTGCAAGCTCAGGCAACGCTCTATCCATTTACTTGAATCCACCGCCGCAAGGACAGGGCTCGTTACGGCCGGCTGTCTTCAGCCGGATTCCTCGCATGAACGCCTGCGTCCCGGAAACACGGGGTATATCCATCGGCGCCGCATCAGATTAAGATATACACCCCTTTTTATCTTCTCGAAGGCTTGCGGCATGAAGCACTGGAACACGAAATACCCCCGTCGGTTCGACCTGGGCTCGAACGAGGATTACCTGCGGTGGCGCGATGAGAAACTGGCGGCATATCCGCGCAATGTCGGCGAGCTGGTCGTCGAGCTGGGCGACATGACGGCGATCAGCCCGGCGGAAAAAACGAAAATCCTGGAACTCTCGGAACGTGCCAACATGTGCGTCTACACCGCCGGCTCGGCTCCGCTGGACATGGATTCGCTGCTGGCGCTGGGGCGGCAGCTCGGCGTCACCCAGACGGACAAGTCCACCCGCCACACGCAAGCAGACGAGCTTACGGACTCGGGCATTCTGAATCACGCCATTCCGTTCTCGACCCGCCACGTCAACTGGCATACCGACGCGACGTACTACGGATCGGACCGCACCATCCAGTCACTGTTCCTGCTGTGCAAGCGCCCGGCGCCGGAAGGCGGCAGCAACAAGGTGCTGGACCACGAGATGCTGTACATCCGCCTGCGCGACAGCGCCCCCGGCGCGCTCGAGGTGCTGATGACGAAGGACTGCTTCAACTACCGCAATCCGGCCACCGGCGAGGTCGATCCGGGCCGCGGCGGCAAGGTGTTCTGGACGAATGCCGCCGGCCATCTGTGCCACCGCTTTTCCTTCCGCAAGACCGACATGGCCTGGTCCGACGAAAGCGACGTCGCAGCTGCCCGCAGGACGCTGGAAGACCTGATTTCGGGCGAGGCGGCGGACGTCATCGAAGGCCGGCTGGAATCGGGCATGGGCCTGATTTCGAACAACGTGCTGCACACACGGGAAAAACTGACGGACAGCGAGGACCCCGCGAAGAAACGCCTGCTGTTCCGCACCCGCTTCTACGATCGGGTCGATCCCGAACGCGTCGGCTAAAGGGCCTCCACGGGCGTCCTGCTGTCCGGGGTGTCCCGGCACATAGTGGTCACCGCGGCAGCGTCAGAGAAAAACGCGTCCTGCCGTGTTCCGAACCGGCCTTTATCGTGCCGCCGTGCGCTTCCACGATGGCCTTGGTGATGGACAGCCCCAACCCCGCGCCATCGGACCCGGGATGCGACCGGGCGGGGTCGGCGCGGTAGAAGCGGTCAAACAATCGGGGGAGGACCCGGGGATCGATTTCCGGGCCAGTGTTCTCTACCGCCACCTCGGCGGCCTGTGAAGTGTCGGCCATGACGATCCGAACTTCCCCTCCGTCCGGGGTATGGCGCAGGGCGTTCGACAGCAGATTGCTCAGCGCGCGGCGAAACATCAATCGGTCGCCCCGAATGGCCGCATCGCCGTGCGTGCTCAACTGAATGCGCTTTTCCTCTGCGACGGCATCATAGAACTCAAGCAGCGCCCGCACTTCTTGGGCGGCAGAAAAATGTTCCTTGTTCGGCAGGTCGACGCCGCGCTCGGTCTTGGCGAGAAACAGCATGTCGGACACCATGCGCGCCAGGCGCTGCAGTTCTTCGGCGTTCGACGCCAGGATGTCGCGATAGGTGCCGGCGTCGCGCCTGGCGGACAGGGTTACCTGGGTTTGCGTCAGCAGGTTGCTGATGGGGGTGCGCAACTCGTGCGCCAGATCCGAAGAGAACTCCGACAGGCGGCGGAAGTCCTTCTGCAGCCTGTCGAGCATTTGATTCAACTCCCTTGCCAGGTCGGCCATTTCAATCGGCACGGACTCAACGGGCATGCGTACCTCCATCTGCTGGCCCGTCACCCCTGCCGCCCTTGTTTTCATGGCACGAAGCGGGGCCATGCCCTGATGCGCGGCAAGCCAGCCGAGCAGCCCGCTGACAAGCGTGGCGACGAGGGCATAAATTGCAAGGCTGCGCCGCAGCTCTGACAGAAACTGCCGATGGTGCTCGGTATCGATCGCTACCGTGATATCGAAAGAGGCGGCCTGGCCGTATTTCGGACCTGCCTGAAAACTGAGGGTGTGAAGTTCGCTCCCGCCGCCTTCGCGGACTTGAAAAACGCCGCCGCCTTTGTCCGATTCGGGTCCTGGCCGGCTTTCCGGAGGAGAGAAGCCTTCGGATTGAAAAAGCGTTTCGCCTTGCAAATCTTTCACCAGAACAAAAAGCCCGTGATGGTGGCTCAATGACTCATTAAGCCGCGAGCGCGCGTCATCTGCCGAATTGGCGCGGGCCAGAATGTCTTCAATCAGGTGTTTCTTGTCCTTCAGGGCCATGCGATCAAGGTCCACGAAGTGCCGATCAGCCGCAGCCATGAACAACCCTCCCAGCCCCAGGACAACGGCGGCTGCCGCCGCCGTAAAGAAGAGGGTCAGCCGGCTCGTGAGTGAAAAATCGCGCAACACTTCACTGCCTTTCCGGCGCTTCCAGCACGTAACCCATGCCGCGCACCGTCTGGATCAATTTGACCTCCTGCCCTTCGTCGATCTTCACGCGCAGGCGGCGCATGGCCACTTCGATTACATTGGTGTCGCTGTCGAAGTTCATGTCCCACACTTGCGAGGCAATCAGTGATCGTGGCAGCACCTCGCCCTGCCGGCGCATCAGCAGTTCCAGCAGGCCGAATTCCTTGGCGGTCAGGTCAATGCGCTTGCCGGCGCGCGAGACGCGCCTGCGCAGCAGGTCCAGCTCCAGGTCGGCCACTCGCAGTGTCGTGTTTTCGGCTCCGCTGCGCCCCCGCCTCAGGATGGTGCGCACGCGGGCCAGCAGTTCCGCAAACGAGAAGGGCTTGACCAGGTAGTCATCCGCGCCGATATCCAGTCCCCTGACGCGGTCTTCTACCTGGTCACGCGCCGTCAGGAACAGCACCGGCATCTGCAAGCCGCGCCGGCGCATCGACGCAAGCACCTGCCAGCCGTCCAGCCCCGGCAGCATTACATCGAGGATCGCCAGGTCGTACTCGCCTTGTAGCGCGAGGTGCAGCCCGTCAGTGCCGTTCTGCGCCAGATCGGCAACAAACCCGGCCTCGCTCAGCCCCTGGCGGAGGTATTCGCCGGTTTTGGGCTCATCCTCAACGATCAGAATTTTCACGTGCGCGCCCCGAGCTTCATTGCCAGTCGATAGTGTGACGATTTTTCTCTTGCCCGGCACGTAAATTACAAGAATGTAATTATCAGGTCAGCCTGGCGTTAGGTGTGGTTGCGCAGAATTCGTCCATCGTTGAACAGGAGCGATTGCGGTGGCGCCACACTCTCAGATTCATCAGGAAATCACGGGCCCTTGCGTGTTCCTGCCATTCTTTTCGCGTTGCGCATGAAACCCGCCGTCTTCCGCCAACTGAGGCTGGCGGCGTATTGCGCCATCGGCCTGCTTGCCGGCCTTTCCGCTTGCGCGGCAGACGCGCCGAAATCCGCACTGGCGGCGGCCGTGGAGCAGGCCTGGCATCTGAACCCGCAGGCTGCGGGGTTGGATGCGCGCGAGGCCGAAGTGCGGGCCGCACAGGATGTCGCGGCCGCGCTGACGCCCGAGCCCGGCTCGGTCAGTATCGGCAGTCTCAATGACCGCCTCAACCGGAATCGGGGCAGGCAGGAATACGAGGTCGAGCTGGCGGTGCCGCTATGGCTGCCCGGCCAGAAAGCGGCGTACAAAGCCGAAGCGGCCGGGCGGATAGACGAAACCACCGCCAGGCGCGCCGCCTTGCGCCTCGAAATCGGCGGTGAGGTGCGCGAGGCATGGTGGGCGCTGGCGGCGGCGCGCAGCGCCGGCGAGTTGGCGGCACGTCGCCTCGAAACGGCCCGTGCCCTGGAGGCCGATGTCGTTCGCCGCTACAAGGTCGGGGAGTTGTCCCGAATGGACGCCAACCTGGCACAAACCGAGACCCACGCCGCCAATGCCGAACTGGCCGAGGCGGAGGCAATGCAGCTCCAGGCCGAGCAGGCCGTGCAAGCCCTCACCGGCTCTCCGGCGCCGAAGGAATTGGGCGAGGAATTGCCGGCAACGCGGCGCCTTGCGGGAGAAACCGGCGACGCCGTCGCCACCCACCCGCTGCTGGCTGCCGCCGCTGCCGCTGCTCGCAGCGCACGCGCACGCGTCCAGGTTGCGAATGAATCGCGCCGTGCTTCGCCGGAACTGGCGCTAAGGATCGTGCGCGAGCGCGGCGACTCTGCCGAATCCTATTCAAACGGCATGGGCATCAAGCTCATGATCCCGTTTTCATCGCCCCCCCAGGTCCGTCGGCAAACGTCTGCGGCACAGGCCGAGGCGGACCAGGCCGAGGCCGAGATGCTGCGCGCCCAGGCCCGGGTCGGGCTCGACATGGAGCGCGCGCAACGCAACTTGCAGTCCGCCGAACGCCTGCTCGCCATGGCGCGGGAACGCCGCCAGCTTTCCGCCGAGAACCTGCGGCTCGCCGAGAAGGCCTTCTCGCTGGGCGAATCGGATCTGGCGACCTTGCTGCGCATCCGGGCTGCCGCCTTCGATGCCGACGCCCATCTTGACCGCCGGCGGGTCGCCCGGGCTGCCGCAACATCGCGTTTGAACCAGGCTCTGGGAGTGTTGCCGTGAGACATGTCTTTGCCGTCGCATTGTTTACATTGGCATTTTCGGCCTTCGGCCACGGCGGGGAGGATCACGGCGCCCCGCCGCCGCCACTGGTCCAGGCCGTCGATCCCAGGGCCGCCGCCGCAACCGAGGCGTTCGAGGTCGTCGCCGCGCTCGAAGGCAAAAAGCTGGTGCTGTATGTGGATCGCTTCGCCAGCAACGAACCCGTGGCGCAAGCCAGGGTGGAGGTCGAAGGGGCGGGCCTGAAGGGAATCGCCGGCGAAACCGCGCCCGGAACCTACGTACTGGATGTCGCCACGCCCCTTGCCCCGGCCAGGCATCCGCTGACCATCAGCGTCGAGGCCGGCGATGCCGTCGATCTTCTTTCGGCCACACTGGATACCTCCGCCCCTGTGGCCAATGAGGCGCATACCCGCGGCTGGAGCGAGTGGGTTGTCTGGGTTCTGGCCGGAGCGCTGTTGCTGGCCGCCGGAATATTGTTTGCCGTTCGGCGTCGCAAACGCGCCAAGAAGGGGATTTGATGATGCGCATGATCGATTTGCATGTGCTGGCAGCCGCGCTGGCGCTGGGCATGGCCTCGGGAGCGGCCCCGGCCCATGGCGACGAAGATCACAGCCAGGACGCCGAGAAGAAGGCGCCCATCGCCGCGCCAGTTGCAGGGGTGGCGGGGGCGCCTGCGGCGCCGCAGCGACTGGCCGACGGCAGTCTTTTCGTTCCCAAGCCGGTGCAGCGCCAGCTCGGGCTGCGCACCCGGCAGGTGCGCATCGCCGAACTGGCGGCGACGGTCGAACTGAACGGCCGGATCATCCCCGATCCGGAAACCAGCGGCCGGGTGCAGGCCATGTTCGCCGGCAGTGTCATTCCCGGGCCGAAGGGCATGCCGACCGCCGGGAGGCGGGTCGCCAAGGGCGAAGTCCTGGCCTGGCTGCGCCCGATCAGCAGCGCCATTGAACGCGGCAACCAGAGGGCAAGCCTGGCCGAACTCGAAGCGCAACTGGCCATCGCCGAGAGCAGGATGAAACGCTTCGAGCAACTCGAAGGCGCGGTGCCGCAGAAGGAAATCGAAGCGGCGCGCATCGAGCATGCCGCCTTGCAGCGGCGCCGCGCCTTCGTCCGCGCCAGCATCGATTCCGCCGAGCCGCTGGTGGCGCCGGCGGCCGGCATCGTCAGCGCCTCGCACCACTTGCTGGCCGGACAGCTGGTCGACGCCAAGGAGGTCCTGTTCGAGATCGTCGATCCCGCACGCCTCGCCGTGGAAGCGCTGGCCTACGATGTCGGCATCGCCAGGACGCTGGTGTCCGCCAGCGCCCTGGCGGAAAAGACGGAGCTGGAGCTCAAATTCGTCGGCGGCGGCCAGCAGTTGCGCGAGCAGGCCTTGCCCCTGCTGTTCCGCGTCACCAGCAGCGATGCGCCCGTGGCCGTCGGACAGCCGGTCAAGGTAATCGCCCGCACTGAACAAGGCGTAAAGGGCGCGGCCGTCCCGCGGACGGCGCTGACGAAAGTCGGGGCTGGCGAGACGGCGGTATGGGTGCACACCGAGGCCGAGCGTTTCGTTGCCCGCCGGATTCGCCACCAGTCGCTCGACGCCGCCGACGTCGCCATCCTCGACGGGCTGCATGACGGCGACCGTGTGGTGACGGTCGGCGCAGGACTGCTCTCGCAGGTGAGGTAAGCCTCCATGTTCGGCTACATCATCCACGCCGCGCTCAGGCAGCGGCTGATCGTCCTCGGCATCTCGCTGTTGCTGATCATCTATGGCGCGATCACGCTGCGGCAGATGCCGGTCGACGTCTTCCCCGACCTCAACAAGCCGACGGTGACGCTGATGACGGAGGCCGGCGGCATGGCGCCGGAGGAAGTCGAGCAACTGGTCACCTTTCCGATCGAGTCGGGCATGAACGGCATGCCGGGCGTGACGCGCGTGCGCTCGGTGTCTGGGATCGGCCTGTCGATCATCTATGTCGAGTTCGAATGGGGTTCGGATATCTATCGCAACCGCCAGCAGATCGCCGAGCGCCTGAACCTGGTGCGCGAGGCCCTGCCGCCCGGCATCGTGCCGCAACTCGGGCCGATCTCGTCGATCATGGGCGAGATTCTGCTGATTGCGCTGCCGGCCGATCCCGGCAAGATCAGCCCGATGGCAGTCCGCGAGTATGCGGACTGGGTGGTCCGTCCGCGCCTGCTGACGATTCCCGGGGTCGCCCAGGTCATCCCGATCGGCGGCGAAGTGCGGCAGTACCGCGTCGAGATCAAGCCTGCGCAAATGCAGGCGCTCGGCATCGAACGCGAAAGCCTGGAAACCGCTCTCAAGGACTTCGGCGCCAATACCAGCGGCGGCTTCCTCGAAGCCCAGGGCCGCGAATGGCTGATCCGTCAGATCGGCCGCAGTTCGCGGATCGAAGACCTGCAGAATCTCGTTGTCGCGGTCAACAACGGTCAGCCGATTCTGCTCCGGCAGGTGGCGGAAGTACGGCTTGCCCCGGCCATCAAGCGCGGCGACGGCAGCTACAAGGGCAAGCCGGCCGTCATCCTGTCGGTGCAGAAACAGCCCGCCGCCGACAGCGTGGCGCTGACCCGCGAAGTCGAAAAGGCGATGGCCGATCTCGGCAAGAGCCTGCCCAAGGGCTTCGATGCGCCGACGTTCCTGTTCAAGCAGGCCGACTTCATCGAGCGCTCGGTGAACAATGTCGAGGAGGCGCTGCGCGACGGCGCCATCCTGGTGGCCGTCATCCTGTTCCTGTTCCTGCTCAACGCGCGCACCACGCTGATTTCGCTGACGGCGATCCCGGTGTCGCTGCTGGCCACGGCGCTGGTGTTCCGCTACTTCGACCTGTCGATCAACACCATGACGCTGGGCGGCCTGGCCATCGCCATCGGCGAACTGGTGGATGATGCGGTGGTGGGAGTCGAGAACGTCCTGCGGCGCCTGAAGCTGAATCGGGCCACCGATTCGCCGCGTCCCGTGGCGGAAGTCATCGCCGCCGCCACGCTGGAAGTGCGCTCCGCCATCGTCTATGCGACCGTGATCATCGTCCTGGTATTCGTGCCGCTGTTCGTGTTGCCGGGCATCGAGGGCCGGCTGTTCACGCCGCTTGGCGTCGCCTACATCGTTTCGATTCTCGCCAGCATGGTCGTTTCGGTGACGCTGACGCCGGTGATGGCCTTTTACCTGCTGCCCCGCATGAAACGGCTTCACGCCGGCGACAGCCCGCTGGTGGTCCGGCTCAAGCACTGGGATGCCAGGCTGCTGCACTGGTCGTTCGGCCATGCCCGCAGCCTGCTGGCCGCAGCCGTGGCGCTGGTCATCATCGTCGCGGCGAGCGTTCCCTTCTTTCCGCGCGCCTTCCTGCCGCCTTTCAATGAAGGCACGCTGACGGTCAATGTCCTGCTCAACCCCGGCACCTCGCTCGCCGAATCCAACAGCATCGGCACCCTGGCCGAGCAACTGGTAATGCAAGTGCCCGAGGTCACGCAGGTCGGACGCCGTACCGGCCGCGCCGAGCTCGATGAGCATGCGGAAGGCGTGCACTACACCGAAATGGACGTCGACCTGAAAGCCTCGGCGCGCAGCCGCGACGAGATCATCGCCGACATCCGGCAGCGTCTTGCCAGCCTGCCGGCCGCCTCCAACGTCGGCCAGCCGATTTCGCATCGGCTCGACCACCTGCTGTCCGGCGTGCGCGCCCAGATCGCACTGAAGATCTACGGCGACGACCTCGACACCCTGCGCGGGCTGGCGGCCGGGTTGCGCGACCGGCTGGCGCAAATTCCCGGCGTCGCCGATCTGCAGATTGAAAAGCAGGTACTGATCCCGCAGGTCAAGATTCGCCTTGATTACGAGCAGGCGGCGCGCTACGGCGTGGCCCCCGGCAACCTGCTGCGCGGGCTGGAACAGATGATCGAGGGCGAGAAGATCACCCAGATCATCGAAGGCAGCCGGCGCTTCGACCTGCTGGTGCGCCTGCCCGAATCGGCGCGCGATCCGCAGGCACTGGCCGATCTCCTGATCGAAACACCGACCGGTTACGTTCCCCTGTCCAAGATCGCCAGCGTCGAGGAAAGCGACGGGCCCAACCAGGTCAGCCGCGAAAACTCCCGTCGCCGTATCGTGCTCTCGGCCAACACCGATGGCCGCGACATGTCGAAGGTGATCGCCGACATCCGCGCCGAACTGGCGGCCAAACCGCTCCCCGAGGGCTATTTCACCGCACTCGAAGGGCAGTTCCAGGCGCAGGAGCAGGCGGCCAGGCTGATCACCCTGCTTGCGCTGGTATCCCTGACGATGATCTTCATGGTGCTCTACAGCCGCTATCGCTCGATGGCGCTGACCCTGATCATCATGGGCAACATTCCGCTGGCGCTGATCGGCAGCGTGATTGCCCTGTGGATTTCCGGCCAGCCGCTGTCGGTGGCGGCGCTGGTCGGCTTCATCACGCTGACCGGCATCGCCACGCGCAATGGCATTCTCAAGATCAGCCACTACATCAACCTGTGCGCGTTCGAGGGCGAAATCTTTGGCCAGCACATGATCGTGCGCGGCTCTCTGGAGCGGCTCACCCCGGTGCTGATGACCGCACTGGTCGCCGCCTTCGCGCTGATGCCGCTGCTGCTCTCCGCCGACGCCCCGGGCAAGGAAGTGCTGCATCCGGTGGCGGTAGTGATCTTCGGCGGCCTGGTCAGCTCGACCCTGCTCGATACCCTGCTGACCCCGCTGATGTTCTGGCTGTGGGGCGAGAAGCCGCTGAAGCGGCTTCTCGCCGACCGCAGCGCCGAAAGTTTTTGACCCGCAGTACCGCCTATCGCAATAAGGAGATCCCCATGAAGTTCCGCAAGATATTGAGCACGACAGTGGCTGCAAGCGTTGCCAGCCTGTTCGCGCTGGCATCCATCAACGCCAGGGCGCATACCGACGAATACCTGGACACGCAGCAGGCCCCCAACGGCGGCCAGTTGCGCATGGCCGGCATGTACCACTTCGAACTGGTGGTGGACAGGGACAGCAAGGAGGCGAAGAACAATCCGGTGATCGTCTTTGTCACCGACCACGCGGGAACCAAGGTATCGACGGCGGGCGCCAAGGGCACGGTCACCATTCTCGCCGGCAAAACCAAGGCTGCGGTGAACCTGGCGCCGGATGGCGACAACCGGCTGAAGGGTTCGGGCATCTATGCCTCGACGCCCGACATGAAGGCCATCGTTTCGATCACCCTGCCGGACAAATCCCCCGAGCAGGCACGCTTCACGCCGCTGGCGAGGCCGGCCGTGGCCGACGGACATAGCGCACATTCGCACTGAGCCGCCCACGCCGCCGGGCACGAGCGGCATGGCCAACCCCGTCCCGCGCAGACGCCGGCACAGGCGGTCGCGCGTCCGGGAGCGGTCTTCAATTCCTCTCGGCAACGCGCCTGGCCTCCTGGCGGGCCGGCAGAACCGGCCAATGCACAATTGACTTGACAGGTCCGATTGTGCGACCTAAATTAGAACCATTATTCTAATGAGCCCGCCATGAACAGCGTTCTTTCCCCCCGCCCCGATACGCGTTTCCTCGTGCTCGACACCGCGCTCAGCCTGTTCACCGAGCGCGGGTATTTCAACACGTCCGTGCACGACATCGGCCGTGCCGCCGGCGTCAGCATCGGCTCGATCTACCACCACTTCGGTGACAAGGTAGGCGTGGCTACCGCCCTGTATGAGGCGCTCAACAACCGCATGGAAGGGCTGGTCGGCGAAATTTGCCGCCGCCATGCCGGCGCCCATGACCAGGCAAGGGCACTCGTTGTCCGTCTTTTCGAATTGACCGAGTCCGAACCCCGCGCCATGGAATTCATGCTCTACGCCAAGCACCGCGAATTCATGCCGGACGCCGCGCCCGTCTGCTCCTCCCGGCCTTTCGCCATGATGCGCGCGCTGGTGGCGGAAGGCATGGCGCGGGGGGAAATCCGCGAAATGGACGTGATGGTGGCCTCGACCTGCCTGTTCGGCGGCCCCATCCGCATGATCACCGCACGCCTGGACGGCCTTCTGGAGCGTCCCTTGCCGGACTATCTGGAAGAAGTCTGGGCGTGCGCGTGGAAGTCGGTGGCGGCCGCCTGAGCCGCTGCCGTTTTTTTCACTCAAATAGAACGAGCGTTCGTTCTAAAGGAGGTTGTGATGAAAAGCCTTGCCATCGTCGTGCGCGATGACGCCTACGACAAGATTCTTACTCCCCTGGCTTTCGCCTATCTCGCGGCAGCCGAAGGCACGCAGGTGGACATGCTGTTCGTCAACTGGGCCGTGCGCGCCTTGACCGAGAAGGGGGCGGCCGAGCTCAAGATCGACGGCCGCCACGCCGACGAGGACGCCTATGTGCGCGAGCAGGTCGCCAGGGCGGGGCTGCCCGCCGGCATCCACGACATCCTGGTGGCGCTGAAGGAAACGGGCTGCGTGAGCCTGTACGGTTGCAGCCTCGCCGGCGCCATTTTCGACGTCAACGAGACCAACCTCATCCCCCAGGCCGAAGGCATTGTAGGCGCCTCCTGGTTCCTGCACGAAAAGGCCGCCAAGGCCGATCTTTGCCAGTATTTCTGAAGGAGTTCGCCATGAGCAAACCGCAACCCCACTTCACCCTCGATGCCATCGGCAAGTGTTGCCCCATGCCCATCGTCGAAACCAACAAGGCCATGCGCATGCTGGCCGCGGGCCAGGTGCTGGAGATCATCGCCACCGACGTCGGCACGCGCAGCGACATCCCTTCGTGGTGCGAGCGCACCGGCAATACCTTGCTCGGCATCGAGGAAGATGGCACGGAGATCCGCTTCTATGTCCGCAAAGAACATTGACCCGGTTGCCGAATACTGTGCGGGCTGCGTCTACTACCCGCCCAATCTGCCCCGGCATGCCTATGCCGAGGCGGACTGGGACATGCTCCAGGCAAGGGCCTGCTCCTTCGAGCACGTCCCCGGCAGCCCCGACTGCCTGGCCTGCCGCAAGACCAGTTGCAGCCTGGTGGATCTGGATCACCTCGCCCAATCACGGTCGAACGGGAGTTCAACCTGACCGCTCTGGGCGCTCGCCTGCCGGCGGGTTGATCGCGGCGAGGGCGCCGCTCCCACAAGGGCGCCGCTCCCACAAGGGCGCCGCACCCACAAGGGCGCCGCGCCGCAGGCAGGGTGCGCGCCGTTCATCTCACCCGCCTTGCCGTCCGTTGCGCGGCGGACGAATCAGGCAGGGGTGCCGCAGCATTTCAGCGCAGGGAGATTTCCTGTTCGCCACTTGATCCGATGCCTGCCGCCTGGTACAGGGCCACGCTGTCGGTCAGTCGCTGCGCTTGAGCCGCGGCCAGGCCAAGCCGGGTCTGCTGCGCTTGCTGCTGGGCAATGAGGAGTTGCACATAGCTGGCCGCGCCCAACTGGTATTGCCGCTCGACGGACTGCAAGGAACCCCATGCGGCTTCTTCGGCGACCGCCAGCGCCGCCAGCGCCTGGGCATCGTTCTCGATCGCGCGCAGCGCATCGGCCACGTCGCGCAGGGCCTCCAGCACGACGCCCTGGTAGTTGGCGGCCGCGGCGTCGAAGGCGGCGAGCGCGGCGCGCTTTTCGGCGGGCAGCCCCGGATTGAACAACGGCTGGGTAAGCTGCCCGACCAGACTCCACACTGCCGAACCGCCGCCGAACAGGGCGCCGGTGGTGAGGGCCTGGCTGCCGAGGCTGGCGCTCAGGTTGAGTTGGGGATAGAGCTTGGCCACGGCTACGCCGTACTCGGCATTGGCCGCATGCAGCAGGGCTTCGGACGCCCGGATGTCCGGGCGGCGGCGCACCAGTTCGGAGGGCACCACCAGGGGAAGTTCGGCAGGCAGCGTGAAATCCGCAAGGCGGAACTCGGGAATGCCGCCCGCCGCCGGTGCGCGACCGGCCAGCACGGCGAGCAGGTGTTCGGTCTGCTGCATTTGCTTGCGCAGCGCGGGCAGTTCGGCGCGTGCCTGCTCGGCCGGGATTTGCAGCGCCAGCACCTCATCCGCCGCAGCCTGGCCGAGACGCACGCGCTCGCGGGCGATCCGCACCTGTTCCTCCCAGGCCTGCAGAATGGCGGCCGTGGCCTCGACCTGGGCAGCAAGCCTCGCCCGCGTGATGGCGGCGGTGGCGATATTGCCCGCCAGGGTCAGGCGCGCGGCCTCCACTTCGTGGCGCCGGAAGTCCGTACGGGCAGCCAGCGCCTCCAGCGCGCGGCGGTTGCCGCCGGCGAGATCAAGGTTGTAACGCACGCCGACACTGGCGTTGTACAGGCTGAATATCTGCGCATCGCCCTCCTGGCCCTGGGCGCTTGGGCTCGTGCGCTGGCGTTGGGCACCCAGGCCCGCGTCGACCTGGGGATAGCGCGTCGATCCGGCCTGCGCGGCATGGAGTTCCTGCGCCTGGCGCAGCGTGGCGCGGGCGGCAGCCAGCGAGGGGCTGGCCGTGAGCGCCGACTCGATCAGCGCGTCCAGCTTGGGCGATTTCAGGCTGCGCCACCACTGGGCATCAACCTCCATGCCGGCGACAAGGCGCTGGGACTCGCCCAGCCTCGCAGTGGCGGATTCGGTCTGCGCGAAAACCGGTGTGGCCGTGTAGTCCCCCACCTCGGGCGCGGCCGGACGCTTGAAGTCCGGTCCCGCGGCGCAGCCGGCGAGCCCCGCGATCAGGATCAACAGCGCGGATTTCCGGAGATGGGGCCGGCCGGTTTCCATGCGATCGGCGCCTGCACCGTATTTCATCCTAGGGTTGGCCATAGAAATGCTCCACGAACGGTTTGCGAAAGTCCTGATGACAAGCCAGGCAGCTGTTTTGCAGGGTCGCGAAGGAAGCGATCACCGCCTGGCCGTCGCCACGCCTGGCAGCCTGCTCCATGGCTTTGGCCGCCTGGTGGGTCTGTCCGTCGAATCGCCTGAACCTGCCGGCATTGCCGCCGGCGAAGGCGAGGATGCGCATCTTCTCGGCAAAGGGTGGTTGCCGATGTTCGGCGATCTTCGGCGCGGTCCTGGCCACCCGTTCCCAGTCCTCGCGGGAAATGCCGTCGGTCACCGCCTGCATGTCCTTGCCGAGTTCCTGCATGATCCGGCGCAGCTCCATCGGCTCCGCCGCGGCATTCCCGTCCGCCCGGGCCTGCGGGCCGACCGATGCCACGGCCAGGCCAAGCGCCGCGACGGCGATTTTTCCGAATGAAGGCTTGTGTTGCATGAAAACTCCTTGGTCGTGTTTCACTAAAAAAGAACGGCTTTCCGGGCTAGAACTCGACGCTCAGGGCGACCGAGCCGAAGGCCTGGTTTGTCTCCTGCTCTTCGAATTCGCGCGTGCGGTAAACCCGCATCANNGGGTCGCCGCGTCACGCTGTGGCTCTCGCGAAACAGGTTTCCGTCCAGGGAAAAATCCCAGCCGACGGCCTTTGCCTCCACGATTCCGAAAAGATGCACGCCGGGGCGCGGGCGGCTGGCGGGAGGAACGGCCCCGTCCGGACTGCCGCGCAGCGAGACAGCGGACGGCGGCCGATTCTCGGCGCCGGGCCGGATGGGATAGCTGCCGAAATCGTTCGGCAGGTTCCAGCCGACCCGCCCCTCGATGCCCAGCGTGGCCGAGGTCTCGATGTTGCCCAGCCGCAGGCCCATGGTGCGGATCGCCTCGGCGGAAAAGCCGGGGAGAACGGCGCCCGTACCGCGATAGGCCTTGAACTTGCGATCCATGGCGATCTGGAATGCCGGCTCGTTGTGCAATTGGTGCTCCCAGCCGTGAAAGCGATCGATGCCGCGAAGCTCGTGCACCAGGTTCTGCGCCTGCTCCGCCAGCGACCAGGGGCCGATTACGCCGAGCGTGATCTCGCGCGTGTCGAGCATCTCCTGGCCGCCCGTTGTTTGTTTGCGCCGGTTCCAGGCCAGGCCCATGTAGAGCAGTCCGGCGTAGGGCCTGTCATCCGGGATCAGCTTCGTGCTGGAATCGTCTTCCGGGGTGTACATGGACTGGCCGAATTTGAGCGTCACGTTCTGGGAGGCGGCAGGGCCGCCGGCATCGGCCCAGAATCCGGGGTTCAGGAACTGGATGAGCTGGGCATGCAGGCGAAGGGGCGCCGGCAGGCAGTCGGGGCGCAGTTTGCCCGGAATGTCGTGCGACACCAGGGTCAAGCCTGCGCCGTTCGTGTAGTTCTGGTCGGTGCCGGTGAACAGGTCGTTTTCCAGCCTGAGCGTGGCGCCGCGGAATCGCACGCGTTCTTCCGCCGCGCATTCCCCGGCGCCAGGGACCGCGAGATCGGCGGCATCGGCCACGGCCGGCCGGAGACAGCAAAAGCCCGTCAGCAGCGCCGGCAGCAGCCGGGCCATCGGCATGCGCGTCTTCATGCCTGCGCCGCCTCGGAGCCGGGCGGCTTGCCGCCGTAAAATGCTTCCAGCACGGCGATGATTTCTTCCGCCGTGTCCGCGCGCGTGAAGAGCTGCACGTCCCGGGCGCTCACGAACCCTTCCTCGACGAGATAGCCGAAGTCGACGACGCGGCGCCAGAATTCGCTCCCGACCAGCACGATCGGAATGCGCGCCATCTTGCCCGTCTGTACCAGGGTGAGCACCTCGAACAGTTCGTCCAGCGTGCCGTATCCGCCGGGGAAGGCGACCAGCGCCCGCGCGCGCAGCAGAAAGTGCATCTTGCGCAGGGCGAAATAACGGAACCGGAACGCCAGCTCGGGGCTGATAAAGGGATTGGGCGCCTGTTCGTGCGGCAGGGTGATGTTGAGTCCGACGGAGCGCGCGCCGGCCTCGAACGCGCCGCGGTTGGCCGCCTCCATGATGCCCGGTCCGCCGCCGGTGACGACGACGAAATCCCTGCGGCCCGCCTGCTGGAAACGCGACGAAACCATGCGCGCGAAGCGCCGTGCCTCTTCGTAGTAGCGCGCCTGGGCGAGCCGACGCCTGGGCATGCTCCTGTCGTCGGGTTGACGGCCCGGAGCTTGTTCCTCAACCGCGGCAAGCTGTTCCTGCGCATCCTCCCGGGAAAGGATGCGCGCGCTGCCGAAGACCACCACGGTGGAGCCGATTCCCTGCCTGCGCAGCTCGCGTTCGGGCTTGAGCAGTTCCATCTGCAGGCGCAAGGGGCGCAGGTCGTCCCGGTCGAGGAACTCGGCGTCCTCATATGCCAGCCGATAGGCCGGTCCATGCAGGATCGCCTCAAGCAGCGCCTGGCGCCGATCGGCGTCCATCATGCCTGGCCCTCACACTGCACGCGCGTGGCGGGCGCCGGCACCGTGACGTCCCAGCCGCGCCGCGCGCGCAGAGTGTCGGCGAACGCCGGCGCGGCGTCCGCGGTCTCGATGAAATAGCAGGAGCCGGTGACTTCGCGCGCCGCACCAAGCAAGCTGATGTTCATGTCTTGCCCGCCCCGCCCGCCGGCCCGGCCCGATCCGGGCTGTCCGCAGCCAGCCGGTCGAGCAGGCCGCGCATGAGACGATTGATGGCATCGAACCGGCCGGCGTCCGCCAGCATCGCCTGCGGCGCCTGAATGTAGCGGCCTTCGGCGAGATCGCCGGCGCCATGGGCGATGAGCTGGCGCACGCCCTCCGGGGTCGTCTCCAGATGGAACTGCAAGCCGATGACCTGTTCGCCATAAACGAAGGCCTGGTTCGCGCAGCCCGCGCTGCGCGCGGCGCGCACCGCCCCCGCCGGGATGTCGAAGGTATCTCCATGCCAATGGAAGGCTTCGATTCGCTGGGGAAATGCGGAAAACAATCCGGGCGCAGATTCCGTTTTCTCGATCGGAAACCAGCCAATCTCCTTGTCGGCGCCGGCGTACACCCTGGCGCCCAGCACGTCGGCGACGAGTTGCGCCCCGAGGCAGACACCCAGCACGCGCCGGCCTGCGGCGATGGCCCGCTCGATGAAGCGCTTCTCGTCCGCCAGCCACGGATAGTCGGCCTCCTCGTAGATGTTCATGGGGCCGCCCATCACCACCAGCAGGTCCAGCGCATCGATGTGCGGCAGCGAATCGCCGCGGTAGAGGTGCGTCGCGCCGAGCGAGTGGCCGCCGCGCCGAACCCAGCTCTCGATGCTTCCCGGTCCTTCGAACGGTACATGCTGCAGGCAATGCACCTTCATCACATTTCTCCTTGTGCGCTGCCGATGCCTTTGCGCACCTGCTTTTCCTCTGCCTTGGGTTTGCTCCGGTCATAGACGAGGCGGCAGGAAACGGTTTGCGCCCCGGAAATCTGCGTTGCCTCAGAAATGACGAGCCGACCGGTTTCGCCATCGATCTGGTAGTTCTGGATCTGCTTCTTGCCAAGCATCGTCGTCTCGACCACCAGCGCCTCGCCTTCCCAGCCCGCAACGGACACGCGCTGCTGCAGTCCGCCGTTGGCAGAGACGCTGGCCCCGCGAAAGTCGGTGAAGACGCGCTGGCGCTGGCCATTTTCGTCGGCAATCAGCAACAGCGGATCCTGATGGCTGATATGCAGCGCTTGCGCGGGGGCCAGCAGCGCGGACAGCTCGCCGGCGGAAAGGCCGCCGCCTCCACCCATGCCGCCCATGCCGCCGCGGGCCTGGCGTCCGCCGCCCATGCCGCCGCCGCGGCCCTTACCGCCACCCCGACCCATGCCGCCCGAGCCGCCGCCCATGGCCTGCCTCGATGCCTGCATGGCCTCCCTGGCCTTTTCCAGCGGGTCATCGCTGGCTTTGGCGTTGAGCACCCAGTCGCCGGAAAAGTCCGGCCTGGAAGATGATCCAGGCGCACGCCGCTCGGCAAGATGCTGATACAGCGCCCAATGATCAGAAAAGTCGGGCGCCCATTGCAATTCCGCGTCACGGCCCAGCCGGGCGGCGGAAACGTCCGCTTCCCCGTGTACCGTCCCGGCTGCGGTACCGGTGGCGCTGCCGTCGGCATGCACTTTCGGGGGCTCGGCGGACGAGGCCAGGGCCGGGCAGGCGCTGGCGGACAATGCCAGGCCAATCCAGATCGCGGCGGCAATCCGCATTTTGGCCATCAAGCCGCGCACGCCTGCATTCATGGCATGTCCCCTTCGGGGCCGCCCCGCTTCACGCGCAGCAAGCCGCGCCAGGCAATGGCCGAGATCGTCACCCACACCAGCGTTCGCAAGCTCATGGCAATCACCGTGCGCATTTCGTAGGCGCCGCCGGCATGGACGTGCGCGGCGAATGCCGCAAAGGCCAGCGCCGTCGCGGCGGCGATGACGACGGACAGCCGCGCCGCCCAGCGAAAGCGCAGCCACAGCCCGGCGCCCGCGATGACGTAGGCGAAGCCCGCCAGAAAATTGAACCAGAGCACGAACGGCACATAGTTCCCGGCAGCCGCTCGCGCCGCATCGCCGCCGAAAAGAATTGCGCCGCCTTCCTTGATGGTCAGCAGGCCGAAGCCGACCGCGATCACGGAGATTGCCCGGAGGAGAAGTCCGCGCTGCTGCATGAGTCCTTGCATAGTCATTGCCCCATGAATCTTTATTTGTCCGTTTTCAGTCCCAGGAGACCGCCAGCCCCGCCCGGTACCGAGCGAAGGCCTCGGCCGCCTCCCGCACGAACCGCTTCCGCCACTGCGGCGCCGCAGGCATTCCGAGCACCAGCCCCTGGATGACGCCGACGAGGGAAATTGCCGCGGCACTTGGTTGCACGTCGGCCCTGACCTGGCCCTGTTGTTTGGCACGGGCGATGATCCGGGCCAGGCGGGCGGTGTAGTAAGCGATGAGCATCCGGACGCGCCGCTGAAGACGGCTGTCTTCATCCTGTGCCAGCCACGACAGCAGACGCCGGGGGACGTCGGGGTGCCTGGCGATGAACGCGATCTGCCGCTGGAATGCGCTTTCCAGCTCCTGCAGCGAGTCGCCTTGCTCTCCGCGTCTGATGGAACGCAGGAGCCGGCCTCTCACCCTGGCGATGAATTTTTTTCGGCCGCCATGGCTGTCCGTTTGCGGAGGCGACCAGCCATCGTCGGTCTCGGCGGCGAGTCCCGGCAGGTTTTCCATATCCGCGAACAGGTAATGGCGCGTGGTTTCCCACCACCGCTTGAGGTGCTCCTGCTCGAACCGATTCTTGCTGTCGTCCGTCATGGTGCCTGCTCCTTTGCTCGCAAGGTCATTCAAACCCCCGCCCTTCACCGGCTTCCTCGTGGGTCACGCCGTCGCGGATGTGGTAGATGCGCTTGAAGGTGGGGATGATCTTCTCGTCATGGGTGACGACGATGATGGCNNGTCTCGAATTTGCTTGCCATGTCGTTGAGGATGCGGACGACCGCCATGGCACGCTCGCTGTCGAGCGGCGCGGTGGGCTCGTCGGCCAGGATCACGGGCGGGCGGTTGACGAGGCCGCGCGCGATGGCCACGCGCTGCTGTTCGCCGCCGGAAAGCTGCGAGGGCATGGCGCGCGCGCGATGCTGCACGTCCAGCGCGGCAAGCAGGTCGAGCGCACGCTTGCGCGCCTCGCCGTTGGGCGCGCCGGCCAGCATCGGCAAGAGCGCCACGTTGTCGGTGACATCGAGGAACGGAATCAGGTAAGGCGCCTGGAACACGAAGCCGATCTTGTCGCGGCGCAATGCGCGCAGGTCGCGCACCTTCCAGCCCTCGTCGTAGATCACCTCGCTGCCCAGGGTCATGCGCCCGGCGGTGGGGTCGATCACCGCGCCCAGGCACTTGAGCAGGGTGCTCTTGCCCGAGCCGGAAGGGCCGATCAGGCCGACGACCTCGCCCGGCTCCACATGCATGTCCACGCCCTTCAAGGCGTCGACCGCGGTGTCGCCGCTGCCGTAGCGCTTCTTCAAACCTTCGATGCGAATGCCTTTGGTCATCATGGTCAACCTCCGATCGCTTCCGCAGGATCGACCTTGAGCGCCATGCGGATGGCGATGACGCTGGCCAGCGCGCAAATCACCAGCACGGCGAAGAAACCCGTGACGGAATCGCCCGGCATGAGCAGCACATACTTGGGAAACAGCGGGGCCGCGTAGGTTGCGGTGATCTTGCCCACCGCGAAGCCGATCACCCCGAGCGCCAGCGCCTGCTGCATGATCATGGCGGCGATGGTGCGATTCCTGGTGCCGATGAGCTTGAGCACCGCGATCTCGCGGATCTTGTCCATGGTGAGCGTGTAGATGATGAAGGCGACGATGGCGGCGCTGACGATGGCGAGGATCACCAGGAACATGCCGATCTGCTTGGATGAGGTGGCGATCAGCTTGCCGATGAGGATCTCCTCCATCTGCATGCGCGTGTAGACCGTCAGGCGCTTCCAGCGGCGGATGGATTCCGCCACCTCGTCCGGCACGGCGCCGGGCTTGATGCGCACGAGGACGGCATTGACGGAACTGCTGCTGGCCTGCGAGGCGTTGACGGCATCGAGCAGCCCGGGCACGCCGGGGCGGTTGAACGCCGGGTTGGCGGAGGTCGCGCGCCGGCTTTGCCAGATGGCGTCGTTGTCCTTGAGGAACTGCGCTTCCTGGGCATCCTTGAGCGGAATGAACACCATCGGGTCGCCGCTCGAAGAGACCATGCGCCGGGTCAGGCCCACCACGGTGTAACGGTTGCGCCGGACGGTCAGCACGTCGCCGATCCTGAAGCCGGTGGCGATGTCGGCCACCGCCTCGTAATGTCCGCGCGTAATCTGGCGGCCCGCCACGAGATAGGGCGGCCAGCCGGGCGCGCCCCCTTTCTCGCCGGGAACGATGCCGACCACCATGGAACGCACGTCCTGTTCTCCCTTTTTCACCTGCATGGTCAGATAGGTCACGTTCGCGGCGCGGGCCACGCCCGGCATGGCGAGGATGGCGCGATACAGGTCGTCGTTCACGCTGGACGACTCCGCGTAGGGGCCGAGGGTGTCCTTTTGCACCACCCAGAGATCGGCGCCGCTGTTGTCCAGCAGCGCCTTGCCGTCATCCACCATGCCCCGGTAGACACCCGCCATGACCAGGGTCACGCCGATGAGCAACCCCAGGCCCACGCCGGTGAAGACGAACTTGCCCCAGCTGTGGAGGATGTCGCGGCCGGCCAGGCTGATCATCTGGATGTACCGGGAATGCGCTCGACGACGTGGATGCGGCTTTTCGGGCTGAGCGCCTTTTCGCTGTAGACCACGATGCGGTCGCCTGCCTTGAGCCCTTCGAGCACCTGCACGCGGCCATCGAGGTCGGTGCGGCCGAGCCTGACGGCGACAAAGTCGGGCTCGCCGTCCGTGATCTGCCAGACGCCCGGCTGTTCGCCCCGGCGCTGCACCGCGGCGTTGGGGATCACGGGGGTCGCGGGCAGCGCCGGCAAGTCGACCGTGACTTCGGCGAGTTCGCCGATGGGCGGCAGGGGGGTCGGGGCCGCATCGAAGACCGCCTTGACCAGCGTCTCCTCGGTCACGGCATCCGCCTTCGGCTCCACCCGCAGCACCCGGCCCTCGAGGGTCTGGCCGTTGCGCGAGCGCAGGACGATGCGCGCGGGCAAATCCGCGGCGAGACCCGATGCACTGATCTGATCGAAACGCACATTGATCCACAGGCTCTTCGGATCGATCAACTCCACCACCGCCTGGCCCGCAACCACGGTCGTGCCAGGATCGGCATCGCGCAGGGTGACGACTCCCTCGACCGGCGCGATCAGGCGCAGATTTCCCCGCTGTGCGCGCAGGGCTTCCAGATCGGATCTCGCCCGCGCCAGGTCCTCCCGCGCAGCCGACAGCGCAGCATCCGCAATCTGCCATTCCTGCCGTTTCGTCGTCAGGATTTCCTCGCTGGTCGAGCGGGTGGCGAACAGCTGCTCGTAGCGACGCGCCTGGGTTTCTGCATAAGCCTGGCGCACCGTCGCCTCGCGCAGCGCCGCCTCGGCGCGCTTCTCCGCCGCCTCCTGCGCGCGAACCCGGTCATCCAGGTCGACCGGATCCATCTCGCCGAGCAATTGACCGGCCCTGACTCGATCGCCCACATGGACATCCAGACGCTTGACGCGTCCGGCATAGGTGGGACCGATCTTGTAGGTGTAGCGCGCCTCGACCGTGCCGATGCCGAACAGCGCAGGCCGAATCGCCTGCGACTCGACCCTGGCTTCCGTTACGGCCACGGGCGCCAGCGGGCCGGAGCGCAGGGCGACATAGACCAGCAGCACGAGGAGCGGAACGATGACCGCGATGAGCGCCAGCGTGCGGCGTTGCAAAGGCAGTATTTTCATTTTTCGCTCCCGATGCCACGCAGATAAATTGCGAATACCCGTGGCGCATCGTGGCGTATGCGCGCAACATCACCCGCCAGCAGCGATTGCATGACCAGCCCCTGGATCATGCCGATCAAGAGGGTGATGGCGGCCTCGGTGTCGAGCGCGGCCGACAGCGTGCCGTTCGCCTTGCCCTCCTCGATCAGGCGATGCATGCGCTCGCGATAGCGGCGGATGAGCGTTTGCGCCATGCGTTTTGGCGCCGTTTGCTCGGCCCGCTGCAGCTCTCCGAACAGCATGCGCGGCACGCCCGGATGCTCCGCGACGAATTCGACGTGCGCCATGAACATGGCCTCGATTGCAGCGACAGGTGACGCAGCGGATTGCGCAGCCTTATCCACCCGGGACATGAGGCGTTCCGCCACCCACCCCATGACCGCCTGCAGGATGGCGTCCTTGGTCGGAAAGTGCTTGAACAGGGCGCCTTGCGTTACGCCCATGCGCTTGGCGATCGCCGTGGTCGTGATATCGCTCGGATTCTGTTCTGCCGCCAGCTGTACCACGGCTTCGACCGTGACGGCCCGGCGTTCGTCTGCCGGCAAGTGCCTGGGATGGGGATTCATGGTTCGCCCTAAAGAAAGTAACTGGTTACTATCTTATGGATTTGCAACCGGCTGTCAAGCCCCCCGGGTTCGGGAGGCGGCATGCGCAAAAACGGGCCGGGTTGTGCGGGCGCGCTTGCGGCGCGGGCCTACACGCAGGAGCCTGATTTCCAGGATGGCCGGAAAGGCGCCCATGGGCGCTTTGCCCCGATACGGGTGATGGCCTGGCCGGCCATTTCAAGGCCGCCACAACACCCAGGAAAACAGGCCCCAAAAGCCGTCGATGGCAGCAAAGGCACGCGCGTTCTCGCCATGACTTGCGGGCAGCAAGCCCAGGCTTTTTTGATTTGCCCAGGACGTTGGGAGCCAAGTCGTGCCGCGAACCGGTCGGAAACCAATGCCGACCCCGGGCAGGCCCGCGGCTGACTGCGGGCGCTCCGGAACGAGCCCGGTCAGCCGGCTGTCGCCAGCTCCTCTCCGCCGTGCAGCTGTTCCTGCAGCAGCCGGGTCGCCTCCTGCGCCGACATCGGCATGCCGAACAGATAGCCCTGTACTTCACTGCATTGCAGGCTGCGCAGCAGCTCCAGCTGGGCGATGCTTTCCACGCCTTCGGCGATGACGTTGAGGTTGAGGTTTCTCGCCATGCCGACGATGGCGTTGGCGATGGACATGCCGTCGAGTTCCGAATCCTTGACGAAGGCACGGTCGATCTTGAGCGTATGGATGGGGAAGCGGTTGAGATACTTCAACGAACTGTAGCCGGTGCCGAAATCGTCGACCGCCAGCCGCACGCCCGCTTCGACCAACTGGGCGAGCTTGGCGGCATTGCTTTCCACATCGCGCATCAGCACGTTTTCGGTGATCTCGAGTTCTATCGCGCCGGGTTCCAGTTGGTTGGCTTCCAGGGCGCGCAACACGCTGCCGACGAAATCCGCGGTTTCCAGCTGGCGCGGCGAGATGTTCACCGAAACCCTCACCGGCGGCAGTCCGCTCTTGCGCCACAGGGCCTGCTGGGCGGCGGCCTGGCGCAGGATCCATTCGCCCATGGGCACCACCACACCGGTCTCCTCGGCAAGCGGCACGAATGCATCGGGCAGGACGATGCCGCGCTCGGGATGCCACCAGCGGACCAGCGCCTCGAACCCCTTGATGGCGCCCGTCATTGCGTCCACCTGCGGCTGGTAGAACAGGACGAATTCGTCGCTGGCGAGCGCGCGCCGCAAATCGGACTCCATCTGGATGCGGCCGGAAAAGGCTTCCTGCATGGCGGGCTGCCAATGCTGGACGCGGCAGCCGCCCTGCGCCTTGGCCTGGTACATGGCGATTTCCGTCTGCCGGATCAGGGTATCGGCCACGGCGCCGTCCTCGGGGGCGAAGCTCGCGCCGATGCTGGCGGTGATGAAGAGTTCGTGCCCCTTGATGCGCAGCGGGGTGTTCAGCGACTCGATCAGCTTGTGCCCCACCACCGTGGCCTCCAGCCTTGAAGCGGCGTCCGGCAGCAGCACGGCGAATTCGTCGCCGCCCAGGCGCGCGAGGATGTCGTCGTCCGCAAGGCACTGGCGCAGGCGGGCGGCGATGTGGATGAGCAGTTCGTCGCCCACGCCATGGCCCAGCGAGTCGTTGACCACGCGGAAATTGTCCAGGTCGAGGATCATCACCGACAGCGCCTGCTGCTTGCGCTTGCCGTGGACCAGCGCGCGCCCGAGATGGTCGCGGAACTTGGCACGATTGGGCAGGCCCGTCAAAAGATCGTGGTAGGTCTGGTAATGCACGGTCTCTTCGGCCTGCTTGCGGTCGCTGATGTCCTTGACCACGCCGTAGGTGCCCACGAACCGGTTGTCGAAGCGCGACTCCGGAAACTCGTACATGCCGGTCGCCGTCACCTCCACGGTGCGGTAGCGCCCGTTCATCACGCGCGGCCGCTGCTGCCCGTCCTTGCACTTGAGCCGCAGCTCGACGTTGCGTGAAGCGCGCGTGTCTGCACGGCGTTCGTTGAACACATGCTCGGCGCGGAACAGGTCTTCCTCATGGATGATTTCGCTGAAATGGCGGCCGACCAGTTCGCTGCGCACAAAGCCGAGCAGGCTTTCGACGCGGTCGTTGACGAAGCTGAAACGGCCTTCGTTGTCCAGGGTGTAGATGAAATCGGGCGAGGTGTTGACCAGAAAGCGATGCCACTTTTCCGACTGCTGCAGACGCTGCTGAATCTGGCCGTTTTCCCTTTCCAGCTGATGATTGCTGAGCGTGTTGTCGATGCGCTTCAGCAACTCCTCCGGCTTGTACGGCTTGCGTATGAAATCCGCAGCCCCGTTGCGCAGCGCGCTGACCGCGCTGTCGATGGCATTGTCGCCGGACACCACGATCACCGGCGTGGCCACGCCGCGCCGGGCCAGTTCGCCCAGGACATCGACCCCGCTCATGCCCGGCATGTTGAGGTCGAGCAGGACCACGTCGAACTGCATTCTCTCGACCGCGGCCAGCGCCTGCTGCCCGCCGCCCGCAGTCATCGCCTCGTAATTTTGCGCCCCCAGCAGCCGGGACAGGCTGTCCTGAACCAGCCGGTCGTCATCCACGACGAGGATGCGCGGGCGCCGATTCAGGCTGCTTACGCCGGGTTTCGCTTCACCGCTGGTGGGTTGCATCATGCTCTCCGTTCGCTTTCGCTGGCAGCCGCCGGCAGATAGATCCTGAATGTGGAGCCGGCGGCGCTGCTGTCGCATTCGATTTCGCCGCCCATGGCCTTGACGAGGTTCCGACTGATGTAGAGGCCGAGGCCGGCATGTTCGCCGCCCTTGGTGCTGACCGCAGGCTTGAACAATTGCTCGCGCACCTGCTCGGGCAAGCCCGGCCCGGTATCCTGCACTGCGATCACGGTGCGGCCCTGGCCGCCGTGTTCGCCGCGCGCGGTAATGAAGGTGAGCTTGCCGCCGCGCGGCATGGCCTCAACGGCGTTCTTCGCCAGATTCAGCAGCACCTGTTTAAGTTGGTCGCGCTGGGTGACGATGCTGCCGATGCCGGGATCGAGGTCGATCTGTACATTGATCTTGTTGGGCAGGAACAGCGTGTCGAGCGACATCCTCACCAGTTCGGAAATGAGCTGGTTCACATCCACCCAGGTGCCGGGACCGGGCTCGGCGGCGGAAGCCTGGTCATGCCTTGCGCCCAGCACCTGCAATATGCCGGCGACACGTCCGATCTCGCCGCCGATGATGGCAAGGTCGCGCTGGGTCTCCTGGTCGGACGAAAACTTGGCCGACAGCAGGTTGACATAGTTGCGGATGATGGTGAGCGGATTGGACGCCTCGTGCACCGCCTTGCGCACTTCCTGGCGCGGAATTGCTTCCGCCTCGGCAAGGATGGCCATCCCTCCCTGCAGGGCGTTTATGCGCGCAGCCAGGCTGTGCAGTAGCTCTTTCCAATTGGGCAGTGCCGATGTGCCTTCCGGCGCATTGCACGCGACCAGAACCGCCTGGGTGCTGCCGCCGATTTGCAGCGGTTCGCACAGCATGGTTTCCGCGCCCAGCAGGCGTGCAACCTGGGCGTCCACCACCGGGAACTGGTCGGTCTGCGCGCTTTGCCAGAAGGCGCCTGCCCCCCCGGCGGCGCGCGACAGCACGCTTTGCACGAAATCGGTCGGCAGGCTAAGCGCCGCCAGGGCTGGCGGCGCGGGCCACCATGGCAGCGGCATGAGCAGATTGCCCTCGGTGCGCAGGACCACGCACGGCCCGATGCCGAACAGCGCCCGCATGGCGAGCGCGGCCCGATGCGACAGGGTTTCGAGGTCGGGGGCAAGATCAAGAAAGCGCTGCAGGGAGGCCGCCCGCGCCAGGGCAGCGTAGGCTTGGGTCAGGCCGTCGGCCGATGCGGCAGCCCCCAGACGTGCCGGGTAGCGATGGATGGCTTCCTGGGCCAGGTAATCCGCCTCTGTCTGCAAGCGCTCGACTTCCGCGACGTCGAGGCCCAGGCTGCCGAGCGACGCGCGCACGCCGACATTGCCGTTGACGTGCTCGCTGTAGGTCAGTGACACCGCAAGCTGCAGCACTCTCACCAGGGCATGTGCGGATTTGACGCGCGCCGGCGATGCGCGACAGAAACGCACGGCGTCTGCGACAAATCCGCCGGGATCCGCCGTCAGCAGCCAGGCCTCCGGTTTTCCGGTTTCGGAAAAACCGGGATAGTCCGCAAGGTTGTGCGACAAGCCGGCCAGCCAGGCCAGTTCATCGTCGCAGGCCCGGGTATGCGCGGCAACAAGGCGCGCCAGATAGGCGACGCGAATACCGGTTTCCCAAGCGGTTTGCCCCTCCGCAGAACGCACTCCCGCGGACAGGGCCATGACGCGAACGAAATCCGTCCCGAGGCGGCCGACGGCATCCGCGAGAGACGGGTTTGCCGGAACATTTTCGCCCCCGCCTTCCTGATGCGAGCAGCCGAGAACGGCGAGCGTCAGTTGCGCGTCAAAGCCGATATGCGCAGCGAGCGCCGGGGCGGAAACCTCATCCTTCCCGAGCGCGGAGACGAGTTTTGCCAGCACCCCCGGGTGTATTTCCAGCAAACTTGGCGCGGCATTTTTGAGTGAAATCTTGAAAACCCTCCCAACTAACTGCTATATATAACTTATTTTCTTTTACGGTCAATGAAAATTATGTTATTAATCAGACCGAACAAAGGCCGATGTTGCATTAAAGTTAAGTCCATTAACGGTCGTTGCTGGGCTAACTTGCGCAAGCGAGGGAGCAAACAAATGAAATTACGCAATTTACTGATATTGACCCTCGGCTTCCTGGTGACGGGGCATGCCGTTGCCGCGGGCGGCCAGGCCTCAGTCGCCGCCGCCCTTTCCGGTCCCTCTGCGCAAAACGGCGGGCTGGATCTCAACTCGCTCTCGGTCATGGTCTACGACCAGTACAACGGCGAAGCGCTGTATGCGAAAAATCCCAATCTGCAGACGCCGATCGCATCGATCACCAAGCTGATGACCGCCATGGTCACGCTTGATGCCCGGCTGCCGATGCACGAGCGCATCAAGATCACCAATGACGACATCGACCGCATCAAGGGCACCGGATCGCGTTTGCCGATAAGCGCCGTCTATACGCGCGAACAATTGCTGAACCTCGCCCTGATCGCATCGGAAAACCGCGCAGCCCATGCGCTGGGCCGCTCTTATCCCGGCGGGCTCGATGCCTTCGTTTCCGCCATGAACCGCAAGGCCAGGGAACTGGGAATGGACAAGACCCTGTTCGTCGATCCCACCGGACTGTCCAGCTTCAACCAGTCCACGGCGGAAGACCTCGTCAGGCTGGTCGATCATGCCTACAGCTACTATCCCGACATCCGGGAAATTTCCACCAGTACCGACTACAGCGTCGGCAAGCACCGGGTCGTCATCAAGAGAAAGGGCAAAAAGCAGGCATACTGGCGCAACCTGGCCTATGTGAACACCAACCGCCTGACCCGCAACGACGAATGGCAGATCGGCCTGTCCAAGACCGGTTTCATCAACGAAGCCGGCCACTGCCTGGTGATGCAGGCGGAGATCGCACAGCGCAAGGTCATCATCGTCTTGTTGGATGCGGTGGGCAAATACAGCCGCCTGGGCGATGCCAACCGCATCAAGCAATGGCTGGAGGGCAGCGAGATCAGCCGCCATACCATGGCTACGCCGCCGGTCTCGCGCGGTACCTGACAGAGCGTGAGGCGTCAGGCGTCAGGCGTGAGGGGCAACCCCCCCGCGCCTGACGCCTGACGCCTCACCCCTCGCGCTTCATGTCTTTCCACTTCTACCTCGACCTGCTGGCCCAGGTGCTGTTCCCCATGGGCCTGCTCATCGCCGCCGGCGCGGTCTGGCGCACGCGCCTGGACGAGGCCGGCATCCGCGCCATACGCGGCTACATCACCACCGTCACCATCAACCTGTTCGCGCCGGCCCTGCTGTTCGCCGCGGCGGCCACCGCGCGGATCGACACCAACATCCTGAGCGTGCCGCTGCTGGTCGCACTGAGCATGCTGGTCACCGGCCTGCCGCTGTATTTCCTGCTGTTCAGGACGCGCTTCGGCGGCAGCTGCTCGCAGGCAGCCAAGGCCGGACTCCTGCTGTGCGGCATGTTCGGCAACGTGCTGTTCATGGGCTATCCCCTGCTGGTGCATCTGTACGGGGAAGCCGGGGGGCAATATGCCGCCTTCGCCGACATGGCCGCGACCACGCCGCTGTTGTGGACTGCCGGCGTGTGGATCGCGGTCAGGCTGGGCGGCCAGACCGCCGATGCCGGCCACCCGCTCAGGCAGCTTTTCAGCCTGCCGCCGCTGTGGGCCTTCGCCGCCGGCGTGCTGGCGGTGCAGCTGCCGATCGACCATCAGCCGCTCGTCAATGCCGCCCACTTCATCGGCCAGCCCACGGTTCCGGTCATGCTCCTGATGCTGGGGTTGTCCATTCCCTGGACACGGCTCAAGCCGAGCAAGCCGGTGCTGATGGTGGTCGGCTTCAAGCTGCTGCTGATGCCGCTGGCCGCCCTCCTGCTGGCCTTGTTGCTGTTCCCGACGCTGACGGATGCGCAGCGTGGCGCAGTGCTGGAAGCCGGCGTGCCCACCATGCTCATGGCCCTCGGCATCGCCGACCGCTACAAGCTGGATGTGGAGAAGGTCGCGCTCACCGTTGCCTGGAGCACAGTGCTGTTCCTGCTCAGTTTGCCCGTGTGGTTGATCATGCTAGGCTGATGGCCAAGGCGGAGACCACATCATGAAAATCGGCTTCATCGGCAGCGGCATCATGGGCCGGCCCATGGCGCTCAATCTCATCAAGGCGGGGCACGAACTCTATACTTGGGGGCGCCGCTTCGACGCGGTGGAACCGCTGCTGGTTGCCGGTGCGACCGGCAAGGGCACACCGGCGGAAGTCGCCGCCGCCGCCGACATCACCATCACCATGGTGGCCAACACCACCGACGTCGAGCAGGTGGTGCTGGGCGAGCGCGGACTCATGCACGGCGCCCGGCCCGGCAGCATCATCGCGGACATGAGCACCATCGCGCCTTCCGCCGCTCGCCGCATCGCGGAGCAACTTGCCGAACGCAACATCCACATGCTCGACGCGCCGGTGTCGGGCGGCCAGGTCGGCGCGCAGCAGGGCACATTGTCCATCATGGTCGGCGGCGAGGCGGAAATATTCGCGCGCATGCAGCCGCTGTTCGAGGTGCTGGGCAAAAACATCGTGCATGTCGGCAGCCACGGCGCGGGCCAGGTAGTGAAAGCCTGCAACCAGATCGTCATCAGCCTGACCATGGAAGGGGTGGCCGAGGCCATCCTGCTCGCGAGAAGCAACGGCGTCGATCCGGCGAAGATGCGCGAGGCGCTGATGGGCGGCTATGCCAACAGCAAGATCCTCGAAGTGCACGGCCAGCGCATGCTGGAAGCCAATTACAAGGCCGGTTTCAAGGTCAAGCTGCACCACAAGGACATGGGCATCGTCATGGACAATGCGCATGAAAACCATGCGCCGCTGCCGGGCGCTGAACTGGTCGCCCGCCAGATCGCGTCGCTGATGGAGGCGGGCGAGTCCGAGCTCGACTCCGCCGCGATCATGCTGGCGCTGGAGCGGCTTTCGCAGCAGTGAAGCCGAGCCGGGCAGAAATCTTGCGCCCGGCCTCCTGCACCAGCGGGATCCATTCCTCGCGGCGGCGGTCGATGGGCGCGGACACCGACAGGCCTGCGACCACGTTGCCGCCGCCATCGCGGATCACCACGCCGATGCAGCCCACGCCCAATTCGGCCTCTTCATTGTCCAGCGCATACCCGCGCGCGGCATCCCGGCGCGTTTCGCGCTTCAGGCCTTCGAGGTCGGTGAGCGTGTTCTTCGTGTAGCGTTCCAGTCCGGTGCGCGCAGCATAGCCGGCCAGCACCGTGTCGCCCATCTCTCCGAGCATGAGCTTGCCCACCGCGGTGACATGCAGCGGCGCGCGCGAACCGATCACCTGCTCGACCCGAATGGAGCGCGCCGGCGTCACACGCTCGACATAGACCACCTCGTCGCCCTCGCGCAGGGTGAGATTGACCGACTCCTCGACCGCGTCGCGCAGCCACTCCATCACGCCGCGGGCTTCGCGCCGCACGTCGGTGCCGGCACGCACGCGATGGCCCAGCTGCAAAAGGCGCGTGCCCAGCACGTAATTGCCCGACTCGGTGCGCTCGACAAAACCATGCGCCACCAGCGCCTGCAGGATGCGGAAGGCAGTCGAGGCATGCAGGCCGGTGTCGGCGGTGAGGAACTTCAGCGACACCGGCTCGGGGTAATGCGAAAGCGCATCCAGGAGACTCACGGCACGGTCCAGCACCTGAATGGCGGTTGTCGGTCTTTTCATATGGTGAAATCGATTCTGTATTGTGAAAAGCAGAGTATTCCACTAAGGTATCTCCAACGCAACCGATTCAACTACCGGAGCCCGCCATGTCCGCCCAACCCGACCTGAAAACCAGCCCCTATCCTGCCTATCTGGAGGGCATCGACACCTTCGGCCAGGCCTGGCCGCATTTCGACACCCTGGGCGCCAAGCCCGTGATCGGCGAGGGCGAGACCGCCATCGCCGACGCCGGCGACAAGCGCGCCGCCTACCAGACCCTGCTGGTGGCCGACGCCCTGCGTTACCTGACCCTGCAGATCACCGGCGCCAAGGCCTCGGGCCACCCCGGCGGCTTCGCTTCCAGCGCCGAAGCCGTGGCCGCGCTGACCCTGCTCGGCCACAAGAACCTCACCACCGAAGTCGGCCACCACGCCCCCGGCTATTACAGCGCCATGTTCCTCGACACTTCGCTCGAAGCCATGGGCATCAAGACCGTGAAGGAAATGCGCGTGCGCTTCCGCGAGCGCCACGGCCTGCTGGGCCACCTGTCCGGCGCCATCCCCGGCCTGCTCGCCCCCGCCGGCCCGCTCGGCCAGGGCCAGCATTTCGCCATGGCCGGCGCCTATCTGCACCGCGACAAGCTGTTCCCGGTGACCATCGGCGACGGCGGCATGGGCGAGTCCTACATCCTGTCCTCCTTCCTGCACTTCATTACCGCCTATCCGGAGGTGACCAATTTCCTGCCGGTGCTGGTGTGGAACGGCTACAGCCAGGAGCACCATTCCATGGTGTCGCTGTTTGATAACGAAGGCATGCAGCGCTACTGGCATGCGCACGGCTTCAAGCGCGTGATCCTGGTCGACGCCAAGGACTACGACGATGCCATGCAGCACGGCGCCTACGTCGACTCCAGCCTGTTCTCCTTCGGCAAGCGCCTGGAATTCGCCGCCGCCGTGCTGAAAGGCATCGACGAGGCCGCCAGGAGCGCGCTGTCCGGCACGCCCACCGCCTTCATCATCAAGCAGTTGAAGGGCGCGGGCGTGCACAAGACCGGCGCCAAGGCGCACAACCTCTACCCGGCCGACACCCTCGACGCGCCGCACATCTCCGGCGCGCTGGTGCGCCGCGCGCTGTCGCCCGAGGCCTGGGAACTCGCACGCACCCTGTGCGTGCGCGCGGCCGGCGGCCCCGCCGCCAAGGTCGCCGTGACCGAAAGCGAACTGCAGCTTGCTCCGCTGGGCGATCTGCCGATTCGCGACTTCAATGTCGGCGAGAAGGTCGTGCCCTCCACTGCGCTCGGCAATATCATCGCGGCAGTGGGCAAGGCCGACGCCAACTTCGTGGTGACCAATGCCGACGGCAACGAAGCCTCGGGCATGGCCAACATCAACGAAGCGCTGAAGATCCGCCATCCTTCCGAAGACGGCCTCTACCACCAGAAGCCGGAAGGCCAGGTATACGAGCCCTTGAACGAGGACGCCTGCGCCGGCTTCGCCGCCGGCTTGGCCCTCTTCGGCAGCCGCAGCATCTGGTTGAGCTACGAGAGCTTCGCCATCAACGGCTGGCCGATTTACCAGACTGTGGCACAGGCCATGGCCGAACTGCGCCGCAAGACACCGTCCGCGGTGTGCATGTTCACCGCCGGTGCGCTGGAGCAGGGCCGCAACGGCTGGACCCACCAGCGCCCCGAGATCGAGAATTACGTCGCCGCGCAGATGAAGAACGGCAACACCTTTGCCCTCTTCCCCAGCGACGCCAACATGATCCAGGCCGCCTACGAATGGGCGCTTTCCAGCCACAACAAGAGCATCGCGCTGTTCGCCTCGAAGTCGGCGCTGCCGGTGTACACCACGCTGGCGCAGTCGCGCCAGGCCATCCGTGACGGCGCCATCGCGCTGTACGAAAGCGCCGGTACGGGCGAGGTCGACGTGGTGCTGGCCGCCGCCGGCGACATGATCCTGCTGCCGGTGTTCGAGGCCAGGGATGCGCTCGAAGCCGAGGGCCGGCGCGTGCGCATCGTCGCCGTGGCCAACCCGCGCCGCCTCTACCGCGCGCGCGATGTGGCCTGGGACACCGTATCCGAACCGGACGGCGGCTTCATGAGCGACGCCGACTTCGACAAGCTGTTCTCGGCCCGCGCGCTGCTGGCAGTCAGCGGCGGCCCCAGCGCCACGCTGGAGCCGGTGATCCTGAGGAGCCGCGCCCCTCGCCGCGACGTGATGTGCTGGAAGCGCGGCGAAACCACGGCCAGCCCCAACGAGGTCATGGCCCTCAATGGCCTCACCGCCGGCGACATCGCCGCGCATGCGCGCGGCCTGCTGGGGTAATGCGGTGGAAAACAAGATCATCGTCATCGACGACGATCCCACCGGCTCGCAGACGGTGCACGGCTGCCTGCTGCTGACGCGCTGGGATGTCGACACGCTGAGCGAAGGCCTGACCGATGCCTCGCCGCTGTTCTTCGTGCTGTCCAACACGCGCGGCATGGATGCGGAAAGCGCGGCTGCGGTGACGCGTGAAATCTGTGTCAACCTGCGCGCGGCGCTCGACCGCCTGGCGGGGCAAGGCCGCGCGATCCAGCCGATTCTGGTGAGCCGCTCGGACTCGACCCTGCGCGGCCACTACCCGGTGGAAACCGCTGTCATCGCCGAAATCCTCGGCCCGTTCGACGCGCACTTCCTGGTGCCGGCCTTCTTCGAGGGCGGGCGCGTGACGCGCGACAGCGTGCACTATCTGATGGTCGACGGCAGGCCGGTGCCGGTGCACGAAACCGAGTTCGCCAAGGATTCGGTGTTCGGCTACCGCCACAGTTACCTGCCCGACTACGTCGAGGAAAAAACCGCCGGCCGCATCAAGGCCAATGAAGTCGAACGCTTCGTGCTGGCCGATGTGCGCGGCGATGCGCTGCCGCGCCTGCTGGCGCTGGAAAACAACGTGTGCTGTGTGGTCGACGCCGAGAGCCAGGCTGACCTGAACCACTTCGCTGCACAACTCAAGCAAGCGGCCACGCAGGGCAAGCGCTTTTTGTTCAGGAGCGGCGCCTCGCTGCTCACCGCGCTCGCCGCGCTGCCGCCGCAGCCGGTCGCGGCGGCAGACATGTCGGCCTTCGTGCGCGACAGCAAACCCGGCGCGGTCATCGTCGGTTCGCATGTGAAGAAGACCACCGCGCAGCTCAACGAATTATTGAAGCAGCCCGGCGTCACGCCGCTGGAAATCGATGTGGCGCGATTGCCCGAAGGCCGCGCGCGCATCGTCGCGGAAGCGGTCGAGGCAGCGGCAGCGATGCACGATCAGGGACTCACGCCGGTGATCTACACCAGCCGCGTCGAGCGCCGGTTCGAAAACCGGCAGCAGCGCCTCGCCTTCGGCGAGCAGGTCTCCGGCACCTTGATGGACATCGTCAAGCAACTGCCGGCAACCCTGGGCTTTCTCATCAGCAAGGGCGGCATCACCTCGAATGATGTGCTGTCGGATGGCCTGGCGCTGAAGGCCTCGCGCGTGCTCGGCCAGATCCTCGCCGGCTGCTCGGTGGTGAAGTGTCCGGATGAGCATCCGCGCCACCCCGGTTTGCCGGTGGTGATTTTTCCCGGCAACGTGGGCGACGAAGCCGCGCTCGCCACCGCCTACCGGCGGCTTGGCGACACGAAGGCATTCAAATCAGATTTTGCTCGCCAAGCTCGCGCTTGATGTAGGCGTAGAACACCGGCGCCGCGATCACCCCGGCGACGCCGAAAGCCGCTTCCATCACCAGCATGGCGGTGAGCAGTTCCCAGGTGTAGGCCTTGATCTGGCCGCCGATGATGCGCGCGTTCACGAAATATTCGAGCTTGTGGATGA
>DISR01000036.1:0-8095 GCA_002421825.1 Thiobacillus sp. UBA6205 | reverse complement strand
ATCACGATCATGGTTTTGACGAACGGCAGCTCCACACCGAATGACGGCAGCACCACGGCGAGATACAGCCCGGTGAGCGCGGTGTTGAGCAGCGAGATGCGCACCTGCGCGAACACCACCTTGCGGAAGGCCTGGCCCAAATGAAGCACGCGCTTGCTCATGGCCTGCGCCAGCGGTCCCAGGGTGTGGTGTTCGCGGCCTTCGTTGAGCGAAACGAAGGAACCGATGACGAGGCCGATCACCACCATCGCCAGCGCATGGCCGGCGCTGCCGCCTATGGTGCGGATTTCCTGGGCATGCGTGCGCAGCCATTCGGACAGGGTGGCGCGGATTTGCGACTCGTCGCCCTGCGGCAGGTACTCGGCCGCCCACGGCGGCAGCAGGTTGCGCGAGTTCTCGATCACTTCGGCCATGTTCTTCAGCAGCGCGGCGTAGCTGCCGCCTTCCGCCTTGTAGTAGGCAATCGCGCCCAGCACGGCGCCGATCAGCGCGGCCAGCACCGCGGCGGAAATCAGCGCCACCACGATCATCTTGGCGCGGCTGTGCGACAGCTTGTTGCTGACGAAGCGCGGCGACAGCATCACCACCAGCTCATAAACCAGCAGGCCGGCGAGCAGCGCGGGCAGCAGTTTGGCGTAGAGCGTGAAAACCAGCGCTGCCGCCATCAGGCCCCAGGCGGCCCATTCGTGTTTCATGGCGTGCATTGCCATCGGAAATCTCCCAATTTCCCGGGATTTTAGCCCGGATACTTGGCTTAGAATGAAATCATGATTGCAAATGAAACCGTCCGCCGCCTGCAGGCCATCCTGCCGCCGCACTGCCTGCTGCTGGTGCGCGAGGATTTGAAGCCCTTCGAGACCGACGGGCTGACCGCCTACCGCAACACGCCTGACGCAGTGGCGCTGCCGGAAACCGAGGAACAGGTGAAACAGGTGCTCTCCGCCTGCCGCGAAACCGGCACGCCGGTGGTGTTCCGCGGCGCCGGCACCGGGCTTTCCGGCGGCGCCCTGCCGGTGGACGGCGCGGTGCTGCTGGCCATGACCAAGTTCGGCCGCATCCTGGAAATCGACCCGCTGGCGCGCACCGCACGCGTGCAGCCCGGCGTGCGCAACCTCGCCATCTCCGAAGCCGCCGCCCAATACGGGCTCTACTATGCACCCGACCCTTCCTCGCAGATCGCCTGCAGCATCGGCGGCAACGTGGCGGAAAACTCCGGCGGCGTGCATTGCCTGAAATACGGCCTCACCGTGCACAACGTGATCGCCCTGCGCGTGCTCACCATCGAGGGCGAGGAACTGGTGATCGGCAGCGGTGCGCTGGATGCGCCCGGCTACGACCTGGCGGCGCTCCTGACCGGCTCCGAAGGCATGCTCGCGGTCATCCTGGAAATCACCGTGAAACTGCTGCCCAGCCCCGAGCGCACCCAGGTCATCCTCGCCGCCTTCGACGACGTCGGCAAGGGCGGGGCGGCAGTGGGCGCCATCATCGCCGGCGGCATCCTGCCGGCCGGCCTGGAAATGATGGACCGGCTTGCGATCGAAGCCGCCGAGGCCTTTGTCCATGCCGGCTACCCGCTCGATGCCGAGGCCATTTTGCTGGTGGAAGTGGACGGCACGCAGGAAGAGGTGTCCGAGGACGTCATGCGCGTGCGCGACATCCTGCTCGGCTCCGGCGCCACCGAAGTGCGCACCGCGAAGGATGAAGCCGAGCAGAAAAGATTCTGGGCCGGGCGCAAGGCGGCCTTCCCCGCCGTGGGCCGGCTCTCCCCGGACTACTACTGCATGGACGGCACCATTCCGAGAAAGGCGCTGCCCGCGGTGCTTAAACGCATCGCCGAATTGTCGGCCGAATATGCGCTGCCGGTGGCCAATGTGTTCCACGCCGGCGACGGCAATCTGCACCCGCTGATCCTGTATGACGCCAACCAGCCGGGGGCGACCGAAAAGGCCGAGCGCCTGGGCGCCGACATTCTGGAACTCTGCGTCGAGCACGGCGGCACCATCACCGGCGAGCACGGCGTGGGCCTGGAGAAAATCGACCAGATGTGCGCGCAGTTCACCCCGGCTGAGCTCGAAGCTTTCCACGGCGTAAAAGCCTGCTTCGATCCGGACGGCCTGCTCAATCCCGGCAAGGCCGTGCCTACCCTGATCCGCTGCGCGGAATACGGCGCCATGCACGTCAAGAGCGGGGCGATGCCCTTCCCCGAACTGCCGAGGTTTTGAATGAACAAGCATATTGAACAAAGAGGACAGGAGGACAGGAGCAAATCTGTCTCATGTCTTTCCTCTTGTCCTCCTGTCCTCTTTGTGAAATGAACTTGCCAGAAATTTCAGAACGCATTCGTGCCGCCACAGGCCCGTTGGCAATCCGCGCCGGCGGCAGCAAGGACTGGTATGGCGAAAACGTCGCGGGCGAGGTACTGGACGTGTCCGCCAACCGCGGCATCGTCAGCTACGAGCCCGGCGAGCTGGTATTGACCGCGAAGTGCGGCACGCCGCTGGCGGAAATCGAAACCCTGCTCGACCAGCACGGGCAGATGCTCGGTTTCGAGCCGCCGCGTTTCGGTGCGGCTTCCACATTGGGCGGCACGCTTGCCTGCGGCATGTCCGGCCCGCGCCGGCCTTATGCCGGATCGGCGCGCGACTTCGTTCTGGGCATGGAAATCGTCGACGGCGAAGGGCGGCATCTCAAATTCGGCGGCCAGGTCATGAAGAACGTGGCGGGCTACGACGTATCGCGCCTGATGGTGGGTGCGCTCGGCACACTGGGCGTGCTGCTCACCGCCTCGCTCAAGGTGCTGCCCAGGCCGCAGGCCGAACTCACCCTGCAATTCGAATGCGACGAGATGGATGCCATCCGCCTCATGAACGAATGGGCCGGCAAGCCGCTGCCGCTCTCCGCCAGCGCGTGGCTGTCGGGCCTGCTGTCCATGCGTCTGTCGGGGGCGCAAAGCTCGGTGTCCGCCGCGCACCGCAAGCTCGGCGGCGAGGTGAACCCGCATGGCGGGGAATTCTGGGCCGGGGTGCGCGACCACGGCGCCGCGTTTTTCCGCGACGGCGCACCGCTCTGGCGCCTGTCGCTGCCGTCGACCGCGCCGCCGCTCGACCTGCCGGGCAGGCAGTTGATCGCCTGGGGCGGCGCCGAGCGCTGGCTCAAGTCGGAGGCGGCGGCAGCCGATATTCGCACGCGCGCCGCCGCGCACGGCGGCCATGCCACCTTGTATGAGGGCGACAGGACGAACGGCGTGTTCCACCCGCTGCCCGAAGCCTTGCTGAAATACCAACTGCGATTGAAACAGCAGTTCGATCCGCGCGGCATCCTCAATCCGGGCAGGATGCGCCCATGAAGCGCTGGCTGGGTTTGCTGCTGCTCGCATGGGCCGGCTTGCTGCTGCAGGCCCAGGCCTTCGCCGAACTGCGCGCTCCCTTCTACAAGGCGGCGCGCAACGGCCAGGTCGTGTACGTGCTGGGCACCCTGCATGTGGGACGCGCTGAATTCTATCCGCTGCGCCCGGCCATCGAAGCCGCGGCCAAGGAGTCCCTCCGCGTCTTCATGGAAATCGATCAGGACGATGCCGGCGTCGAGCAGAAAATGAACGCGGCCATGCTGTGCCGGCATCCCTGCCTTAAGCAGGCACTCAGCGAAACGGAGTGGGATACCCTGGCCCGCCGCCTCGGCAGCCAGGCGACCGCCTTGCGTGCGCTGGAAAACATGCGCCCATGGGCGGCCGCCATCGTGCTGATGCTGGGCGACTTTGCCGCCCAGGGATTGAACGCTCGGCACAGCGTCGAGAAGCGGATCGCCCATCTCGCCGAGGGCGGCGGCCAGACCGTCGGCCTCGAAAGTGCCGAGGAACAGATTCGCCTGTTTACCGACATGACGCCGGCAGAGCAAAAGGAAATGCTGGTTCAGTGGCTCAACATGAGCACGCGGGAGCGCATGAATCTGAACCTGCAGTTGGTCGAGCTCTGGAAAAGCGGCGACGCCGATGCCATGCATGCCTGGTACAAGGAAATCGAGGCACGCTATGGCAGCCCGGAGACCGCAGAATCTTTCGAACGCAAGTTTCTGCTCGAACGCAACCGGATCCTGGTCGAACGCCTGCTCGCGCAGGTCGGCAGTGCGGGCGGGCCGTTTTTTCTCGCCGTCGGCGCCCTACACCTGGGAGGCCCCGACGGCGTGCTCGCGCTGTTGAGGCAGCGGGGCTTCAAGGTCGAGGCCGAGTGATTACGGAAACCCCATGCAAACCCAGTTAGCCGACTTCATCCGCGACACCGCCGACGGCCAGGAAGCCGACCGTATCCTGCGTGCCTGCGTGCATTGCGGTTTCTGCCTCGCCACCTGCCCGACCTACCAGATTCTGGGCGACGAACTCGACAGCCCGCGCGGCCGAATTTATCTCATGAAGCAGATGCTGGAAGGCGCCGCCGTCACGCACAAGACGCTGACCCACCTCGACCGCTGCCTGACGTGCCGCAACTGCGAGACCACCTGCCCGTCCGGCGTGCAGTACGGCAAGCTCATCGACATCGGCCGCCGCATCGCCGAGCAAAAGGTCGCGCGTCCGATTGCCCAAGCCCTGAAGCGGCGCGCCCTCGCGAAATTCCTGCCGCAGCAAGCGCTGTTCGGCGGGACGCTGAAGCTGGGCCGCATGGCCAAGCCTTTCCTGCCAGGCTCGCTTGCCGACAAAATCCCCGCACAACCCCCCGCGTCTCACGCCTCACGCCTCACGCCTCACGCAAGAAAAATGCTCGCGCTGGCCGGTTGCGTGCAGCCCGCGCTCGCCCCCCGGATCAATGCCGCCGCGGTCACGGTGCTCGACGCCATCGGCATCACGCTGTTCGAAGAAGCCAAAGCCGGCTGCTGCGGCGCGGTGAGCTTCCACCTCAATTTCCAGGAAGACGGCCTGGCCGCCATGCGCCGCAACATCGACGCCTGGTGGCCGCATGTCGAGGCCGGGGTCGAGGCCATCGTCATGACCGCTTCCGGCTGCGGCGTGACCGTGCGCGAATACGGCCACTACCTGAAGCACGATCCCGCTTACGCTGAAAAGGCCGCGCGCGTTTCCGCCCTGACCAGGGACTTGTCCGAAGTGCTGCTGGCCGAAGAAGCGGCGCTGCGCGACTGGCTTGGAAAACGCGGGCCGGTTCCGGGGCAAAGGGTGAGTTTCCATTCCCCCTGCACCCTGCAACACGGGCAGAAGATCACCGGCGTGGTGGAAGCCCTCCTCACCGTGGCAGGCCACACCCTGCTGCCGGTTGGCGAATCGCACCTGTGCTGCGGCTCCGCCGGCACCTATTCGCTGCTGGAGCCGGAAATCTCCATGCAGTTGCGCGACCGCAAGCTGGGGCATTTGTCGGCGCAGGCGCCCGAAATCATCGCCACCGCCAACATCGGCTGCCTCACCCACCTGCAGTCCGGCACGCAAACGCCGGTCAGGCACTGGATAGAACTACTGCTGGATTAGCACCGCACGCATTCTCCGGCGGCAGCGCCACCGACAGGCTGGCTGGCGGCCGCGGCTTCTGCGGCGACAACCGCCTGACCCAGTTGCAGCACGGCCATGGCGTAATACGAGGAACGGTTGTAGCGCGTCAGCGCGAAGAAATTGCGGCTGCCCAGCACGTACTCGCTGTCCCCGTCTCCGTTCTGCAATTCCACCAGCGCGTAGATTTCGCGCTGCGGCAAGCCTGTCGGCATCCGCGCGCCATGGGCCGCCAGTTGCTCGAGCGTAAAGGTCGGCAGAATGTCCGGGGCCAGCAAGGGATCGAGCTGCGCCTGTGCAACATCGACCGCGAATACCGGCTCCAGCTCCCTGACCCAGCCGTGCCTGGCGAGAAAACGCGCCACCGAGCCGATGGCGTCCACGGGATTGTTGAGGTCGATGTGGCCGTCCCCGTCAAAATCCGTGCCGTAGCGATGAATGTTCTCGGGCATGAACTGTGGAATGCCGGTTGCGCCCGCATACGACCCCCTGATCTCCAGCGGCTGGCACTGCTCTTTCGCGCACCAGGCGAAAAAATGCGCCAACTGTTCGCGAAAATAGGGTGAACGGTCCTTCGCGCCCTCATCGTCCGGATACGCAAAAGCCAGCGTGGCGAGCGCATCGACCACGCGATAGCGCCCGGTATGGCGGCCGTAAAAGGTTTCCACGCCGATGATGCCGACGATCACCTCGACCGGCACGCCGAACTGATGGCCGGCGCGCATAAGTGTCTCGGCATGCTGCCGCATGAACTGCACGCCCGCCTCGGTCCGCCCGGGCTCGACAAAGCGCTCCCGGTAGGCCTGCCAGTTCTTGCGCTGTCCTGGCGCCATGGGCATCACGGCGCGCCGCACGGATTCCAGTATCTGCGCCTGCCCCAAGATCTCTCGCACCCAGGCCGCATCGAGTCCTCGCCCCTCCATTTCTGCGGCAAAGTCCGCCGCCTTGGGCATGATCCCGTAGGAATCGGATTCCTGTTCCTGGGCGGCAAGCGCAACAGAGGCCAGGCCTGCGGACAACAGGCAGAAAAGCAGGGCATGGACAAAACCGGACTTGATGCGCTTCATGGGCATGCGTTATGCGGCAATCTGACATGCAGGTTATCAGATGCGACTCCGTATCCGGGCTCGGGTTCCGTTCAGTGGCATGCCAACTTCGGACGGCGTCGGCTATGATTTATCCGCTCCGCCGTCAACCGGGCTGCCAATCCAGCCCTGATCCGCCCATGCATGCAACAAAACCTGCTGCCCGCTATTTGCTATGCCGTCCGGCCGGCGGACTCAACGACATGCTGTGCCAGATCGGGAAATGCGCCGCCTACGCGGAAAAGCATGGCCGCGTTCTGGTCGTCCATACCGGGACGGTCGAGTTCGGCATCGGACTGGAAACCTATTTCATGCCGCTCGTGCCGGAAATCGTCTTTGCCACGCCCGAGCTTCTCGGCGCGCTCGCAGGGCTCGATGCATATCCAAACGCGCTTCAAGGGCGGGTAAACAGCTATGCAGCACGCTACTCCGGCGAGCGCCGCAATTTTGTCCTTGACGGCAGCGGCGAACCGATCAGCTTCGACTTCGCAAGGGAGCATGCCGAGCCGCTGCTTGTGCACCATGCCTGCGGCGGCGGCCTGCTGTCGCTGGAGGCCCTCAAACGGCTCCGGCTGAAACCGGACATGGTGGAAAACTTCCAGGCACGCATGCGGATCGTCGGCAAAAACTACGCTGGCGTACATGTGCGGCATACCGATTACCGCACCGATTATCCCGGCCTCTTCGCCGCTGTCGCGGAAAGCCTTCCGCAGGGTCGCATCGTCGTCTGCACCGACAACCGCGAGGTGCTCGATTACGCTCGCGCCCTTTTCGGCGCCCGGGTTTACAACTTTGCCGACCTGCCCGACACGGGCGGGCAGCCGCTGCACTACGGCAATGGCCTGGACCTGCGCACCGTCAACCGCGACAGCATCCTCGATCTTGTCACCCTGGCACGAGCAAGCAGGCTTTACCTTGCCCGAGTCAGCCAAGGGCATTATTCGGGATTTTCGAGGCTGGCCGCCGCCCTGAACCAGAACCAGCCGCTGGTCGACCGCTTGCTGGGCCGCACACCGACATAGCGGTGCCTGCCTGGCCGCGGTGTGGGCGCCCGCCCGGGGCGGGCGCGGTATAATTGCGCGCATTCCCCATCCGGTTCGGGCAGCCAACTTGTCCGAATTTTGTATGACCCCGAAAGAACACCTACTCAAGCTGCTCAAGCTGGCTCTCGCCAATATTGCCCCCGGACAGGAGGATGTCATTGAGCTGGAGCGCCCCAAGGCGGGGGGCCACGGCGACTTCTCCTGCAACGTGGCGATGCGGCTCGCCAAGACGCTGAAGAAGAGCCCGCGCGACCTGGCCCAGGCCATCGTCGCCGACCTGCCTGCTTCTCCGCTCCTTGAAAAAGCCGAAATCGCCGGCGCCGGCTTCATCAACCTGTTTTTGAGGCCCGTAGCCTGGGCGCAGGTGGTGGAAACCATCCGCACACAGGGCAGCCATTACGGCAACTCGCAAACCGGCAAGGGGCAAAGGGTTCAAGTCGAATTCGTGTCCGCCAATCCCACCGGGCCGCTGCATGTCGGCC
>DISR01000018.1 GCA_002421825.1 Thiobacillus sp. UBA6205 | reverse complement strand
GCGGATGAAGCCGCGCTCGAAATCGGTGTGGATGACGCCGGCGGCCTGGGGCGCCGTGTCGCCCTTGTGGATGGTCCACGCGCGCACTTCCTTGACCCCGGCGGTGAAATAGGTCTGCAAACCCAGCAGGTCGTAGGCGGCGCGAATCAGGCGATTGAGGCCCGGCTCGTCCCAACCCAGTTCCTTGAGGTATTCGATCCGTTCCTCGGGGGACAGCTCCTGCAGTTCGGCCTCCAGCGCGGCGCAGACCGGCACCACCGGCGCACCCTCCTTCCCGGCATGGGCCTTGAGCGCGTCCAGCATGGGATTGTCGTGAAAGCCGTCTTCGCTGACGTTGGCCACGTACAGCGTGGGCTTCACCGTCATCAGGCACAGCGGCTTCAACAGCGCCATGGCGTCCTCGTCGAGGCCTGCGGCGCGAGCCGGGCGGCCTTCGTTCAGGGCAGCCACGACCGGCTTCAGCGCGGCCACCATTTTCTGCGCTTCCTTGTCGCCGGCGCGTGCCGTCTTCTCATAGCGCGCCAGCGCCTTTTCGGCGCTCGCCAGGTCGGCCAGCGCCAGCTCCGTGGCAATGGTTTCGACATCGGACAGCGGGTCGACCTTGCCGGAAACATGGATCACGTTGTCGTTCTGGAAACAGCGCACCACGTGGCAGATCGCATCGGTTTCGCGGATGTTGGCCAGGAACTGGTTGCCCAGCCCTTCGCCCTTGGAGGCGCCCGCCACCAGGCCGGCGATGTCGACGAACTCGACGATCGCCGGCACGATGCGCTCGGGCTTGACGATTTCCGCCAATTTGGCAAGGCGCGGATCGGGCACCTCGACCACCCCGGTGTTCGGTTCGATGGTGCAGAAAGGGTAGTTTTCCGCCGCGATGCCCGCCTGGGTGAGGGCGTTGAAAAGGGTGGATTTGCCGACATTGGGCAGGCCGACGATGCCGCATTTCAGACTCATGGTTTTACTTTCCTTGCTTGGCGAGCGTATGCAGTTTCAGTTGCGCAGCGGCCAGATTGCCCGCTTCCAGTTCGGGCCACACCTCCAGCGCGGCGTCGATCGCCTTCAACATCTGCTCGCGCTCTGAAGCCTGGGGTTTGCCCAGCACATGGCCGGTGACTTGTTCCTTCGACCCCGGGTGGCCGATGCCGATGCGCAAACGCCAGTAGTTCGAGGATCCCAACTGGGCATGAATGTCTTTCAGGCCGTTCTGCCCGCCGTGCCCGCCGCCCTGCTTGAGCCTGGCCGTGCCCGGCGGCAGGTCCAGGTCGTCATGGGCCACCAGGATGGATTCGGACGGAATCTTGTAAAACCGGGCCAGCGCCGCGACCGACTTGCCGGAGAGGTTCATGAAGGTGTCCGGGCACAACAGCCAGATATCGCCTTGCGCCGAAGCCAGCTTGCCGGCGCGGCCATGGAACCTGGCCTCATTGCGCAGCGTTACGCCCAGCTTGCGCGCAAGCGCTTCCAGCCACCAGAACCCGGCATTGTGGCGGGTGTCTTGGTACTGCGCGCCCGGATTGCCGAGGCCGGCGATCAGACGTAGCGGATGCATGGCTCAAACAAAAATGCCCACGCCGCGAAAAAAATCGCGGGTGGGCATGGCGTCAATTGCCGTCTCAGGCCGCCGGCGCTTCGGGCGCAGCGGTTTCTCCCTCGGCAGCCGCGCCGCCCTTGGGCGGGGTGATGCCGACCACGGCGGGGTTTTCCGCCTTGAGGTGGGCAACCGGCTCGACACCGGCAGGCAGCTTGAGGTCGTTGACGTGGATGGAATGGCCGCTTTCCAGGTTGGCCAGATCCACTTCGATGAACTCGGGAAGGTTGCCGGGCAGGCAGGCCACGTCGACTTCGGTCATGACGTGGTTGACCAGGCCATGGGCCAGCTTGACGCCGAGGGCGATGTCCTCGTTGATGAAATGCAGCGGCACCTTGACGTGGATCTTGTGGTTCGCGTCGATGCGCTGGAAGTCCACATGCAGGATCAGAGGCTTGTAGGCGTGCATCTGCACGTCGCGCAGCAGCGTCATTTCGGTGACGTCACCCACCTTCAGGTTCAGCACGGAGGAATGGAAGGCCTCCTTGCGCAGTGCGTGGTACAGCGCATTGTGGTCCAGCTGGATGGCAAGCGGTTCCTTGTTGCCACCGTACACGATGCCCGGCACAAAGCCGGCGTGACGCAGGCGGCGGCTCGCACCCGTGCCATGTACGTCACGCTTCTGGGCGATAACTTCGATTTGCATTTTTCATTACCTCAAATTCACTCCCGCGACCAGGAGCCGAAAGCGCTAATTTAACGACAACAGCGCCGCTTTCGGCCGGCGCCATTGCCTTCAAGCTCACTCGATGAAGAGCGAGCTCACTGAATCCTCGTTGCTGATGCGGCGGATGGTTTCCGCCATCAGCCCGGCGATCGACAGTTGCCGGATCTTGCCGCACGCCCGTGCGTCATCGCGCAGCGGGATGGTGTCGGTCACCACCAGTTCGTCCAGCGCGGAGCCGGTGATGCGTGCGACCGCCTGCCCCGACAGCACCGGGTGGGTGCAGTAGGCCATGACCTTGGCGGCACCGCCGTCCTTCAGCGCCTGCGCGGCTTCGCACAAGGTGCCGGCGGTATCGACCATGTCATCCATGATGATGCAGCTGCGGCCCTTGATGTCGCCGATGATGTTCATCACCTTGGCCTCGTTGGGCTTCGGGCGGCGCTTGTCGATGATGGCCAGTTCGCATTCCAGGCGCTTGGCGATCGCACGCGCCCGCACCACGCCGCCGACATCTGGGGACACGACGATGAGATCGGGATAGTCGTGTCTCCAGATGTCCCCCAGCAGGATCGGGCTGGAGTAGATATTGTCCACCGGGATGTCGAAAAAGCCCTGGATCTGGTCCGAGTGCAGATCCATGGTCAGCACGCGGTCCACGCCGGCGCTTTGCAGCATGTTGGCCACCACTTTCGCCGTGATCGCGACGCGTGCCGAACGCGTGCGGCGATCCTGGCGCGCATAGCCGTAATACGGAATCGCGGCGGTGATGCGCCCCGCCGAGGCGCGGCGCAGGGCATCGGCCATGACCATGACTTCCATCAGGTTGTCGTTGGTCGGGTTGCAGGTGGACTGCAGGATGAACACATCCTTGCCGCGCACGTTTTCCAGAATCTCGACCGCGACTTCGCCATCCGAGAAGCGCCCCACCTTGGCGCGACCGAGGCGGATGTTCATGTGGCGCGCCACGTCCTCCGCGAGACGCGGATTGGCATTGCCGGTAAACACCATCAGACTGTCGAACGGCACGGCGCACCCCGTAAGCAAAAAAGCGAAATAGCCGCAGCAGTCGTCCCGCGCGGCTATTTCTCGCGATTAATGGCAGGGGAGGCAGGGATCGAACCTGCGAATGTCGGAATCAAAATCCGATGCCTTACCACTTGGCGACTCCCCTGCGGTTTAGTCCGCAAGGCCGTACAGGGGATGCCTGTCCAGCCCGCGGGCTACAAAACCCTGCATATCCCGAGGCAGTTCCCGCAAGATCGCGCGCGCACCGGCCTCATTTTCAACCGCCAGAAAAACACACGCTCCGGAACCCGTCATGCGCGCCTCGCCGAACCTGCCAAGCCAGTCAAGATGGCGCGCCACTTCAGGATATTCCTTAACCACCACCGGCTGCAGATCATTGCGCCCGGCGCCAGAAAGAAAGTCCGCTATTTTGATGGGAGGCGTGTTCCGTGTCAATTCCGGCGCAGCAAAAACTCCTGCCGTGGCCACTGCGACCGGGGGAATCAAAACCACGTACCAGGCCGGCGGCAGGGAAATCGGGGTCAGTTTCTCCCCCACGCCCTCGGCAAATGCGGAACGCCCGTAGACGAACACGGGCACATCCGCCCCCAGCCGCAGCGCCAGTTCCTCCAGGCGCTGCCTGGGCAGGCCGAGATTCCACAAACGGTTCAGCGCAAGCAGGACGGTCGCGGCATCCGAAGAGCCCCCGCCCAGCCCGCCGCCCATGGGCAGGCGCTTTTCCAGATGGATGTCCGCGCCCAGGGGGCAGGCCGTCGCCTCCTGCAAAAGGCGGGCTGCCCGCACCGTCAAATCCTGGTCCGCCGGTACGCCTGGAACGTCCGCCAGCCGCTCGATTCTTCCGTCCCGGCGCACGCCCAGCCACACCCTGTCGCCGTAATCGACGAGGCGAAACACGGATTGCAGCAGATGGTAGCCGTCAGCGCGGCGGCCGGTCACGTGCAGGAACAGATTGAGCTTGGCGGGTGCCGGGAAAGGGTTCAGTTCGTCTGCCATTGGTCGACCACCAGCCTGATTTCCAGGCCTTCCCGGCTTACCTGGATTTTCCTGGGCCGGCTTTCCTGGTATTGCAGATAGTCAATCCTCCAGCCGTCCTGGGCAATCTGTTCCACGCCGCCCGCCGTGTCCAGCCTTATCTTGCTGGGGCGCGCAGGGTCGGGGCGTGCCTGAACCCAGTAGCGCAATCCCGAAAGCGGCAGGCGGAAGCCAAGCTCGGACCGGGTCAGCATCTCCACGTTTTCCGCCACCACCGCCGGCTCGCCGGGGCGGACGAGGCGAACGCCAGCCTTGTTGCGGCTGATGGCGGCCATGCCTTGGCCGAGCGGGGAGGACAGCAAAACCTCATCGCCATCCGCCTGGGCGCGCCAGTCTAACTGGCCCGAAAGCGACTCTTCCCCATATTGCACAGACACCCGCCCCTGCAGCGTGAAGGCCTGCAGCACCTCGCTTGCAGGGGGGGCGGTCGGGGGCATGCCTGCACAGCCGGCAAGGGCCAGGGGGAAAACCGCCACGAGATGCGGAAGCCGGGCGAAAACCCTCGGCAGGGAAAACCTCAAGCGGCCTCCCCCCAAACGGAGTAGACGGGATCGGACCACTGCATCTGGCTGGCGTATTTATCATCCCGCGGCCTCGGCAGTCCGGTCAGGGAAAACGTGTTCAGGTTCACGAACCGGCCGTCTTTCAGGAAATATTCCAGCACCAGCCCCATGCGCTCGAAGGGGTGCAGATCCGCCCAGACGGCGATCGCCTTGGGCGGAAACCAGCGGTTCGAGAACGTGACGATGAACTTGCCACCCGGCTTGAGCACGCGCGCAACTTCGCGGAAAACCTCGAATGGGCGCACCAGGTATTCGACGGAAACGCTGCAGACCACCGCATCGAAGCCCGCATCGGGATATGGCAGTACAGGATTACGGTTGAGATCGTGCACGAGGCGTTCACTCAGGCGCGCATTTGCGGCAAGCTCGTCGGCGTTCATGCCCAGTCCGGCAACCGAGGACAATTCGAGGCCGGCATCGAGATGCGAATTCATGGACGACATGAGATCCAGCACGCGCGCGCCCTCGGGTATCAGCCGCGCGTAATGTCGCCTGACCTGCTTCAGCGCCGTGCCGTCGAGGTGATCGACGAACCTGGGCCGCGCATAGAAAATGCCGTCGTCATCGGCATCGCCGCGCGCAAAGGCATTGTCCGCGAAAAAATCCGTGGCCCGGCTGCGCCAGCGCGCCTGCATGCCGGGGCCGTTGCCGGCGATCAGTTGCTGGACATCCTGAGCGCGGCCGCCGCGCTCGCTCGCGGCCTCACGGACATCAAGTATGTTTGCAGACAGCGTGACCTCATGGCCTGCCAGCGGGTGGCCCAGGTCGACCGTCAAGGTCTCGCCCTCGGCCGCACCCACGCGAAACGGCGTGAAATCCTCGCTGTATATGTCGCGCACCCCCGCAATGTAGCCCTTCGGATAAAACCGTCCGGCGCGGGGCTCGACAAGAAAGTTCTTGCGGTGGCGTCGGTTGAAACGCGCTGACTGAATATCGAGCACATCGCGTGCGCTGCTTTCGGGCACCAGCAGCCCGGGAGGCAGCTTCAGGCTGCCCGCATTCCCCCTGGACTTGTCGAGGAGCAACGCCTCGACCTCGGGCGGCATCCAGTCTCGCCAAAGATTGAGGTTGAGAGCCGCGTACACATCGGCATGCGCGGCCTCCCTGGATCGCCAGGTCAGTGACAGCTCGACATCGACGAGCGCATTGCGCTGCGTTCGCTCCAGCCGGTTCGGCCCGGCGGCGCCTTCGGCGTCATCCGGGACAAGGAATGCGCAATCGGGCAACATGATCGATTACTGCTTGAACTTTTTCAGGATTTCGATCAGGACTTCGTTTTCGGGATGGCTGCGCAGCGAGCCCTGCCAGAGAGTGGAGGCCTCCTCGCGGCTGCCTTTCATCCACAGCACCTCGCCCAGGTGGGCGGCAATTTCCGGATCCTGGCGCAAGCGCCAGGCCCGTTCGAGAAATTCCCGCGCCTTGTCGAGGTTGCCCTTGCGGTAATGCAGCCAGCCCATGCTGTCCAGGATGAACGGGTCCTCGGGCGCCAGCGAAATCGCCTTGTCGAGCAACTCGGCCGCCTCGTCCAGGCGGCCGGTCCTCTCAACCAAGGTATAACCCAGGGCGTTATAGGCATGCGCGTAATCCGGCTTGAGCCTGATGGCCTTGCGCAGGTCTTCCTCCAGCACGCCAAGCCTGTCGAGTTTCTCGGCGGCCATGGCGTGGTCATAGAGCAGGTCGACATGGTCCGGACGTTCCTTTACTGCGGCATCCAGCAGCGCGAAGACAGCCGCATGATCCTTTGCCTCGCGCAGCAGGTCCGCCTCGGCCTGGATAAGCTGGACCTTTTGCACGTCATTGGCCGGCTCGATGGCCTTGAGGACGGCATGCGCCTCATCGAGCCTGCCCTGGCGCGCGTACATCGAAGCCAGCCTGGTGCGCGATCCGACCAGGTATTCCCCGCTTGTGATGCCCAGGTAGCGGCTTGCGGCCAGATCGTAATCCTTGCGTTCCTCGGCAGCCTGTCCCAGGTAATACCGCACCGCGCCGCCGTCTTCCTGCCCCAGTTCGAGGGCTCTGCTCAGGTGGGTTTCGGCATCGCCGAGCTTCCCCATCTGCAGGGCGAGAAGGCCCGCAGCCATGGCGGTTTCCGAACTGTTCGGCAACTCACTGGCAAGCCTGGCAAATTGCTTGTGCGCCTCGTCGAACTGGCTCGCACCAACCAGCATGCGCGCGTAGGCAAGGCGCACATCCCGGGCATCAGCATGCTTGTCGAGAAATGCGCTCAAAAATTTCATCGCATCGCTACGCGACGATTTCGCCAGCAGTTGGGCGCGCATCAGGGCGGCGGGCTCCCAGCCGGGCTTTATCCGGTCCGCCTGCCCGAGGGCTTCCATTGCCTCTTCGGAAAACCCCGCAATCAGGGCCGCATGGGCCAAGGCGTAACGCGCTTCGGCCAGCTTCGGGTATTGTTGCGCCAGTTCCCGCACCACCCTGTGCACCGCGGCGGTATCGCGGGTTCTCGAGAACAGCGTGGGGAACTGCATGAACACTGCACCGGGATTGTCGCCTTCAAGCATCTTTTCGAGATGCGGCTTCGCGTCGTCGACGCGCCCTTCTGCGATCAGCATGATGACAAGGGTCTGGCGCGCGCGCTCCGACTCGGGGTCGATGTCGATCCAGAGCCGGGACAACTCCAGCGCAGCGTCCTGATCTCGGCTGTGGAGCGCGATTTCCGCCGCGCGCCTCACCACGCGCGGATCGCGGGTTTTGCGCGCCAGATCCAGATAGCCTTCCTTGGCAAGGTTCAGCATGCCGCGCTGGCCGGCGATTTCGGCAACCAGGAACTGGAACAGCAGATCGTCGGTGAGCGCGATGGCAGGAAGCCCGGTTTCCATGGCGGTTGCAACGGGTTCGGCCGGCCCATCCTGGCTGTCGGCGGATTGCGCTGTTTCAACCTTCTGCGGCGTCGCGGCAACCCGGTGTTGGGCACAGCCGGACACGATCAGTCCGCACAGCATTAGAAACAAAAGAGTCAGACGGGGCATGGCTTTTCCATAGAACTGGCTTGCTATTGGAATCATTTTAGCCCCAAGCGTTCCTTCCAAGCCCGAAATAAGGGAAGCAATCCCGCGGAAAAAAGCAGCGCAACCAATACCAGGGCGCAGACGATGAGCGCACCCGCAGGCAGATCGAACCAGCCGGAGAGAACCAGGCCTGCCCCATAGCCCAGGCCGCCGAGCGCCCAGCCGGCCGGCAGCACGCCCCGGCCGGAAAGGCTGCGCACCGCCAGCGCAGGCACGATCAGGCTGGCGAACACCAGATACACGCCGACCACCTGGACCGATGCGGTAATTGCCGCCGCGAAAAGCAGGTAGAACCCGAGCGACGAATGCCTCAATCCGCCGAACCAGGCCAGCAGCACCGCGCCATTGACCAGCGCCAGCAGGGGAAGGTCGCCCCAGCCGGTCCACAATATCTGCCCCACCAGCATTTCGCGCAGATGTTCTCCGCCATGCGCTTCGTGCGCCAGCATCAGGATCGCGACCGATGCCACCAGTACGAATGAAACACCGATGATGGCTTCCTGCACCTGCGGCCATTTCCTCTCGGTGAAATGCAGCAGCAACGCCCCGGCCGCCGCCAGTCCGAGCGCTGCGGCCTGGGCGAGCCAGGCGCCTTCCCACTCGAGGAAGTGCGCCAGAATCACGCCCAGCCCCGCGAACTGGGCGATGGCGATGTCGATGAAGATGATGCCGCGCGCGAGCACGCGCATGCCCAGCGGTACGTGGCTGGCCAGCACCAGCATGCCGGCCAGCCACGCCGGGAGCAGGATGCTCCACTCCAGGCCCGCGCTCACTTCAGCGCACCCGGCAGGCGGGCGAGCAGATCGTCATACAAACCGAACAGATCGCGCGCCGCCGCAGACGCGCCCACGGTGTAGGGCAATTCCACCGCTGGCGCTCCGCTGCGCTCAGACAGCCAGCGGCTGGCGCGCGGCGACTCGTAGTTGGCGTGCAGGATCATCTTCACCGGCCTGTCCTTCACCCTGGCCAGCACCTCGCCCAGATAGGCGACGGAAGGATCAACGCCGGGTTTGGGCTCCAGCGTGATTACCGCCTTCAGGCCGAGCCAGCTTGCCAGGTAGTTCAGATTTTTGTGGTGTGTTGCGACAGGCGCCCCCTTGAGCGGCGCGCCCCGAGCTTCCCAGCGTGCCATGGCCGCCAGCCAGCGTTGCTGGAAATCGCGATTGCGCTCGGCATAATGGCCGGCGTTGGCGACATCGACCTGCGCCAGCCGCGCAGCCAGCGCATCCGCAACCCGAGCGATGTTGCGCGGGTCGAGATGGATGTGCGGATTGCCCGCGGCATGCACGTCGCCCATCGAACGGTCGACGATCTGCGGCTTGTCGATGAGGGTCACATGACGGGCTGCTTCGAAATAGCCCGGCTTGCCAGGCTGGATCCGGGCGTTGCCCGATTCACGCTGCAGTAGCGGCAACCAGCCGACTTCCAGTTCCGCACCCGTGCAGACCAGCAGATCGGCGCTGCGTGCCCGCGCAATCAGGCTGGGACGCGCCTCGATGCGATGCGGATCCTGTTTGGCCGTGGTGGCCGAGGACACTCGCACCCTGTCGCCGCCGATCTCCTCGACCAGCGCCGCCCACTCCGGTTCGCAGGCCAGCACGCTGAGCGCGGCGCGCGCAGGCTGGGCAGCCAGCAGCATGATCGACAGGCCGGCCAGCCAGGACAATGCAAAAATTTTCATGGCCGCGCTCCTCAGAACTTGTGGGCGCCATGGGCGCCCAGGCTGTAGATGTATTGCAGGGTGAGCTGATTGTCGGACAAGCCCTGTTCCGCCTTGTCCTGCGCCAGTTGCAGGCGCAGGCGCGAAAACTCGCTGGGGTTGTAATCCAGCATCAGGCTGTGCCGGCTGGGCGTGAAGCTCGGCCTGGACAGCACGCCTGAGAATTCAGGCCCGAAGTTGACCGAGCCAATGTTCAGGCGGTCGTAGCGATAACCGATGCGCCACTCGGGATGGAACCGGTAAACACCCTGGGCATACCAGCCGGACTGCCGCGCGCGGTAATCCCCGGCGATGCCGCCGGCGCAGGCGCCGCCATCTGCGGCGTTGTCTTCGCATTCCAGTTCGCCGCTTTCGCTGCGGCGCAGGTATTCCGCCTGGAACTTGAAGTTCCGGTATCTGGGGTTGCCGTCCGGCGCCCATTTCCAGACGAAATCGGCAATCCAGTACCGGCTCCTGCCGTTGAAGAGGCTCTCGGCTTCGGCATCGTTGTCGTCGTCCCAGTGGCCCTCGCGCCCGTCCGCACGCGCGCGCAGGTAGGACAGGCCGGCGCGCCAGGAATGGCTGTCGCCGAGATCGTCGCCGACGTGGGCAAACAGCGCGTAGCTGCCCAAATTGTTCTTGTCGCCCCAGTCCTTGCCCTGGCCGGCCTCCGCGCCGAACTCCAGGAAAACCGGGGTCGGCGCCACCCATTTCACCTGCACGCCGTCCTGCCCATAGCGTTCGCCGAGCATGGCGGCATAGGCCAGGTTCTGGTTGGCGAAATCCCAGGCGTGCGGATGCAGTTCGTTGGTATAGCCGATGCCCGACAGGAAACGCCCGCCCTTCACGGTGAAGCCATGGCCGAGCGCCGTCGTCTGCACCCAGGCTTCCTCGGTTTCGACCTCGCCGTCGGCGATGGCGAAATTGGCATGGCCGCGGAAATAAGGGTCGATGGATGCGCCCAGCACCAGTTCCGTATGGTCGATCGAGAAGCCCTTCTCGCTGCCGTGCGCGTGGCCGGCCGGCAGAAAACCGGTGATGTGCCCGTCGCCCTCGGCGTTGTGATAGCGCCCCTGCAGAATGAGGGAAATATCGGGGTTGAGCGTATTCGATGCCGACGCCGCCGGACTCGGTCTGGAAGCCGATTCCATGGCCTTGTCTTCGGCAACCGCGGCTTTCGTTTCCGCCGCCTTCACGCGGCTCTCCAGTTCGGCGATGCGGGCCTCGTAGGCAGATTTCATCTGCCTGATTTCATCCTTCATCGCGGCCCACTCGGCATCCGGGACGGCATGGGCGGGAGAGGCGAAAAGCGTAGCGATGGCAGACGCCATCAAAGTGCGTTTGAACATGTTTCTTTCCTTGAATGGAGCAATGCAAAACGCCGGCCTGGTTTGCCGGGCCGGCATGGTTCAGCTGCGATTCAGGAAAAAGCGGGAGGGGCGCGGGCGCGTTGATGAGGGGTGGCGCGGGAAACAATCAGCGCCGTCAAGGAGTCCGGCGCTTCGTGGCGGGCGAGACAGACCGGCAGGGCCGGCGCATCGGGCATGGGCGCAGCGCCCGCGAACTGCGCATAGCCCATGCAAAGCTCGCAGGGCGCATCGGCGGGCAGGCTCTGGTCGCCGCCGTGCTTTTCGGCCACCACATGGCTGGCGCCGTGCGCAGCCCAGCCCGCCTGGGCGAACAGGAAGGCGAAGACCAGCAGGAATGCGTGCAGGGCGCGATTCATGGATTTATTCTACACTCGCCCGCTTCAGCCTTGACAGCTTTGCAGATGCCCCATGCCCGAATTGCCCGAAGTCGAAACCACGCGGCGCGGCCTCGAACCGCGTTTGCTGGGAAAAACCGTTGGAACGGTCGAGATTCGTGACCGGCGCCTGCGCTGGCCGGTGCCCGAGGACCTCGATGCGAGGCTCGCCGGGAAAACTCTCCGGTCCATCACACGCCGCGGCAAATATCTGCTGTTCGACTTCGGCGGGCTGTTCCAGCTCGTGCACCTGGGCATGTCCGGCAGCCTGCGCTTTGCCGGCAAGGGCGAGCCTGCCACCGTGCATGACCACGTCGACTGGCTGTTCGAGGGCGGCGAAACGCTGCGGCTGCGCGATCCACGCCGCTTCGGCGCGGTGCTGCTGACCGACGACCCGGAAAATCACCCGCTGCTCGCCCACCTGGGGCCGGAACCGCTGACCGGCGATTTCAACGCCGAGCACCTGTACAAAGCCTGCCGCGGCCGCAGAACCGCGATCAAGAACCTGATCATGGACAGCCGGATTGTAGTCGGCGTGGGCAACATCTACGCGTCAGAATCCTTGTTCCGCGCCGGCATCCGCCCCGGCCGGGCCGCCGGCCGCCTGACCCGGGCCGAATGCGCCAAACTCGCGAGCGCCATCAAAACCACGCTGCAAAACGCGGTCAACGCAGGCGGCAGCTCGCTCAGGGATTACGTGGCGGCCGATGGCGAACCGGGCTATTTCCAGTCGCACACCAAGGTCTATGACCGCGCCGGCCTGCCCTGCAAGGTCTGCGGCACGCCGATCAAGAAACTGGCCAGCGGGCAGCGTTCGACCTTTTACTGCCCGGTTTGCCAGAAATAGGCCGCGCCGGCCAATCGACCGGCGGCACTCAAGATGTCCGGCAACCGTCCGTTACCAGTTTCGTTGAGGTGAAAAGGTCCAGAATCATGTCCGCCACCCTGGTTTCCGAATTCGAGCATTACAGCAACTGGCGCAACGGCGTTTCCGAGCGCATCCTGGCCTTGCGCGACTGGCTTTCCGCGCAGGAGCTGAACGACGCCGAGACCGACCTCAAGCTCAGGCAACTGCTCGAGCGCCTGCAGGAAGACCGCCTCAACGTCGCCTTCGTCGCCGAGTTCTCGCGCGGCAAGTCCGAGCTCATCAACGCGATTTTCTTCTCCGACTACCGCCAGCGCGTGCTGCCCTCCTCGGCCGGCCGCACCACCATGTGCCCGACCGAACTCTTCTACGAAGCGGACAGCCCGCCCACCATCAAGCTGCTGCCGATCCAGACCAAGTCGCGCGAAGGCACGGTATCCGATTTCAGGCGCCACCCCGACCAATGGACCACGCTTCCGCTGGACGTGAGTTCGGCCGACCAGATGCGGGAGACCCTGTCCAGGCTGTCTGACACGCTGCAGGTGTCCGGCGACATTGCCACCGAATACGGCCTGATCAACCCCGACGACGAGGAAACGGCGCGCACGCTGGCGCGCGACGGCGCGGTGGAAATCCCGCGCTGGCGCCATGCATTGATCAATTTCCCGCACCCCCTGCTGGAGAAGGGCCTGGTCATCCTCGACACCCCGGGCCTGAACGCCATCGGCACCGAGCCGGAACTCACGCTCAGCCTCCTGCCCAACGCGCATGCGGTGCTGTTCATCCTCGCCGCCGACACCGGCGTCACCAAGAGCGACATCGAAATCTGGCGCAAGCACATCGCCCCGCTGCAGGGCGCGAGCCACGGCAGGCTGGTGGTGCTGAACAAGATCGACGGGCTGTGGGACGACCTCAAGAGCACCGACCAGGTCAATGCCGAAATCGCCAGGCAGGTGCGGGTGAGCGCTGCCCAGCTGGAACTGCCGGAATCGCAGATCTATCCGGTCTCCGCGCAGAAGGCGCTGGTCGCCAAGGTACAGCACAACCCTGCGCTGCTGGAAAAAAGCCGCCTGCCGGAACTCGAGGCGGCGCTGACCGCGGAACTCATCCCGTTCAAGCAGGAGCTGGTACGCCAGTCCACCCATGGCGCCATCGAGGACGTGGTGGTGAAGACCACAGAGCTGCTGGAGGCGCGCCTGGCCAACATCCAGGATCAGGTCGAGGAACTGGAAAACCTGCGCGGGAAGAACCGCGACGTGGTCGCCCAGATCATGGAGAAGGTCAACCAGGAAACCCGGCAGTTCGAAAAGGGCATGAACCAGTTCAAGGCCCTGCGCACGATCTTTGCGCACCACGCCACGCAACTGCGCAAGCACCTCGGCATGAAGCGCCTGCATGCCGAGGTGAAGAAAACCCGCAGCGATATGGACAACAGCCGCTTCAGCCGCGACATGCGCGACGCCATGCTGGGCTTCTTCTCGGCCATGAAGGGCAACCTGTCCAAGGCCGGCCACCAGGTGGATGAAATTCAGTCCATGATGACCGCCATGTACCGCAAGTTCAGCGATGAATACGGGCTCTCCGCCGTCAGCCCGCCCGGGCACAACCTGGTCCGCTTCCACAAGGAAATCGAACGGCTGGAACGCATCTTCAACGAACGTTTCAACACCGTTCTGCAGATGCTGACCCAGGGGCAGAAAAGCCTGACCGCCAAGTTCTTCGAGACCATGGCGAGCCGCGTGGTGCACGTTTATGAAATTGCCAACCGCGAAACCGAATCCTGGCTGAAGGCCCTGATCGCCCCCATGGAAACACAGGTTCGCGAGCACCAGATCCAGCTCAAGCGCAGGCTGGAAAGCGTACAGCGAATTCACGATGCGACCGAGACGCTCGAAGAACGCATCAAGGAACTCGAATCCAATGTCGAACTCACCGAGCGGCAGATGGAGCAACTGGCCGCTCTCAACGGCGAGGTCAACGCAAGCCTGGCCGAAAACGGCGACAAGGCCGACACGCTGGAGCGTTCAGCCTGAGCCTCGGGTACGCCCGACGAAAAAGCCCGGCCAGGACCGGGCTTTTTCGTCGGGCGATGATGCGAATCAGGCGGCTTTGCCGGTCAGGCGCAGGTACTTCTCCATCAGTTCATCCTCGCTCTCCACATAGTCCGGATTGAGCGGAATGCAGTCCACCGGGCAGACTTCCTGGCACTGTGGCGTATCGAAGTGGCCCACGCACTGCGTGCACTTGTTGGGGTCGATGACGTATATCTCGTCGCCCTGGGAAATCGCCTCGTTCGGGCACTCGGGGAGACAGACGTCGCAATTGATGCATTCGTCGGTAATCATCAGGGCCATGGTAGACACTCCGTCATGGTTATATTAGCCGGCGCTTATTTTCGCATTTAATCGCTTCATCACCAAGGGGTGCACGAATGGGCTGACATCGCCGCCCAGGCCGGCGATCTCGCGCACCATGCTCGAGGAAATGAACATGTACTGGTCCGACGGCGTCATGAAGATGGTCTCGATGTCCGGCTTCAGGTTGCGGTTCATGCCCGCCAGCTGGAACTCGTACTCGAAGTCCGACACTGCGCGCAGACCGCGCAGGACGATATGCGCCTCGTGCCTGGCGGCAAAGTCGATGAGCAGGCTGGAAAATCCCTCCACCCGCACCCCCGGAAGATCGGCCAGCACTTCGCGCGCGATATCGACGCGCTCGTCCAGGCTGAAAAACGGCGCCTTGTTGCGGTTTTCCGCGATGGCCACGATGATTTCATCGAACAGCCGCGAAGCGCGACGGATGAGATCCTCGTGCCCGCGCGTGACAGGATCGAAAGTTCCCGGATAGACGGCTTTCAGCAAGTCGATCTCCTTAACAATGCGAAGCGGGACCGGCCCGCTCGTCCCTCCCGGTGAATGATAAACCCTTCGGGCGGCGCGATCCTGTCCGCCTGTTCGAGGTAGACCCAGCCCTCCGGCTTGAGCAAGCCGATTGCCAGCGGCGTGGCCTCGCCTGCCAGGCCGCTGGCGAAAGGGGGGTCGAGGAACACGACATCGAAGCGCTCGGTTGCCGTCCGCATCCAGGCCAGCGCCTCCGTCTCCCGGATTTCCACGCAAGCCGCCTTGAGCAGATCGCGGTTATGCCTTAGCGCATCGCAGGCCTGGCGCGAGGACTCCAGCATGACTACGCGCGCAGCGCCTCTTGAAGCAGCCTCGAAGCCCAGCACCCCGCTGCCGGCGAACGCATCGAGGCAGGCCATGCCGGTCAATTCCTGGCCCAGCCAGTTGAACAGCGTTTCACGCACGCGGTCTGGCGTGGGCCGCAACCCCGACAGGCCCGGGAAATGCAGCACCCGGCGCCGATACTCCCCGCCGATGATGCGCACCTGGCCGGCGTGGCGCGCGGGCCTAGCCGGCATCCCCGCCCACCACCACGACAGACAATGCGCCCGGATCGACCCGGCGCTTGAAAGCATCGCGGATCTGCTCCAGCGTGACGCTCTCCACGTTCTTGACCCAGTCGTCCAGGTAGGTGAGCGGCAGCTTGTGGAAACCGATGGCGCGCAGGTAATCCATGATTTTCTTGTTGCTGTCGATGCGCAACGGGAAACCGCCGACCAGATTGTTCCTGGCCTGAGCGAGCTCGGCCTCGGTAGGCCCTTCGGCGACGAAGCGGGCCACGGTTTCGAGCGCCACTTTCCTGGCGTCCTCCACCTGTTCATTCTTGGTCTGCAGGCCGATCAGCAAGGGGCCTGGCTGCGCCATGGGAATGAAATAGCTATAGGCGGAATACGCGTAGCCGCGCTTCTGCCTGACTTCTTCGAGCATGCGCGAGTCGAAGCCGCTGCCGCCCAGTACATGGTTGCCGACGTAGAGGGCGAAATAATCCGGATCGCTGCGCGCCATGCCAACCTGCCCGATCAGCACGTGGCTTTGCAATGAAGGATGGGCGATGCGCTTTTCGGTCGGCGGCCTGGGGGAAACGGGAGCCGCGGCCGGTGCCGGGGCGCCCTGCGGCAGGCCGGCAGCAATGCGCCGGGCCAGTTTCTCGGCCTCGGCACGGCTCATGTCGCCGATCACGGAGATCACCGCATCGGCTGCGCGGTAACGCATCCGGTACCAGGCCTGCAGGTCGCCGCGCACGATCTTGTTCAATCCTTTGGCCGTGCCGGCAACAGGCAGGCCGTAGCCCTGGTCGCCGTAGAGCGCCCGGTAAAACGCCTTCGCGGCGACCTCGCCCGGGCGCGAGTCCTCGTCGCGCAGTTGCGCGAGCATGCGCGCGCGCTCGCGCTGCATTGCCGCCTGCGGGAACTGCGGCTTGTGCAGGATCGCCATCAGCACCTCCAGCGCGGCATCGCGCTCGCGCGCGCTGGACAGCGTGCGCAGCGAAACACCGGCTTTATCCTGGTCGAACCCCCCGCCCAGCACGGCGCCGACGTCCGCGAGGCGCTGTGCGATGACGATGTCGCTCATGCCGCCGGCACCCTGGTCGAGCATGGTATGGGTGAGTGCGGCGAGGCCGCTTTTGCCGGGTGTGTCATGGCGGCTGCCGGCCGGAAAGTCGATCGCCACGTCGAGCATGGGAATATCACGGTTTTCGACGAAGTAGACGCGCGTGCCCTGCGGCGTCGTCCAGTGCTGGATGGCGACGCCCGCCCATGCCGGCACCGCCACGACGAGCGCCCCGAGCAGGAGCAGGAATTGTTTAACGCGCATGCTTCACCTCCATCGAGGGCTTGCGCGCGGAGGCGCTTATCGGTAGCGGGTCGAGCACGGCCACGGACAGCCGGTCGTCCGTGAGCAGCCTTGCCGCCGCCCTGACCTGGTCTGCCGTCACCGCCTTGAGCTTGTCCACGCGCTTTTCCAGAAGATCCAGCGGCAGCCCAAGCGTGGCCAGCTCGCCCAACTGCATGGCCTGGTAGAACACCGAATCGCGCTGGTAGACATCGCCGGCGATGACCTGTGCCTTGACCCGGTTGAGCTCTTCTTCGCTCACCCCCGCATGCTGGATGCGGCGGATCTCGGCGCGCAGCGCCTTTTCCAGTTCGGCCGCACTCTTGCCCTCGCTCGGCGTGCCGTCGAGATAGAACAGGCCCGGCCCGCGGCTGATGCCGTCGTAGCTCGCGCCGGCCTCGACCGCGATGCGCTGCTCCTTGACCAGGCGCTTGTCGAGACGCGCGGAATCGTTGCCGTTCAGCACCCCGGCCAGCACCTGCATGGCCCAGGGCATCACATCCTTGTCTGCATCGTCCAGGCCCGGCGCACGATAAATCATCAACACGTAAGGCTGCTTGGCCGGCGCCTTCACGACAATGCGCTTCTCGCCCCGCTGCGGCGGTTCGTCCTGCGGCTTGCGCACCGGCAGCGGCTTGTTCGCCAGCCGGCCATATTCCTTCCGAGCGAGCGCGATCACTTCCTGGGGATCGACATCGCCTGCCACCACCAGGGTGGCGTTGTTGGGCGCATACCAGCGCTGATACCAGTCGCGCGCATCCTGCGCGCGCATGTTCTGAAGATCGTCCATCCAGCCGATGACGGGACGGCGGTAAGGATGCGCCTGAAAGGCCACGCTCATCAGCTGCTCGTACACGACCGCATGGGGATTGTCCTCCGTGCGCAGGCGGCGCTCTTCCATCACCACCTGGATTTCCTTCGCGAATGCCTCTTCCTTCAGCTGCAGGTCGGCCATGCGATCCGCCTCCAGTTCGAACGACAGCGGCAGGCGATCCTTCTGCAACTGCTGGAAATACACGGTGGCGTCACGGTTGGTAAAGGCGTTTTCGCGCCCGCCTGCCGCCGCAATGCGCTTGGAGAACTGGCCGTCCGGCACCTTCCCGGTGCCCTTGAACATCATGTGTTCCAGAACGTGAGCGACGCCGGTCGCGCCGTTGTGCTCGTCCATGCTGCCCGCCTTGTACCAGAGCTGGGAAACCACGACCGGGGCACGATGGTCTTCCTTGACGATGACGCGCAGCCCATTGTCCAGGGTGGTGTCGGTAACGCCCGCCGCCGCGGGCATGGCCGCCGTGATGAGCAGCAGTGCGATTCTTCCAAGTTGCATGGCTTGTCTTGCAGTCCAAAAGGAATGTTGAATGGCGAATGATAAAATAGCGTTCCCTTTCCAAGACCATAAATTTTGTGTTCGGTTTCCGCAAAACGCCTCCCCCCCCCGACAAGCCCGCCGAGCCGGAAAAGACCGCCGCACGCCCGGGCTGGGCGCAGCGCCTGAGGGCGGGGCTGTCCAAGACCCGGGAAAAGATCGGCGGCCAGCTGGCCGGCCTGTTCGGCGCCGGCCGCAAGATCGACGAGGAACTGTACGAGGAACTGGAGGCCATCCTGCTCACCGCCGACGTCGGCGTGGATGCGACCGAGGCCCTGCTCGAACGTCTGCGCAGGCAGGTCGCGCGCGAGCACCTGTCCGATGCGGCCATGCTCAGGGCCGCGCTGGCCGATGCCCTGACCGGGCTGCTCGCGCCGCTGGAACAACCGCTCGACACTTCCGGCGCCAGGCCTTTCATCGTCATGCTGGCGGGCGTCAACGGCGCCGGCAAGACCACCAGCATCGGCAAGCTCGCCAAGCTTTTCCAGAGCGAGGGCAAGTCGGTCCTGCTGGGCGCCGGCGACACCTTCCGGGCCGCTGCCAGGGAACAATTGCAGGTCTGGGGCGAGCGCAACAATGTCACCGTGGTGAGCCAGGAAAAGGGCGATTCCGCCTCGGTGATTTTCGATGCCGTCAATGCGGCGCGCGCACGCGGCATCGACGTCGTGCTGGCCGACACCGCCGGCCGCCTGCCCACCCAGCTGCACCTGATGGAAGAGATCAGGAAGGTGAAGCGCGTGATCCAGAAGCTGGATCCTGACGCGCCGCACGAAGTGCTGCTGGTCCTGGACGGCAATACCGGGCAGAACATGGTCAGCCAGGTCAAGGCCTTCGACGACGCGCTGGGCGTCACCGGCCTCATCGTCACCAAGCTGGACGGCACCGCCAAGGGCGGCGCGCTCGCGGCCATTGCCGCGGCGCGCCCCATCCCCGTGCGCTACATCGGCGTGGGCGAAGGCCTGGACGACCTCAAACCCTTCGTCGCACGCGATTATGTCGAAGCCCTTATCGGGGAAGGTCAGCGATGATCCAGTTTTCCCAGGTGACCAAGCGTTACCCCGGCGGACTCACCGCGCTGGACAACATCACGCTGGGAATCGAACACGGCGAACTGGCCTTCCTCACCGGGCATTCAGGCGCGGGCAAATCGACGTTGCTGAAGCTCATCGCCGCCATCGAGCGCCCCACCAGCGGCGCGGTCACCGTCAACGGCCAGAATGTCGGTCGCCTGTCGCGCCATACCGTGCCATTCCTGCGCCGCAACATCGGCCTCATTTTCCAGGACCACAAGCTGTTGTTCGACCGCAGCGTCATCGAAAACGCCCTGCTGCCGCTCTCCATTGCCGGCTTCGACCGGCGCGAGGCCATGAAACGCGCCCGCGCCGCACTGGACAAGGTCGGGCTGCTCAAGCGCGAACGCGCCATGCCCGTCGCCCTGTCCGGCGGCGAGCAGCAGCGCCTGTGCATCGCGCGCGCCGTGGTGTCGCGCCCGGCCCTGGTGCTGGCCGACGAGCCCACGGGCAACCTCGACGCCGGGTACGCCATCGACATCCTCAACATGTTCAAGGACTTTCACCGCGTAGGCACCACGCTGGTCATCTCCACGCATGACGAGCGCGCCATCCAGGCCATGGGCGGCCGCGTGATCCATCTCGACCACGGCAGGCTGGCGGACGGCGCATGAGAAGCTGGCTCGCCCACCATGTTTCGTCTTTCGCCGACGCCTCGAGGCGGCTGCTTCGCACCCCTTTCGCCAGTGGCTTCACGGCGCTGGCCATCGGGGTCGCCATTGCCTTGCCGGCAAGCATGTACCTCGCGATAAGCAACCTCAACCGGCTGGCGGGCGACCTTCCCGCCCAGCCGGAAATCAGCCTTTTCATCGCCGAAAACGCCACGCAGGGCGAACGCGACGCCATCAAGCAAAAACTTGGCGCCCACCCCGCCATCGGCCGGCATCACTTCATCTCCAGCGAGGCGGCGCTGGAACGGCTGAAAGCCAAGGGCCTGGCGGACATCACCGCCGGCCTGGAAAAGAATCCCCTGCCGGATGCCTGGGTGCTGACCCTGCAACAAGCCAGTCCGGGCGCAATGGAAACCCTGCGCCGGGAGCTTGCCGGCCTGCCCGGCGTGGAAAGCGCCCATGCCGACAGCGCCTGGGCCGAGCGCCTGCAAGCGATGCTGACGCTCGGCCGGCAAATCGTCCTGCTGCTGAGCGCACTTTTCGGCCTCGCCCTTGTCGCCATCGCCAGCAACGCCATCCGCGCCCAGATTCTCGCCCGGCGCGAGGAGATCGAGGTCAGCCGGCTGATTGGCGCCACCGACCGCTACATCCGCCGCCCTTTCCTGTATTTCGGCGCCCTGCAGGGAGCGACCGGGGCGCTGGCCGCCCTGGGCATCCTTGTCCTGCTCGGCCTGGCCATGGACGGCCCGGTCAGCCGGCTCGCGACCTTGTACGGCTCGCCTTTCCGGCTGGCGTCCCTGGGAGCGGCAGAGGGCGTCGCCGTTCTTGGCCTGGCCACACTGTCCAGCTGGCTGGGGGCCTGGCTAGCCGTAAGCCGCACCTTGCGCAAATTCGGCTAGCCCGGACGCCCTGCAGGGTCCGGTCCAATTAGTTGACTAAATTGGTTGACTATTTGTCCGAACTTTTTTATCGTTTGGCACTCAGAAAGCCAGAGTGCCAAACTTAGATCGGGAGGTAAGTTTTACATGTCCACAGCCCTGATGCCCATCGTTTCCGCCGGAAGTCTGGATGCCTACATCCACAGCGTGAGCCGTTATCCCATGCTGACGCTGGAAGAAGAACAGGCCCTGGCCCGCCGCTGGCGCGACCACGAGGATGTCGGCGCCGCCCGCCAGCTGGTGCTTTCGCACCTGCGCGTGGTGGTGAGCACCGCCCGCCACTACATGGGCTACGGCCTGCCCCAGGCCGACCTCATCCAGGAAGGCAACATCGGCCTGATGAAGGCGGTCAAGCGCTTCGATCCCGACCGCGGCGTGCGCCTGGTCTCCTTCGCACTGCACTGGATCAAGGCCGAAATCCACGAATACATTTTGAAGAACTGGCGCCTGGTCAAGGTGGCCACCACCAAGGCCCAGCGCAAGCTGTTCTTCAACCTGCGCAGCATGAGGCAGGGCCTGGGCAGCCTGGGTCCGGATGAAACCGCCGCCATCGCCAAGGAACTCAACGTCAAACCCGAGGAAGTGCGGGAGATGGAAACCCGCATGTCCGGCGGCGACATCGGCCTCGACCCGACTGTCGAAGACGGCGAAGAGTCCTACAGCCCCATCGCCTACCTCGCCAGCCCCGACGACGAACCGGTTGAGGTTCTGGCGCGTGAGCAGAACGAACGCCTGCAGCATGAAGGCCTCGTCGCTGCGCTGACCAGCCTGGACGACCGCAGCCGCCGCATCATCCAGGCGCGCTGGCTCAACGAGGACGGCTCCTCCACCCTGCACGAACTGGCTGCCGAATTCGGCATTTCCGCCGAGCGCGTGCGCCAGATCGAGGCCAAGGCCATGAAGAAAATGCGCGAGCTGATCCCGGCCTGAGCAAGCCGGCAACCCAACAAAAAGCCCCGCGACTGCGGGGCTTTTTAATTTATGGCCGCGTCCTTAGAAAAAACCGGCGATCAGGACACTGAGAAGACTGAGCCACGCCCAGATGACCATGCCAACCACCAGGAGCATGGGCAGGTTTTGCTTGGATAGATACTGTTTCATCGTCGACTCCGAAATATTTGCGCGAATTCTAGTTTATTCCCCATCGCCGCTCAATGGCTTGCGCCCCGGCAGCATGGGGTCATCATCGTCCATCAGGATGCGCTCGGCAGGGCCTTCCATGTCCTCGAACTGGCCGCTCTTGATCGACCATAGTATACCCACGATCAACAGCACGACGAAAATGCCGGTGAGCCCGAACAGGAAAAGCAGGGTTGCGCTCATGGCACCTGAATCTCCCATGCCTGGCGATAGCCGTCCATCAGCAATTCGACGAGCCAAAGGCCTGGCCCGGAAAAATCCAGCCTGGCCTCATACTGGCCGTCGACCGTCATCGCAAGCGGCACGCTGATCGCTGCCGTCCCCGGCCTCGCTACCCGCCACACTCCGTCAAGACCCGAAAGCGGCCGTCCGTCCCGGCCGTCGACGAACACCGTGACGGCATTCTGCCCGACCGCGGGCATGCGCAATCCCTCCACGCGGACCTGCCAGCCCAACTGATCGTTGCGGTGCTGCCGTGACAGATCGGCGCCGATCGCCTTGGCCGCATCTTTGCCATGCCGGGTCGTGCCCGCAAAGCCGGTATGCAAGGTTTTGCTGTCGCCTGCGGGCAGGAAAACGCTGGCCAGCCCGGGCGGCAAACCCTTGGTGGACACATACAGAAAACCGGCATTCACCACGATCAGCACCAGGAAGAAGCCGATCAGCGCCTTGGGCGCCCAGTGCATGCGCGACTGCTTTGCGCGGTAGCGCGACAGCACGACCAGCACGAAAGCCGCGATGCTGAACACGGCGACATGCATGGCCACGACATCGAGTCCGGGCCAGCGCCCGAACAGCATGGCGATGTAGGCGAACAGGGGGATGCCGGCGGCGGCGAATCCGGCCAGTTCGGCCGGCATGCGCAGCGCCCGTGCGGCAGCAAACAGCAGCAGCACCGCTGCCAGCCCCCCGAACAAGGTCAGTCCCGTTTCCATGTCAGTTCCGGTTCTGTCCGCTGTAATGGAAACCCGCCGACTCGATGCGCGCCTCGTTCGGATGCGAGCGCGGCGTAATCACGAACTCGATCTCACGTGTCCGCGACGCGGTTTCGGGGTCGAGGATGACGCTGGCCTGCAGGACCGCGCTGTGGCCAGGCCTGACGGCCACTTCGCGCAGCGTGCCCAGGTCGAGCGCGGATTCCGGCAGTCCCTTGATGCCGACGCTGAAGGTCTCGGGGCTTTCGAGTTTGTTCGTCACGCGAATCTGATAGCGGTTGCGGATATCGCCGTTGGAGAGGACCACGAACAGCGGCTGGCGCACCTGGGTAACGGCGCCTTCGAAACCGCTGCGCGCGGAAATGCTGTATGCAAGGTAGGCCGACATCAGCACGATGGCCACGCCGTAGCCGACCACCTTGAGGCGCCTCCAGTGCAGGCGCGGCCTGGCGGGTTCCGGGCTGCCCAGGTTGGCTTCGGAATCATAGCGGATGAGTCCGCGCGGAAAACCCATGGAATCCATGATGCCGTTGCAGGCATCGATGCAAAGGCCGCAGGAGATGCACTTGTATTGCAGGCCATCGCGGATGTCGATGCCGGCCGGGCATACCTGCACGCACAACTTGCAGTCGATGCAGTCGCCATGGCCCCTGGCGTGCCGCTCGTCCAGGGTGCGCAGGCCGGCGTGCGCGGCGGCGCGTCCGCATTCGCCTTCGCCACGGCGGGCATCGTAGTGCACGGCGAGGGTTTGTGCTTCGTACATCACGCTCTGGAAGCGGCCGTAGGGGCACACGTAGGTGCACACCTGCTCGCGCATGAGGCCGGCGGCAAGATAGGTGGACGCGGTGAGGATGCCCACCGTGATGTAGGCGGCGGGCGCCGCCTGGCCGGTGAAGAAGTCGACGACGAGCTGCGGCGCGTAGGCGAAGTAGGCGGCGAAGGTCATGCCGGTCCAGAACGACACCAGCACCCACAGGGCATGGGTGCCGCCGATCCTGGCGAGCTTTTCGCGGTTCCACGGCTGGCGCGCAAGACGCAGGCGCGCCGGGCGTTCGCCCTGCACGAAATGCTCGATCCAGATGAAGCAGTCGGTCCACAGCGTCTGGAAGCAGAAGTAGCCGCAGAAGGCGCGGCCGATCAGCGCGGTGGCGAAGAACAGCAGGATCGCGGCGATGAACAGCAGCAGGGCGAGCCAGATGACGTCCTGCGGATAGACGGTGAGGCCGAGGATGAGAAAACGGCGTCCCGGCAGGTCGAACAGCACGGCCTGCGACGGCGCGTCCGGGCGTGCCCACGGCAACCATGGCAGCAGGAAGAAGACGGCGAAGCCGAAGAGCAGCACCGCGGTCTTGAAACGGCGGAACGGCCCCTTCACCGAGCGGGTGTAGATGGGGATGCGTTTCTGGTAGAGCGCGGGGGCGCTGTCCGTACCGGGTTCCATGAGGCGATCGTAATGATTTCGGGGAAAAAAAGCCCCCGTGGACGGGGGCTTCGCGTGTGGGGACGGGCGGCGTTACGTCCCGCCGCCGAGCTCGTGAACGTAGACCGTCAGCACCTTGATCTGTTCCGGGGTGAGGCGTCCGCCCCAGGCGGGCATGACGCCCTTGTTGAGGCCGGCGGCGATGGTGGCGCGGATGGCGGCGATCTTGTCCTCGGGCTTTTGCGCACCGGGGACGTTGGCCCACAGCCAGATCCCGTCGGTGAGATTGGGCGCGCCCGTCTCCTGGCGGCCCTTGGCGTTCTCGCCATGGCAGGCGTAGCAGGCCGCACTCTGGGACACGAACAGCGCCCTGCCGCTCGCGGCCTTGCCGGCGTCGTGGCCTATGCCCGAAAGGCTTGCGACATAGTTGGCCAGCGCGTCGATGTCACCGGCGGGAAGCACCTCGCCGAAAGCCGGCATGTAGCCGCGGCGGCCGTTGACCAGGGTCTGGTGGATCTTGTCGTAGCTGCCGCCGTACAGCCAGTCGTCGTCGGCCAGGTTGGGATAGAAGCCCGGCTTGCCCTGGCCGCCCTGCTGATGGCAGGGCGCGCAGTTGTCGTCGAACAGCACCTTGCCGGCGGACAGCACAAAGCCGGAAAGCTCGGGATCCTTGGCAATCTGGCCGAAATCGCTGGCCGCCACCTTGCTGAAATAGGGCTTCTGCAATTCAGTCTGTTCGTTCAGCTTCTTCGCCAGCAGCGCGCGGGTGTTCCAATGGCTGGTGACGGTCTCGCCGGCCTTGTTCACGTAGGTGATTTCGGAGAAGCCGGTGAGGAAACCCTTGCCGATCGGCCACGACGGATAGATGAACCAGTAGACGACGGAGAATACGATCGTCACGTAGAACGTGTACACCCACCAGGTCGGCAGCGGGTTGTTGAATTCCTGGAGGTCGCCGTCCCAGGCATGGCCGGTGGTTTGCACGGTTTGCGATTGCAGGTTCTGTTCACTCATCACTTAGTCCTTGTTGTCAGGGGCATCGTCCTGGAAGGGGATGTCCTTGTAGGATTCCAGCCGCTTGCTGCGTTTCTTGCTGCCATATACGTACAGCACGATGCCGACAAAAGTCACGAAAAAAATCAGCAGGGCGAGCGGCTTGGTGTTCTCGGGCCTGGAAAACCAGTCAAGCCATTCCATCGCTCGCCCCTGTCGCCGCCCTAGCGGGCACGCACGAGCTCGTCTTCGTCGAGCTTGTTGAAGTCGACCATGGTGCCGAGCACTTGCAGGTAGGCCACCAGCGCGTCCATCTCGGAAACGCCGGGCTTGCTGTCGTAGTTGCCGAGATTGGCCTGGTCGACCAGGTTCTTCCTGGCGTCCGCAATGTGCAGCTGGGCCGCGACCTGCTCGCCGAATTTCTTCACGTTGGCCTCGCGCTCCGCCTCGGTCAGGGAATACGGCACGCCGACTGCCCGCAACGCCTTCATGCGGCCGGCGATGTCGGACTGGTCAAGCAACTGCATGAGCCAGGGATAGTTGGGCATGACCGACTGCCGCACCATGGAGCGCGGCGCGATGAGGTGATCCACATGCCACTCGTTGGAATACTTGCCGCCGACGCGCGCAAGGTCGGGGCCGGTGCGCTTGGAGCCCCACTGGAAGGGATGGTCGTACTGCGACTCGGCCGCCAGCGAATAATGGCCGTAGCGCAGCTTTTCATCGACGAAGGGGCGGATCATCTGCGAATGGCAGGTGTAGCAGCCTTCGCGGACGTAGATGTCGCGGCCGCGCAGTTCCAGCGGCGTGTAGGGGCGGACATTGATGCCCTCGACGTTTTCCACGGTCTTCTTGATGAAGAACAGCGGCGCGATCTCGACCAGGCCGCCCACGCTGATCGCCAGCATGGTCAGCACCAGCATCAGGCCGATGTTGGTTTCAATCCATTCGTGCTTGAAGAAATTGATACGCATGATGTTTTCCCTTACGCGCCGGCATTCGCCATCTTGGCTGCCAGTTTGGCTTCGAGCGCGGCCTCTTCCTGCCCGGCCTGGCGGATGGTCATGTAGATGTTGTAAACCATGACGACTGTTCCGGTCAGGAAAAAGGCGCCGCCCACGGCACGCATGATGTAGAACGGGATCATGGCCGCAACCGATTCGACGAAGGAATACTGCAGGTTGCCGAATTCATCCGTGGCGCGCCACATCAGTCCCTGGGTGATGCCGGAGATCCACATGGCAATGATGTACAGCAGGATGCCGATGGTCGCCAGCCAGAAATGCACTTCCACCAGCCTGGCGCTGTAGAGCCTGGTATCCCAGAGCCTGGGGATCATGTGGTAGAGCGAACCGAAGGAAATCATCGCCACCCAGCCCAGCGCGCCGGAGTGCACGTGGCCCACGGTCCAGTCGGTGTAGTGCGACAGCGCGTTCACCTCCTTGAGCGACATCATCGGGCCCTCGAAGGTGGACATGCCGTAGAACGACAGCGCCACGATCATGAAACGCATCACCGGGTCGGTCCTGAGCTTGTCCCAGGCGCCCGACAGGGTCATGATGCCGTTGATCATGCCGCCCCACGAAGGCATCAGCAGCAGGATGGAGAAGGTCGCGGCGAGGGTGGAAGTCCAGTCCGGCAGCGCGGTCCAGTGCAGGTGGTGCGCACCCACCCACATGTACATGAAGCCCAGCGCCCAGAAGTGGACGATGGACAGGCGGTAGGAGTAGATCGGGCGGCCGGCCTGCTTGGGCACGAAGTAGTACATCATGCCGAGGAAGGCGGCGGTGAGGAAGAAGCCCACCGCGTTGTGCCCGTACCACCACTGGGTCATGGCGTCCTGGGTGCCGGAGAACAGGCTGTAGGACTTCATGGAGAAGAGGTCGACGGGAACGGCCAGGTTGTTGAAGGTGTGCAGCAGCGCGGTGGCCAGGATGAAGGACAGGTAGAACCAGTTGGCGACGTAGATGTGCGGCTGCTTGCGGCGCATGATGGTGCCGACGTACACGATCAGGTAGGCCACCCACACCACCTCGATCAGGATGTCGATGGGCCATTCCATCTCGGCGTATTCGCGACCCTGGGAGTAGCCGGACACGTAGGACAGCGCAGCCAGCACGATCACGCTCTGCCAGCCCCAGAAGGTGAAGCTGGCCATGCCGTCGGAAATCAGGCGGGCCTGGCAGGTACGCTGCACCACGTAGTAGGAAGTGGCGAACAGCGCCGAGCCGCCGAAGCCGAAGATCACCGCGCCGGTGTGCACCGGGCGCAGACGGCCGAAGCTGATATAGGGACTGTCGAAGTTCAGGAACGGCCAGGCCAGTTCCGATGCGATGTAGACGCCGACCGACATGCCGACCACTGCCCAGACCAGGGCCATGACGGCAAATTTCTTGACAATATCGAAATTATATTGCTCGGCCGGCGCGAGTGTTGTTGCCGCCATATAACCCCTCTCTCTTATCCTGTTGATTTTAAGTAACTTTCTCCGGTCAAATTCGGATATGAATGACCAGATTATCGGAAATACCCGACATGCCAACTCGGGTATTCTAGCGGACTTCCCTTCTGCACGGCAAGCCGGAACAGCGGAATTTGCGAGCTCGGCAGCTACCGCGCGAGCAGCGCGCGCAGATCCTGCGTGATCGCATTGGGGGGGGTGCCGTAGGCCATGTGCAGGCGCAGCCTGCCCTGCGCATCGTAGACATAGGTGCCGGCGCTATGATCCATCAGGTAGCCGGACGGTCCCTTGACCTCGTTCTTTTGGTAAACAACCCGGAATTCCTTCGCCAGCGCGGCAAGGGAATCCGGATCGGTGCGCATGCCGAGGAAGGTCGGGTTGAACGAGGGCACGTAGCGGGACAGCAGTTCGGCCGTATCGCGTTCCGGGTCGACGGTCACGAACAGCACCTGGACCCTTTCCCCTTCGGGCCCCAGTTGGCGAATCGCCATGGCGAAATCCGACAGCGTCGTCGGACAGACATCGGGGCAATGGGTGTAGCCGAAAAAAATCGCCACGACCTTGCCGCGAAAGTCCGCCAGCGTCCTTTCCTTGCCGGCATGGTCGGTCAACCTGAAATCGCGCCCCCACGGCGCACCCGTGATGTCGGTGGCCAGGAATTTGGCTTCGGGGGGCGGCGCTTCCGCCGGGCCGCACGCGGCCAGCGCGGCAAGCAATGCCGCCAGGAACCAGCCTCTCATGGCTTGAGCTGATCGAATGCGGCGCCGGGCAGATCAGACAAACGGTACTTGCCGGACTGCACGGCCTTGGCCAGTTTGTCCAGGGTGGTTTCCTTCAGCAGGCTGATGATTTTCTCCTTCACCGGCTTCCAGCGGAAATGCACCGGGCAGGCCGTCTCGTCGGAGCACGTCTTCAGCCCAAGCAGGCAGCTTTGCGTGAAGGTCGGGCCTTCGGTCAGGAGCAGGATGTCCATCAGCGTCGTCTTCGGGCCGTCGTCCTTGAGGCAGAAGCCGCCCAGCCTTCCGCGGTAGGAATACAGCAGGTTGCCCTTGGCCAGGCTTTGCAGAATTTTTGCCAGATACGGTGCAGGCACGTTGAGCTTGGTCGCGATATCCTTGTTGAGGATAGGCGTACCCATGGGCTGGGTCGCCATGTAGATCAAAGCCTGAACGGCGTACTGGCTGGTGCGGGACAGAATCATTTGGCACTACCCCGAAATCATCAAGGAATGGGAATGTTCAAAATTATAACAAAGTGGTCTGAATATCCCCGCTTGTGTTGCACGGGCAATTTGCCGCCACCCGGTCGCCGGCGATAGGCGTGGCGCCGCACATGCAGGCGGGCAAATCTCCGCCATGCGTTCACCTCATCCGAAAGAGCCTGAAGTTTATGACCACCAGCGTCAGCAGCAAGAGTGACGCGCCGAGATTGTGCGCTACCGCCAGCGCCAGCGGCAGGCTCGACCGAACGCCGGCCGCGCCCATGCCGATCTGGGCCGCCAGGAGCAGGCCCAGCAAGGCGCCGAAAACGCACAGGCCCCGCTGGCGCATGAGCTTGACGGCCATGGCGCCGACAAGGACAAGCACCGCCACGGCCCACAACCGATGCGTCCAGTGAATCGCCGTGAGCGCCTGCGGCGGCAGCAAGCCGCCGGAAAGGTCCAGTCCCGGTTCGCGGTGCAGCGTGAAGGCGGGCCCGAAATGCATTTCCGGCACCCACTCGCCGTGGCACAGGGGGAAATCCGTACAGGCGAGCGCCGCATGGTTGGCGCCGACCCAGCCGCCCAGCACGATCTGTATCGCCACCACGGCCAGCGCAAGCACGCCCCAGGCGCGCAAGGGCCGCACATCCGCCATGCCGGCAAGCGAGGGGCCGGACTCACGCTGCCACAGCCAGGCCAGCAGGGCCAGCGTGGCCATGCCGCCGATCAGGCGGCCGGTCGCAATGAAGGGCTTGAGCGGTTCCGTCACCGTCCACATGCCCAGCAGCGCCTGGAAGACGATCAGCGCGAGCAGTGCGATCGGCAGCAGCGGCGTGCCCCGGGTTTCGTGACGGCGCTTGATGGCCAGCACGGCAATGCCCAGCACCAGCAGGCCCAGCAGGCCGGCGAAGTAACGGTGCACCGTCTCCTTCCAGACCCTGGCATGGCCGGCCGGCCCGGCCGGGCTCTGCGCCAGGGCTTCGCTGACATGCCCGCCCGCATGCAACGGCGTGATCTTGCCGTAGCAGGCCGGCCAGTCCGGACAGCCCAGGCCCGCATCGGACAGGCGCACATGGGCGCCCAAAGCCACGAGCCCCAGCGTCAGCAACAGTGCGGCAAGGATCAATTTCCGGTACAGATTCATGAATTATCCGATCTGCGATGCCTCCATCAGCAGCTTGACGTCCCTGATCATGCAACCTGGATCGGGGTTCTGCGGCAGCGCGGCGCAGGTTGAGCGGGCGAGTCGGCGGGCCTCCGGTTGTGCAGGCCGGCATGCGGCGCAAACAGCCCGGCCGGCATCCGTTGCCTGATTCGATTCATTTTGACGCGACCCACTTCTCCTCCATCGTTTTTTTCGGGTCTGGGGAAGCAGCCTGAGCCAGGAAGCTGCTTTCGCAGCAAGGTTAGCAGGGTTTGGGCGGATCGTCGTGTTCCAGCGACATTCCGTTCCGGGCGATGAGGCCAAGGCAGGGCAAGCGCAAAAGACTGCGCAGAGCGGTCAGATTTTCCTCGCCCATTTCCATGTGCGGGTCGATGCGGTTGCCCACCCAGCCTGCCAGCACGAGGCCGCGTGCGCGAATCGCCTCCGCCGTGAGCAGTGCGTGGTTCAGGCAGCCAAGACGCAGCCCCACCACCAGGATGACCGGCAGCTTCAGGCGCAGGGGGATCGCATCCATGCCGCGCGCCTCATCCATCGGCACGAGGAACCCGCCCGCCCCTTCCACCACCACCGCATCGGACTGCGCGGCGAGCTTCTCGTAAGCCTGCTCCATGACTTCGAGGCTCATGCAAACGCCTGCCTGTTGTGCGGCGACATGCGGGGCAATCGCCGGCGCGAAGCAATACGGGTTGACCTGCTCCAGCGGCGCACGCACGTTCGAGGCGGCCACGAGCCGGCGCACGTCCTCGTTCATCCCGTCCGTCCCGACGCCTGCCGCCACCGGCTTCATCGCCGCCACGCGCAGCCCCTGCCGCTTCAGCGCCTCGATCAGCAGGCAGGCTGCATGGGTCTTGCCCACGCCGGTATCGGTGCCGGTGATGAAATACCCCCGCGAAGGGGGAAGGGAGAAAAGGGCCGCGTCGATCATCGCAAGCCTGCCTTGCGTTGCCGCATGTTGAACTGGATGATTTGCCGGCCGTCTTCCAGCCGCGTCTTGTCGCCGACCCAGGCGTGGCCGTAGATCACTTCATAGGTGGCGGGCAGGCGGCCGTCCTTGCGGAACGTTTCGTACGCCTGCTCCAGCCTGCGCCAGGCATCCTTGCCCATCATGCCGCGCGCGCGGTCCGTTGCAGCATTATGCGCACCGATGCCCTTGAGGTCGCGCAGCAGGGGGCTGAGCCCTTCATAGGTCAGGGTGATCATCTCCATTTCCATGACCGGATGCTGATAACCGGCATGCATCAGCATGTCGCCGATATCGTGCATGTCGAGAAAATGGCTCACATGCGTTCCGCCATCCACCGGCGCGAAGGCCTGGCGCAGCTCCTTCAGCGTGTCGGGGCCGAGCGTGGCGAAAATCAGCAGCCCGTCCGGGGCCAAGACCCGATGGCATTCGCGCAGGACGGCAGAAAGCTCGGTCGCCCATTGGAACGCCAGGCTGGACCACACCATCTGCACGCTATTGGCGGCCAGAGGCAGATGTTCCATATCCGCGCAGACGTGATACGCAGCCGCCCCCGGCCACAGGCCTGCCAGCCTTTGCCAAATGCCGGGAGGGCGGCGAGCAAGCTGCAGCATAGGGAGCGCCAGGTCAAGGCCGACCATGTCGGCGCGCGGGTAGCGCGCACGCAGCAAGCCCTGGTTCTGGCCAGTGCCGCACCCCACATCCAGAATTCTGCGCGGCGTCAGCGAGATCAACTCAAGGCGCTCGGCCAGCCTGCCGGCGATTTCGCGCTGCACGACGGCATGCGCATCGTAAGTTTGGGCTGCACGGTCAAATGCGCGCCGGACTTCTTTTTTGTCAAACATTTTCCGTTCCACAAAATCTGACGATCTCGTCAGCGACTTCTTCAGGGTGAGAGATGAAGGGCGCATGGCCGGCGCGCTCCAGCCACATCAAACGCGCAGCCGGCATCCGCTCGACCAGCCAGCGTGCCGCGCCGGGATGGGTCAGCGTATCGTGCGCACCCTGAACGATCAGAACGGGCATCTCCAGGGTCGCCGCCAGATCGCGCAAGTCATTGCGCAACAGGCAGTCCAGCCCCCCCTCCAGCGTCATCGGCGAAGGCGAAGGCCGCGAGAAGAACGATTCCCGGAGATTCCGCAAGACGCTCACGCCATCCTTCATGCCGCGCACCTGCAGGGCCAGGAATCTCGATAGCGCCGCATCGAAGTTGTCGCGCATCTCCTGGGCCAGCTGCATGAGCAGGTCGAGCTGCATGCCGGTCTCCCAGTCGTCGCTGCGGACGAATTTCGGCGTGGCTCCGACCAGCACCAGCCGCCCGATGCAGTTGCCGCGTGACGCCGCCCACTGCATGGCAATCTGGCCGCCGAGCGACCAGCCCAGCACTGCCGCCGGCTCCGGAAACATGCGCGCCAGACGCGTGTGCACATTGTCGAGATTGCCCATCGGGCTGCCGCCATGCCCCGGCAGGTCCACCGCATGCACCGTGAAACGGGCCGACAGTCGCGCCGCCAGGCCGTCGAACACGCCGGCATGCATGCCCCAGCCGTGCAACATGACCAGATCCGGGCCCTGTCCGCGAGTGTGCATCTGCAGTTCATGCATCGTGCAATCGCCTCAAAGCCTGCACCAGCTGCCGCACCTCGGAATCGTCATGGGACGCGGAAAGCGTGATGCGCAGCCTGGCGGTATCCTTCGGCACGGTCGGCGTGCGGATGGCCGGCACCAGCAGCCCCCGCTCAATCAACGCGGCGGACACCCTCACGGCCTCCGCATTGCCGCCGATCAAAAGCGGCTGGATCGGCGTGGCAGACGGCATGAGCCGCCAGCGCGACAACCCTTCCAGGCCCTCGCGCAGCGCAGCGATGTGTCTCTGCAACAACTCGCGGCGCGCCTGTCCGGCCTCGATCCGTTTCAGGCTTTCCATCAAGGCCGCCGCCAGCATGGGCGGCATGGCCGTGGTGTAGATGTAGGTGCGCGCCTTCTGCACCAGCCATTCGACAACTTGCGCGTGCGCCGCCACGGCGGCGCCGGATACGCCGGCCGCCTTGCCCAGGGTAGCGAGGTAAATCACGCGCGGGCTTTTCCTGGCCGCCTCCGTAAGCCCGCCGCGGCCGTCGTTCAACACGCCGAATCCGTGCGCATCGTCGAGATACAGCCAGGCGTCATGCGCCTCGGCCAGCGCAAGCAGGCGATGCACATCGGCGACATCGCCGTCCATGCTGAACACCAGATCGGAGCAGATCAGCTTGTCGCGCGCCGTGCTCTTCGCGAGCAGGCCTTGGAGCCGGTCGAGATCGGCGTGCGCGTAGCGCGTGAACTTCGCACCGCACTGCCGGACGGCATCGTTGAGCGAAGCATGGTTGAGCCTGTCGGCGAACACTTCGCCATGACGATTCAGCAGCGCGCTCAGCACGCCGAGGTTGGCCATGTAGCCGGTGGAAAACATGAGCGCCGCCGGCTTGCCGACGAAGGCGGCGAAAGCCTGTTCGAATGCCTGATGCAGACGGTGATGGCCGGTGATGAGGTGCGAGGCGCCCGCGCCTACGCCGCACTCCCGGATGGCGGCGGCCGCCGCCCCGGCAATGTCCGGGTCGTTGGCGAGCCCCAGGTAATCGTTGCTGCAGAAGGAAACCAGTTCGCGCCCGCCGATGCGCACGCGCGCGCCCTGCGCCGAATCGAGCAGCGAACGCACGCGCAGCAGGCTGTCGGTCTCAAGTTGCGCAAGATCCTCCTGGATCCGGGCCAGCGCTGCGAATGCACTCATGCAGGCATCAGGCCGAGCTTGCCGAACAGCGCCTGGTCGCGCTCCCACTCCGGATTGCCGGTGGTGAGCAGCTTGTCGCCGTAAAAAATCGAATTGGCGCCGGCAAGGAAGCACAAGGCCTGCACGGCGTCGCTCATCTGCTGGCGGCCGGCGGACAGGCGCACGTAGGAAGCCGGCATGAGGATGCGGGCCACCGCGATGGTGCGCACGAACTCGATCGGGTCGAGCGCCGCCATGCCGAAGAGCGGCGTGCCCTCCACCTGCACCAGCAGGTTGATCGGCACCGATTCCGGCGGCGGGTCGAGGCTCGCCAGCTGCGCGAGCAGGCCCGCACGCTGGGTGCGGCTCTCGCCCATGCCGACGATGCCGCCCGCGCACACGTTGATGCCGGCGCCGCGCACCTTGGCAAGCGTGTCGAGGCGGTCGTCGAAGTCGCGCGTGGAAATGATCTCGCCGTAGAACTCCGGTGCGGTATCGAGATTGTGGTTGTAATAGTCGAGCCCCGCGTCACGCAACTGCTCGGCCTGGCCTTCGCGCAGCATGCCGAGCGTGCAGCAGGTCTCCAGCCCCAGCGCCTTCACCTCGCGCACCATGGTCAGCACCGGATCGAGATCCTTCTGCTTGGGCCCGCGCCAGGCCGCGCCCATGCAGAAGCGCGTGGCGCCGGCATCCTTCGCCGCGCGCGCGGCGACGAGCACCGCATCGATGTCGAGCATGGGTTCGTCCGCCACGGCATTGGGATGGCGCTGCGACTGCGGGCAGTAGCCGCAGTCCTCCGGGCAGCCCCCGGTCTTGATCGAGAGCAGCGTGGAAAGCTGGACCTTGTTGGGATCGAAATGGCGCCGGTGCACGGTCTGCGCCTCGAACAGCAGGTCGGCGAACGGCTTCTCGAACAGGGCCTCGACTTCGCCTGCCGGCACCCGGGTTTTTGCGAACTTGCCGGGGTGCAGGGTCGAACAGTTGCAGCTACTCATGGATGTCTACCTCGATGCTCATGTCCTGCCAGGTTTCCCCGGCCGCTTTCCAGATGTCGTAGAGCCCCCATGGCACCACGACCAGAAACACCAGCACCCACACGGCCATCAAGCCGCTCCAGCCGCCCAGGAGTTCATAGATCGGCTGGCCGAACACCACCATGGCGCCGGTCGCGCCGTAAAACCGGTAACCGGCCCAGCGGTGAAAATGGCGCGTGCGTTCGTTGGGATGGTGCGCGATGCTGGCATAGACGAAAATCGAGAACGCCAGCCAGATCATCAACGGCGGGAAAGACAGCACCAGGGGCAGGAAACCGATTTTCTGGCTGGCCAGGAGCTTGCCCAGCAGCAGGGCGGAAATGCCCGCGGTGATGGCGGCAACGCTGCAGATGTTGAATAATTGCGCAGAAAACCGCGAGGAACTGGCGCTGATGACGCGTTTTACTTTCATTGGAATGCCCGGAAGCCAAACCGGATTATCCGCGCCCGCTGCGACAACTGTCAAAAACAATGCGGGGCAAAATTGAACATCCGCTCGTTTCTTGAGCGCCACCTCGCCCCCGCCTGCCTGCTGTGCCAGGCGCCGGACGGGCCGCTATGCAGCGCCTGCCAGGCGGATTTGCCTTGGGCGCCCTCAACGCACTGCCCCGTTTGCGCCCAGCCGGCCGGCCGCACCGAAATCTGCGGCCGCTGCCTCAGGGAGCCGCCCGCCTTTGCGCGAACCCAGGCGCTTTTCGGCTACCGCTTTCCCGTCGACCGCATGATCCAGCGCCTGAAGTACCGCGAGCATCTCGCGCTCGCCCCCGTGCTGGGTGCGCTGCTGGCAGACAAGCTGCAAGACGGGCTGCCAGACGTCTGGCTGCCCATGCCCCTGCATGCCGAAAGGCTCAAGGCGCGCGGCTTCAACCAGGCCGTTGAAATCGCGCGCGAACTGTCCGCAAGAACCGGCGTGGCCATGCGGCCGGAATGGGCCATGCGCGTGCGCGACACGCCGCCCCAGGCGGGACTGAAGCGGGCGGCGCGCCAAAAGAACCTGCGCGGTGCGTTCGCCTGCGGCGACAGGGCGGCCGGCCTGCATGTCGGCATCGTCGACGACGTGATGACCACCGGCAGCACCCTCGATGAACTGGCAAAAACGCTGAAAGCCGCCGGCGCCAGGGAAGTATCCTGCGTGGTGGTGGCTCGCGCCTAAATGCTGATCTCTTCCACGCCGAAAATGCGGCGGTATTCGCGCATGGCGTAGCGGTCGGTCATGCCGGCGATGTAATCGGAGATGGCGCGCGCGCCGTCGCGCTGCACGCTCTCCTGGTGCTCGGGCGACAACAGGCGCTGCTCGTTCAGGAAAGTATCGAACAGAGACTGGATGATGCGCGCGGCCTTGCTGGTCATGCGCATGACCTGGTAATGCTGGTAGAGGTTCTTGCGCAGATACTGCTTCAACTCGTATTGCTGCTCGCGGATTTCGTCCGAGAAACCCACCAGCGGCGGCGCGCCGCGCACATCCGCCAGGCTCTGCACGCCCGCCTTTTCCAGGTTGGCGCGCGTCGTCGCCACCAGGTCGAGGATCAGGGTATTGATCATGCGGCGGATGATCTCATGCACCTTGCGGCGTCCGTTGAGCTGCGGATATTTCGCCATCACCTCGTCGTGGTGGCGCGCGAACAGCCGGCTCTGCATCAGGCCTTCGATCGTGAGCAGGCCGGAGCGCAGGCCGTCGTCGACGTCGTGGTTGTTGTAGGCGATCTCGTCGGCGCGGTTGGCCACCTGCGCTTCGAGCGAAGGCTGCTGCTTGTCGAGGAAACGCCGGCCCAGCTCGCCCAGCTCGCGCGCATTCGCCTGCGAGCAATGCTTGAGGATGCCCTCGCGCGTTTCGAAACACAGGTTGAGGCCGTCGAACTCCGCATAGCGCTGCTCCAGCCTGTCCACCACGCGCAGGGACTGCAGGTTGTGCTCGAAGCCGCCGTGGTCCTTCATGCAGGCGTTCAGCGCATCCTGCCCGGCGTGGCCGAAGGGCGTGTGGCCGAGGTCATGCGCGAGCGACACCGCTTCGGTCAGTTCTTCGCTGATGTTCAAAAGCCGCGCGATGGTGCGGCCGATCTGCGCCACTTCCAGGCTGTGGGTCAGGCGGGTGCGGAAATGGTCGCCCTCGTGGTTCACGAACACCTGGGTCTTGTATTCCAGGCGGCGGAAGGCGGTGGAATGCACGATGCGGTCGCGGTCGCGCTGGAACTCGCCGCGCGGGGCTGCAGGCGGTTCGGCATGCAGCCGGCCCCTGGTCTGCGCATCGATAGCCGCGTAAGCCGCGAGTTCAGGCCGCGCGGACATAATGCGTAAGCGTGGCGTTAAGGTCCGCCGGCGACAGGTCCGCCGTGATCACCGCCTCGCCGATCTTCTTCAGGAGCACGAAGCGGATCCTGCCGGCCTCGACCTTCTTGTCGTGGCCCATGTATTCGAGATAGCGATCCACGCCCAGGTCCGGCGCGGTATCCGGCAGACCGGCGGCGCGGATCAGCTTGCGCGCGCGCTCGACATCGGCATCGGAGAGCCAGCCCTTGCGGCGCGAAGCATCGGCCGCCATGACCATGCCCGCCGCCACCGCCTCGCCATGCAGCCAGTTGCCGTAGCCCATGCCGGATTCGATGGCGTGGCCGAAAGTGTGGCCGAGGTTGAGGATGGCGCGGATGCCGCCCTCGCGCTCGTCCTGCGCCACCACCTGCGCCTTGATTTCACACGAGCGATAGATGGCATGGCTGATGGCCGCCGGATCCAGCGCGCGCAGCTTGTCCATGCCGGCTTCGAGCCAGGCAAGGAATTTCGCATCCCGGATGAGGCCGTACTTGATGACTTCCGCCAGGCCGGCGGATAGCTCGCGCGCCGGCAGGGTCTTCAGCGTGTCGGTGTCGGCCAGCACGAGCTTGGGCTGGTAGAACGCGCCGATCATGTTCTTGCCGAGCGGATGGTTGATGCCGGTCTTGCCGCCCACCGAGGAATCGACCTGGGAGAGCAGCGTGGTCGGCACCTGGATGAAGGGCACGCCGCGCTGGTAACACGCAGCCGCGAAGCCGGTCATGTCGCCGATCACGCCGCCGCCCAGTGCAATCAAGGTCGTCTTGCGCTCGGCGCGGCTTTTCAGCAACGCGTCGAAAATCAGGTTCAGCGTCTGCCAGTCCTTGTACGCCTCGCCGTCCGGCAGCACGATGGGGGTGACTTCCACCCCTGCGCCGGTCAGGGTCCTGGTCAGGCGCTCCAGGTAGAGCGGCCCCACCGTGGTGTTGGTCACGATCGCCGCGCGCTTTTGCGCGAGGTGCGGCACGATCAGATCGGCGCGGTCGATGAGGCCGGGGCCGATGTGGATGGGGTAGCTGCGCTCGCCGAGCGAGACGGTCAGGGTTTGCATGATTCCAAATTCAAAAAAAACTTCGAGCCACAGAGGACACAGAGATCACAGAGAAAAAATCGGGTTGGTCAGCATTGTTTGCTTACCATGCGCCTCTGTGTTCTCTGTGCTCTCTGTGGCTTGTTTTTACGTCGCCTGCTGACTTCGACGGCCAGGGTTTGCAGGTTCCAGGTTCAAATACCAACGCTTCGGCCACAGACAGAACTGATTATCCGCGAAGGGCGCGAAGCCACGCGAAGAAAACCAATGCAGCAGTGCTTCGCATTTCTTCGCGCCCTTCGCGGATAAAAGTTTTTTTCTCTCTGCGATCTCCGAGGCTTGTTTATTCCAATGCCTATTCTACCCAATCCGGCCGCGCCTGCCGGATGGAGTAAAATCATGGCCCATGAGCACCGTGCCCATCGCCTCGCTGGACGAACTGAAGGCCCGCATCCGCGAGTTTGCCTGCGCCCGCCAGTGGCAGGATTACCACACCCCGAAGAACCTGGCGATGGCGCTGATCGTCGAGGCCGCCGAGCTGGTCGAGCGCTTCCAGTGGCTCACGCCCGAGGAAAGCGGAAAGCTCGACCCCGCCCGGCGCGAGCAGGTGCGCCAGGAGATCGCCGACGTGCTGATCTACCTCACGCGCCTGGCCGACCTGCTGGAAATCGACCTGCTCGAAGCTGCCGCCGACAAGCTTGAAATCAACGCACGCAAGTATCCGGTGGAACAGTCGAAGGGCAACGCCGCCAAATACAACGAACGCTGAATCCCGCCAACCATGTCCGAGAAATCGTATTTCAAGTACCACGTGTTCTTCTGCACCAACCAGCGCGNNAAGGTCAAGCAACTCGACCTGAACGGCCCCGGCAAGTGCCGCATCAACTCCGCCGGCTGCATGGACCGCTGCGGCGAGGGCCCGCTGCTGGTGGTCTATCCGGAAGGCACCTGGTACACCTACGTCGACGAGCACGACATCGACGAGATCCTGACCGAGCACCTGCAGCACGGGCGCATCGTCCGGCGCCTGAAAATCTGATGGCCGGGGTCACCCTCAAGCAGGCCGAAGACGGCCTGCGCCTCAAGCGCCACAAGCTGCGAATCGACACCCCCGGCGGCAAGATGGAAACCGTGATCGACGATCCCGGCGAATCAAGGCGCGGCCTCCTGCTCGTCGCCCACCCGCACCCGCTGCAGGGCGGCAGCATGGACAACAAGGTGGTGCACACCATCGCGCGCGTCGCCACCGACCACGGCTACGTCGCCGTGCGCCCCAACTTCCGCGGCGTCGGCATGAGCGAGGGCGAGTACGACAAGGGCATCGGCGAGAGCGAGGACATGCTCGCCATCATCGACTTCGTGAGCAGGAACTACCCCGGCCTGCCCTGGTGTCTGGCCGGCTTCTCCTTCGGCGCCTACGTCCAGCACCGGGTGGCGAAACGCATCCAGACCGGCTGCGTGCTGCTGGTGGCACCCGCCGTCAACCTGTATGAATTCGACGCGCCGGAGCCGGGCACCAGCATCATCCATGGCGACCTCGACGAAGTCGTGCCCTATCCCGAGGCGCTCGCCTGGGCGAGCCGGCACGATGTGCCGCTCAAGGTCATCCACGGCAGCGACCATTTCTTCCACGGCAAGCTCAACGAACTCAAGCAGGCGCTCGAAGAACTATGTCCGTGGTAGCCGCGCAGGGACTGAAAAAAACCTACGGTCCGCACACCGTCGTCGACGGCCTCGACCTGACGCTCGCCGCCGGCACCTGCCACGGCCTGCTCGGGCCCAATGGCGCCGGCAAGACCACCACCCTGAAAATGCTGCTGGGCCTGATCGCGCCCGAGGCCGGCGACATCCGCGTGCTCGACCTGCCGGTGCCGTCCCTGGCCAGGCAGGCGCGATTGAGAATCGGCGTGGTCCCGCAGATGGACAACCTCGACCCCGACTTCACCGTGGCCGAGAACCTGCTCGCCTACGGGCGCTACTTCGGCCTGAAGGATAACGAGATCAAACAGCGCATTCCCGCGCTGCTCGAATTCGCCGGGCTCGCAAGCCGCGCCGACACCCGCATCCAGACCCTGTCCGGCGGCATGAAGCGGCGCCTGACATTGGCGCGCGCGCTGGTCAACGATCCGGACGTGCTCTTCCTCGACGAACCCACCACCGGCCTCGATCCGCAGGCGCGCCACGTGATCTGGCAGGGCCTGCGCAAACTTCTGAGCCAGGGCAAGACCATCCTCCTCACCACCCACTTCATGGACGAGGCGGAGCGACTGTGCAACGAACTCACCGTCATCGACCACGGCAAGGCCATTGCCCGCGGCAGCCCGCGCGAACTCATCGCCAACCTGATCGAACCGGACGTGCTGGAAATCTACTGCGAGGAAGCGTCCGGATGGGGCCAGGAACAGGCCGCCCGCCTGTGCGACCGTTATGAACAGGCGGGCGAAACCCTGTTCTGCTACACCCGCAATCCCGCCCCGGCCCTGGAAACGCTGGCGGGGCAGTGCGCACTGCGCTACCTGCACCGTCCGGCAAATCTGGAGGACGTTTTTCTCAAGCTGACCGGGCGGGAGCTTAGAGATTAAACACAGAGGCAGCAGAGGGAACAGAGGAAAAACCATCCGAAAACAGAAATCCATCCGCTTGCAGCGTCCATGCTCGATCAGCATGTAATTCGGCTTTCCTCTGCTCCCTCCGTGTCCTCTGTGTTACGGCCTTGAGGTTTTTATAATTTCACTTGCAGGCAAAACCTTGGGGGATGTAAAACCCATACAACGCTACTTAGGTCACAACGCTTGTTTACTTTTGCCCTGCCCCGCTTCTCGCTGCGCTTCGTCCCGGTGTGGCGGCGCAATTTCCTGGTGTGGAAGAAGCTCGCCATCCCTTCCATGCTCGGCAACCTCGCCGACCCGATGTTCTACATGCTGGGCCTGGGCTTCGGCCTGGGCAGCCTGCTGCCGGACGTCGGCGGCATGCCCTACCTCACCTTCCTCGGCGCCGGCACCGTGGCCTACTCCACCATGAACAGCGCCACCTTCGAAACCCTGTATTCGGGTTTTTCGCGCATGCACGTGCAGAAGACCTGGGAGGCCATCCTCAACACCCCGCTGGAACTCGATGACGTGCTGGTCGGCGAATGGCTGTGGGCAGCGAGCAAGAGCGTGCTCTCGGGCCTGGCCATCCTGGCGGTGATCTGGGCCCTGGGTTTGCAGGCCGACTGGGCGCTGACGTTGTGGATCATCCCGCTCGCCTTCGTCATCGGCCTGTGCTTTTCCGGCATGGGCCTGGTGATGACTTCGATTTCGCCCAACTACGACTTCTTCCTCTACTACTTCACCCTCGCCATCACCCCCATGGTGCTGTTGTGCGGCGTGTTCTACCCGGTCAGCCAGCTGCCGCCGCTCTTGCAGACGATCTCCGCCTGGCTGCCGCTCAGCCACGCCGTGGAGCTCGCCCGCCCGATCATTCGCGGCGCCATCCCGTCCAACTGGGCCTTCCACATCTTCTCCCTGCTGGCCTGGGGATTCGCCGGCTTCTGGCTGGCCCTGGGCCTCACCCGGCGCCGACTGCTACAATAAGATATTGATATCTCAACAAAAATTAGTTGACTTGTTTGCTCAGGTAATTACAATTTGCGAAACCTGACTAATTTGTTCAACTATTCTTGACGAGGTGTGAAAATGGATTTGCCCGCACGCGATGGTGATGGTTACTTGCAGGACATGAGCGAATGGAGCGAGGAAATCGCCCGCGCCATGGCCGAAGCCGACAACTACGAACTGAACGACCAGAAATGGGAAATGATCATCAAGGCCCGCGAGTACTATGACGAGTACCAGTCGGTGCCGCCGGTGCGCAAGTTCGCCAAGTACATCGACATGGACCAGAAGGACCTGTTCAATGTCTGGATGACCGGCCCCATGAAGCCGATCACCAAGTACGGCGGCCTGCCCAAGCCGACCGGCTGCGTCTGACAGGAAATTTGGCTCTGCAGCGAGCGCCCTTCGGGGCGCTTTTTTTATTCTCCTGCCAGGCGCACCAAGGCCTCGCGGTATTTCTCCGCGGTTTTCGCCACCACCTCGTCCGGCAGGGCCGGGCCCGGCGCCTGCTTGTTCCAGCCGGAAGATTCCAGCCAGTCGCGCACGAACTGCTTGTCGAAGCTGGGCGGGTTCTTGCCCACCGCGTACTGGTCAGCCGGCCAGAAGCGCGAGGAATCAGGAGTGAGCACCTCGTCGATGAGGTGCAGGGTGCCGGCCTCGTCGAGGCCGAACTCGAACTTGGTGTCGGCGATGATGATGCCGCGGGTGAGCGCGTACTCCGCTGCCCTGGTATACAACGCCAGGCTGGCATCGCGCACCCTGGCGGCGAGTTCCTGGCCGAGGATTTCCTCGCAGCGGGCGAAGTCGATGTTCTCGTCATGCGCCCCGAGTTCGGCCTTGGTCGAGGGCGTGAACAAGGGTTGCGGCAGCTTGCCCGCCTGCTGCAAACCCGCCGGCAGCGGAATGCCGCACACGCTGCCCTTGTCCTGGTATTCCTTCCAGCCCGAGCCGACCAGGTAGCCGCGCACGATGGCTTCCACCGGCAGCGGCTTCAGGCGCTTCACCACCAGCGCACGTCCCGCGACCTGCTCGCGCTCGTCAGCGGCCACCACCGACTCGGGCGCGTCACCCGTCAGCTGGTTGGGCAGGATGCCGGCCAGCTTCTTGAACCAGAACTGGGTGATGTCGGTGAGCACCGCGCCCTTGCCGGGGATGGGCGTGGGCATGACCACGTCGAAGGCGGACAGGCGGTCGGTGGTCACCATCAGCAGGCGCCTGTCGTCCACGGCGTAGATGTCGCGCACCTTGCCCTTGGAAACGAGCGGCAGGCTTTTGAGGGAAGTTTCCAGGAGCGGCGTGGTCATGGCGCGAGCGGATGAGGGAAAACCCGGATTATACCGGCCGGGCTGCCCCACATTTGCCGGCATGCCGACGTAGGCAGGACTATCGAGATAGGCTTCGCGCAGATGGCGGATCGCCACCAGCAAGGCGGCCGCCATGGGCAGCGCCAGCAGCACGCCGAAAAAGCCGAATACCTGGCCGAAAGCCGCCAGCGCGAAGATCACCGCCACCGGATGCAGGCCGATGCGGTCGCCCACCAGCCAGGGCGTCACCACCATGCCCTCCAGCGCCTGGCCGAGGATGAACACCCCCAGCACCGGCAGCACGCCCATCACCGACTGGAACTGCAGGGTCGCTTCCAGCACCCCCAGCACCAGGCCCAGGGTCGCGCCGACGAAGGGAATGAAGCCCAGCACCCCGGTGATGATGCCGATGGGCAGGGCGAAATCCAGCCCCGCGAGCGTGAGCCCCGCCGAATAGAACACGCTCATCGCCAGCATGACCGAGAGCTGGCCGCGCAGGAACTCGGACAGCACGCGGTCGATGTCGCGCGCGAGGCGTGCGATCTGCTCGTGCCAGGGGCGCGGGATCAGTTCATCGAGCTTCCTGATCAGGCCGTCCCAGTCGCGCAAAAGATAGAAGGTCACCACCGGCACCAGCAGCAGATTGATCGCCGCCGCCAGCAGCGCCGAAGCGCCGCTGCCCAGCCGGGGCAGGAATTGCTGGGCTGCCGTGCCCGCGCCTTGCGCGTGCTCGGCGATCCAGTTGCGCACCGTGCCCATGTCGATGTCGGCCGACATGCCGAACAGCCCCGTCAGCGTGGGCAGCACCTCGAGCTGGATCCAGCCCAGGTAGTCGGGCAGGCGGTCGATCAGCAACTGCGCCTGGTTGAGGAACATCGGGATCACCATCAGCACCGCGCCCACCGCCAGCAGGCCCGCGGCAATCAGCACCGCAAACGTCGCAAGCGTGCGGTTGAGGCCGCGTTTTTGCAGCCGGTCCACGAGCGGATCGAAAATGTAGGCCAGCAGCACGCCCGCCAGAAACGGCGTCAAGACCGGGGCCAGCAGGTAAACCAGCCCCGAAATGACCAGCAGGGTGGCGAGCGCCAGCCAGGGTAAATTGTCTGAACGATTGAGCATGGCGGTAAAATACCGTTTTTCGTGAAAACCCGAGTCTAAATTGGCTTCCATTTCCTACAAAGACGCCGGTGTCGACATCGACGCCGGCGACGCCCTGGTCGAACGCATCAAGCCGCTGGCGAAAGCCACGCTGCGTCCCGAAGTGCTCACCGGCATCGGCGGCTTCGGCGCCGTCATCGAGATCGCCAAGAAATACAGGGAGCCGGTGCTGATCTCCGGCACCGACGGCGTCGGCACCAAGCTCAAGCTCGCCTTCATGCTCGACAAGCACGACACCGTCGGCATCGACCTCGTCGCCATGAGCGTCAACGACATCCTGGTGCAGGGCGCCGAGCCGCTCTTCTTCCTCGACTACTTCGCCACCGGCAAGCTCGATCTCGACACCGCCGAAGCCGTCATCCGCGGCATCGCCGACGGCTGCAAGCAGGCCGGCTGCGCGCTGATCGGCGGCGAGACCGCCGAGATGCCCTCGATGTACCCGGACGGCGAATACGACCTCGCCGGCTTCGCCGTGGGCGTGGCGGAAAAATCCAGGCTCATCGACGGCTCCAGCATCCAGCCTGGCGACGCGGTGCTGGGCCTGGCTTCCAGCGGCTGCCATTCCAACGGCTATTCGCTCGTGCGCAAACTCGTCGAAGTCTCCGGCGCCGACCTCAAGTCCGACTTCCACGGACGCCCGTTCGGCGAGGTGCTGATGGCGCCGACCCGCATCTACGTGAAGCCGCTGCTCGCGCTGATGGAAAAACTGCCGGTCAAGGGCATGGCCCACATCACCGGCGGCGGCCTCACCGGCAACATCCCGCGCGTGCTGCCCGACGACTGCGCGGCGGAGCTTTCACGCAGCGCCTGGAACTGGGGCCCGCTGTTCGACTGGCTGCAAATGAACGCACAAATCAACAACACGGAAATGTACCAAACCTTCAACTGCGGCATCGGCATGGTCGTGGTGGTCGCGCCCGAGCACGCGGAAGCCGCCGTGGCCCAGCTCGAGGCCGACGGTGAAACGGTTTGGCGCATCGGTGAAGTCGTCGCGCGCAGCGAAAACGGCGACCAGGTCGTCATCAAATAAATACTTTTACAAAGAGGACAGGAGGACAAGAGTAAATAATGAGATTTGCCCCTCCTGTCCTCTTGTCCTCCTTGTTCATTTTTAATGACTAGAACCGTAGTGCTCCTCTCCGGCCGCGGCAGCAACTTCAAGGCCCTGCTGGAGGCGGACCTGCCCGTCCGGTTCACTGCCGCCATCAGCAACCGGCCCGACGCCGCCGGGCTCGAGCACGCCCGCGCGCGCGGCATACCGGCCATCGCGCTCGACCACAGGCAGTTCGCCTCGCGCGAAGCCTTTGACGAAGCGCTGATCGCGGAAATCGACAAGGCCGGCGCCGACCTCGTCGTGCTCGCCGGCTACATGCGCATCCTCGGCAAGGCTTTCGTCGAGCGCTATCAGGGCCGCCTCATCAACATCCACCCTTCGCTCTTGCCGATGTTTCCCGGCCTGCACACCCACGAGTCGGCGCTGAAGGAAGGCACCAGGATCCATGGCTGCACGGTGCACTTCGTCACCGCCAAACTCGACCACGGCCCCATCATCATCCAGGCCGCCGTGCCGGTGCTGCCAGACGACACGCCGGACACCCTGGCCGCGCGCGTGCTCGTGCAGGAACACGTCATCTACCCGCGGGCGGTGCGCTGGTTCGCCGAGGGCAAGCTCGCCATTTCCGAAGGCCGCGTGAACGTGCGCGAAGAAGGCGTGTCACAGTCAGTGTTGGCAACAACCTGAGAGAACAAATGAAATCGATCGTCGCGCTGCTGCTCGCGCTCGTCTCCGTCGCCGTTCCGGCGCAGGCCCCGCAGCAATTCGAACTGATCTACCGCTTCACCTTCAACGGCCAGTACGTCGGCAGCGTCACCGACCGCTTCAAGCGCGAGGGCGCCCGCTACACCCTCTCCAGCGTCGCCCAGCCCGACAAGAAACTGGCCTTCCTGCTGCCGGTGATGACGCTCGGCAGCGAAGGCACGATCCAGTCGAACGGCTTCGTGCCCGCCCGCTACAGGCAGGTACGCAGCAATGCGCCCGAGAAGACGGTCATCTCGGAATTCAACTGGACGAGCAGCCAGCTGACCCATCATTACAAGGGAAGGAAAAAGCAGGTCACCCTGCCCAAGGGCACGCTTGACGCGCTGAGCCAGCTCTATGCCTTCACGCTCGCGGGCAAGGCGCCGCCCAAACTCGAATTCCCGGTCAGCAACGGACGCAAGCTCATCCATTACCGCTACCAGAAGCTCCCCGCCGGGCGCATGAGCACGCCCATGGGCACGTTCGAAGTCATCGAATACCGCCGCATCGCCCAGCCCGACGAAAACGCCATCTCGGTCTGGATCGCGCCGGCCCTGCACCATCTCCCCCTGCGCATCCGCGTGCGCGAGGAATCGGGCCTGTTCGAACAGCAGCTCATCCGCCTGAACTACAAGGCGGCATGAATCTGCGCACGGCCGGGCGCGCGTTCTGGATCGGCCTCGCGGTATCGCTGGCCCTGCACGCCTTCTTTCTCGCCAAAGGCAAGTTCCCGCAGGTGCAACTGGACACATCGCCGCCGCTTGAAGCGCGCCTGGCAGACAAAGCGGCCGAAGCGCTGCCGCCGCTCGCGCCCAAACCCGTCGAACCATCCCCGGCCCCCCTTGCGAAAACGCCCGTCCCGGAACCTGCCCCCGTCCCGGAGTCTGCCGAACCGGCCCGGCCGGACGCAGAACCGGACGCAGCCCCGCTGGCGCTTCCCCAGGAGGCGGCGCCCGGGCCGCAGGCCGAGCCCCTGCTGCCGCTGTCCGGGGCCGAACCGCCGCCGCCCTCCGCCCAGCCGCACGCGCGGCTGGTCGACGCCGCGGAACACATCCGCAGCCTGCCGGCGCGCATCGAAATCGTCTACGAACTGAAAGGCATGCTGAGCGGCCGCCAGACCCACGTCTTTCAGCGCAGCGGGCAGCGCTACACGCTGGAGGCGGTGGCCGAAGCGACCGGCCTCGCCGGGCTGTTCGTGAGCGGGCAACTCGTGCAGAAAAGCAGCGGCCGCATCGGCGAGTTCGGCCTCATGCCGGAGCGCTATGAAATCCAGCGCCCCAGCGGCAAGAACGAAACCCTGGCTTTCGATTATGCCGGCAACGTGGTCGAGTCGCGGCGCACCGACGCCAGGCGCGGCACGCGCACGCGCGAACTCCCCTTGCTCACCGGCGTGCAGGACCCGCTCAGCTCGATCTACCAGCTGGCGATGGCGGCCCAGGACGGCAAGGACGGCCTCATCGTCGCCGCCAGCGCCAAGAAGGTGCAGGGCTACCCCTACCGCATGCTCGGCGCGGAAACCGTGAACACCCCGCTGGGCGAGATGACGGCTTTCCACGTCACGCGGGCGGGCGACGCCGGGAGCAGCGACACGCATCTGTGGCTCGCGCCGGAACATCACGCGCTGCCCGTAAGAATCCGCTACGTCGACGAGGACGGAACCGAATGGGTGCTGGAAGCGGTCAGCATCAAGACCCGGTGAACGCCCGCGAACCGCGGAATCAGCCTTCCCTGCGCGCCGCCTCGCAATCGACGAACCACCGGTAGGCCGCCCGCAAGCCTTCCGCGAGCGGCATCGCCGGCTCCCAGCCCAGCGCCTTCAGGCGCGAGACATCCAGCAGCTTGCGCGGCGTGCCGTCGGGCTTGGCCGTGTCGAACACGATGTCGCCCGCATAGCCGGTCACGTTCTTCACCAGGGCGGCCAATTCGGCGATGGTCAAATCCTCGCCCACGCCGATGTTCACCAGCGGCGGCAGGCCGTCGTTGCGCGCCTGTCCCAGCAGGGGCACGAACTGCGCGTCCGGCAGGTTCATCAAAAACACGCAGGCATCGGCCATGTCCTCGCTGTACATGAACTCGCGCCGCGGCGTGCCCGTGCCCCACACCGTCACCGTCGGGCTGCCGGCCTGCTTCGCCTCGTGGAATTTCCTCAACAGGGCCGGGATGACATGCGAATTCTGCGGGTGGTAGTTGTCGCCGGGTCCGTACAGATTGGTCGGCATCACCGCCAGGTATTGCGTCTGGTACTGGCGGTTGTAGCTCCAGCACATCTCGATGCCGGCGATCTTCGCCAGCGCGTAAGGCCGGTTGGTCGGCTCCAGCGGCCCGCCGAGCAGGTGTTCCTCCTGCATCGGCTGCGGCGCGAGCTTGGGATAGATGCAGCTTGATCCCAGGAACAGCAGGCGCTTCACGCCGGACTTCCAGGCCGCGTGGATGAGGTTGGTCTGGATCGCCAGGTTGTCGCGGATGAACTCGGCCGGATATTCGTTGTTGGCAAGGATGCCGCCGACTTTTGCCGCGGCCAGGAATACGTAGTCCGGTTCTTCCGTGGCGAAGAAAGCGTTGACCGCGCGCTGGTTGGTCAGATCGAGTTCGGCATGCGTGCGGGTCAGCAGATTGGCATAGCCCCTGGCCTGCAGGTTGCGCATGATTGCCGAGCCGACCAGGCCGCGGTGGCCGGCGATATATATCTTCGCGCCCGAATTCATTTTTTGCCTTTTTCAGGCGCCGCATCGGTCGCGATGAAACCGATGGGTCGTTTGTTCTGGGCCGGCGGCGCCATGAGCTGGCGGATGGCGTCGATCAGGCCGGCGATGGCCTGGTCATGGCTGCCGATTTTTCTCTCCAGCGCTTCCAGCTTGACAGCGAGCTCCTTGTGAGAAGACAGCATTTCCCGGAGTTGGACGAATGTCCGGACCACCAACAAGCTGACCTCAATCGCGCGTTCCGATTTAAGAACATTTCCCAACATCAAGGCGCCATGCTCGGTGAATGCATAGGGAAGGGTCGATGAAAATTTCAATTTGGCGAGGTGGTCACAATTTGTGACCACCTCCTGCTTTTCCTGTTTGGTCAAGCGAAACATGAAGTCGGCAGGGAAACGGTCAATGTTCCGACGCACAGCCTGGTTCAGCGCCTTGGTCGTCACCCCATACAGCTCGGCCAGATCCGAGTCGAGCATGACTTTGGCCCCGCGTATCAGCAGAATTCGCTGACCGATCGATTCCGCCGGAATCAAGGTCTTATTCATTGAAGTCATAGGCCGCATAGCCGTGCTTCTTCACCAACTCGTCGCGCTCGGCGGCCTTCAGGTCCTCGCGCACCATTTCGGCCACGAGTTCGGCGAAGCTGATCTTCGGCGTCCAGCCCAGTTTCTCTTTCGCCTTGCCGGCGTCGCCCAGCAGCGTCTCGACCTCGGTGGGGCGGAAATAGCGCGGGTCAACGGCGACAACCACCCGCCCTGTAGGAGGCCCGCCCTCGGGCCGATTGGGATTGTCGGTGGTCGATCGCGGCGAGGGCGCCGCTCCTACCTGTTCGAGGTAGCCCTTCTCCTCCACGCCCTTGCCTTCCCAGCGGATCTTCATGCCCAGTTCGGCGGCGGCGGCATCGACGAAATCGCGCACGCTGTACTGCACGCCGGTGGCGATGACGAAGTCCTCCGGCTTCTCCTGCTGCAGCATCAGCCACTGCATTTCCACATAGTCCTTCGCATGGCCCCAGTCGCGCTTCGCGTCCAGGTTGCCCAGGTACACGCAGTCCTGCAGGCCCAGCTTGATGCGAGCCAGCGCGCGCGTGATCTTGCGCGTGACGAAGGTCTCGCCGCGCACCGGCGACTCGTGGTTGAAGAGGATGCCGTTGCAGGCATACATGCCGTAGGCCTCGCGGTAGTTCACCGTGATCCAGTAGGCGTAGAGCTTGGCCACCGCGTAGGGGCTGCGCGGATAGAACGGCGTGGTTTCCTTCTGCGGAATCTCCTGCACCTTGCCGAACAGCTCCGAGGTGCTGGCCTGGTAGAAACGGGTTTTCTTCTCCAGCCCCAGGATGCGCAGGGCCTCCAGCAGGCGCAGCGTGCCGAGCGCATCCGAATTGGCCGTGTATTCCGGCTCCTCGAAGGAAACCGCCACGTGCGACTGCGCGGCCAGGTTGTAGAGTTCGTCCGGCCGCACCTGCTGCAATATGCGCACCAGGCTGGAAGAATCGGTCATGTCGCCGTGGTGCAGGATGAAGCGGCGCCCGCTTTCGTGCGGGTCCTGGTACAGATGATCGATGCGGTCAGTGTTGAAGAGGCTGGTGCGGCGCTTGATGCCGTGCACCTCGTAGCCCTTGTTCAGCAGAAACTCCGCGAGATAGGCGCCGTCCTGGCCGGTGATGCCGGTAATCAGCGCGATTTTTTTAGTCATGTGGTCCTCCCTGCATATCGCGCCACGCCGGCCGATATCGTCTGCAACCGTCGAAGAGTACAAGATGCGAAGAGCAAGTTACAAGTTGCAAGCGCCAAGCCACACGGTTTTACTTGTCACTTGCGGCTTGCGTCCTGCAACCGGCCTCCGAGCGGACGAACTGCTGCTAACATGGCCGCCACACCCGTATTCACGCTTGAGATGATCGACCTGCACTGCCACCTTTTGCCCGGCATCGACGACGGCGCGCCGGATTTGCAGACCGCGCTCGACATGGCGCGCATGGCCGCGGACGACGGCATTACCGACCTCGCCTGCACGCCGCACATTTTTCCGGGCATGTTCGAGAACGACACGGCTTCGATCAAGCAGGCGGTAGCGGAGCTGCAGACCCGCCTGGATGCCGCCGGCATAAAACTCAGGCTGAGCTGGGGAGCGGATGCGCATGTCAGCCCGCAGCTGCTCGACCGCCTCAGGGACGGCAGCGTGCCGCGCCTCAACGACAGCCGCTACTTCCTGCTGGAGCCGCCGCATCACGTGGCCCCGCCGCGCTTCGAGGAATTCGTGTTCGGCATCCTCGCCGCCGGCTATGTCCCGGTGATCACCCACCCCGAGCGGCTGACCTGGATCGAGGACCACTACGAGACATTTTGCAGGCTGGCGGAAAGCGGCGCCTGGATGCAGATCACCGCCGGCAGCCTGACCGGACGCTTCGGCGACGACGCGCGCTACTGGGGCGAGCGCATGCTCGACGAAGGCCGCGTGCACCTCCTCGCCACCGACGCGCACGGCAGCGACCGGCGCCCGCCCCTGCTGGCGGAAGGGCGCGCAGCGGCCGCCCGCTGGGTCGGCAAAGAAGAAGCCGGACATCTCACGCTCACGCGTCCGCGCGGGATCCTGCAAGACACGCCGCCCGAGGAACTGCCCCCCCTGCCGCAGCCGGGCGCGCGCCAGAAAACGGGCTGGCTCTCCCGGCTCTTCCGGCGCGGCTGAGCCCCCTTGCGCGCCGGCGGCACCCCCCAAATCGCCGCACATCCCTTCACCCCCGCCGGATTGAACCATTTTCCAGCCCCATCCCTTACAATTGGTTCAGTTTTGACTGGCGTCCGCCGTAAACAACCAATAATCCAGCAAGACTGAGGACAGGCGGCCGCCGCTTCGGCAGCCGTGCAACAAGATTCATTTCGGAGGCTCCATGCGCATCCCCACACTGGTCGCGACACTGTTATTGGCATGCGCGACCGCGAGCGTTCCCGCCATGGCCGAAACGCTCGGCCAGCACGAAGCGGCCGCCAGCGCGAAAACCTCGACCGCCATCGCGGCCGGGGGCGCCGGCGACAAATCCGCCGCCTACGACGAATACAGGATCGGCCCCTACGACCTGCTGGAAATCTCCGTCTTCCAGGTCGCGGAAATGTCGCGCGCCGTGCGCGTCAACGCCAAGGGCGTGGTCACGCTGCCCCTCATCGGCACGGTGCAGGCCGGCGGCCTCACCGCCGTAGCGCTCGAGGAAGCCATCGCCGCCAGGCTCGCCAGGGACTACCTGCAGGACCCCCAGGTCAGCGTATTCATCAAGGAATTCGTCAGCCAGCGCGTCACCGTCGAAGGCTCGGTCGTGAAAGCCGGGGTGTATCCGCTCAGCGGCCGCACCACCCTGATCCAGGCCATCGCCATGGCTTCCGGCCTCGATCCGCTCGCCGACGAGAACCAGGTCAAGGTATTCCGCCTGCGCGCCGACGGCGGCAAGGAAATGGCCGTCTACGACCTGGAGGCGATCCGCGCCGGCAAGTCGGTCGATCCCGTCATCGAAGGCAACGACGTGATCGTGGTCGACGAATCCGGCACCAAGGCCACCGTGAAGGGCATCGCAGACACGCTGCGCGGCTTCTTCAACTTCGGCATGTTCTGACCGGCACGGCACGCCGGCATGCCGGCGCATTCCTCCATCTTCGCCGCACGGGGATGGCATAGCCATTATTGCAAGCGTTTCGCCTGATACATGTTCAATCCAGAAGACAGCCATTCCCAGAACGACCCCGCCGGCAAGCCCTCCGCCTCGCGCGCGCTGATCGAGCGCCCGCAAACCGCGCTCAGCACCCACGTGCAGGCCGTGCTCGCGCAGGAAGCCGACGACGACGCCATCGACCTGCGCCACTACTGGCAGGTCATCGTCAGGCGCAAGGGCGCCGTGCTCACCTTCTTCGCCATCGTCGTGGTGGCGGCGATGACCGCCACCTTCCTCAGCACGCCGGTCTACCGCGCCGGCCTCACCCTGCAGATCGAGCGCCAGGAAGCCCAGGTCGTCGAATACCAGGGCGTGACGCCGACCGAAACCTCCGCCGACGCCAAGGATTTCTACCAGACCCAGTACGAACTGCTGAAAAGCCGCTCGCTCGCCGAGCGCGTGATCGAACAGCTCAACCTCACCGGGCATCCGCTGTTCCGGCAGGAGAAAGAGGAAAAGGGCTTCCTCGACTCGCTGTTCCAGTCGCAGGCGCAGGCCCGCCCCGCCGCCGCCACCGACGTCGGCCGCGAGATGGACATCGCGGTGAAGATTTTCCAGGCCAACCTCACCATCGAGCCGGTGCGCAACTCGCGCCTGGTCAAGGTGCACTTCGACAGCCCCGACCCGCGCCTCGCGGCGGCGGTCTCCAACAACCTCGCCTCCGCGTTCATCAACACCAACCTCGAACGGCGCATGGAAGCCTCGTCCTACGCCAAGACCTTCCTGCAGGAAAGGCTGCAGCAGATCAAGGTCAAGCTGGAAGAGTCCGAGAAGGCGCTGGTCGGCTTCGCCCGCTCCGAGCAGATCCTCAAGGGCGACGAAAGCCAGGGCGGCAGCGTCGACACCATGGTGATGGAGGAATTCACCACCGCGCTGGCCAAGGCGCAGCAGGAGCGCATCCGCGCCGAGGCGACCTACCGCCAGATGCAGGCCGGCGACCTGCAGGGCCTGGGCCAGGTGCTGGACAGCAAGGTCATCCAGGAATTCAAGGCGCTCAGGGCCAGGCTCGAAGCCGAGTACCAGGAAAACCTCAAGATCTACAAACCCTCGTACCCCCGGATGCTGCAGCTGCAAAGCCGCATCGCCGAAGTGCAGGCCAAGATCGACGAGGAGCTCGACAACATCCGGCGCAGCATCCGCGCCAGCTACGAAGCCGCCAGCGCGCAGGAGGGCATGCTGCAGGCCAAGCTCAGCGAGAGCAAATCCAACGTGCTCGGCGTGCAGGACCGCAGCATCCAGTACAACATCCTCAAGCGCGAAGTCGACACCAACCGCCAGCTGTACGAAGGCCTGCTGCAGCGCCTCAAGGAAGTCGGCGTCGCCGGCGGCATCGGCGTCAACAACATCGCCGTGGTCGACAAGGCCGAAGTGCCGAACGCGCCTTTCAAGCCCAACATCAAGCTCAACGCGCTGATCGCCATCTTCCTCGGCCTGTTCGGCGGCGTCGGCCTGGCCTTCCTGTTCGAGCACCTCGACGACTCGGTCAAGCAGCCCGACGACATCGAAAAGCAGCTCGGCCTGCCCGTGCTCGGCATCATTCCCCTGGTCAAGGGCATGGACGACGAACGCAACCTCGTATTCGAGGAACTCCAGGACACGCGCTCCGGCTTCGCCGAAGCCTACCGCTCGGTGCGCACCGCGCTGCAGTTCGCCACCCCCGAGGGCATGCCCAGGGTGCTGATGGTGACCAGCCCCTCGATGGGCGAAGGCAAGAGCACCACCGCGCTGGCGCTGGCCATCAACATGGCCCAGGCCGGCAACAAGGTGCTGCTCATCGACGCCGACCTGCGCAAGGCCTCCCTGCACAAGCGGCTCAACCTCGACAACACCCTCGGCCTCACCAACTACCTCGCCGGCACCGCGCGGCCCTCGGACGTCGCCAAGGCCACCGAAGTGGAGCACCTGTTCGCCATTCCTTCCGGCCCGCTGCCGCCCAACCCGGCCGAACTGCTGGGCAGCAACAAGATGGTGGCGCTGCTCAACCTCGGCGCGGAGAAGTTCGACCAGGTCATCGTCGACGGGCCGCTCGTGCTGGGCCTCGCCGACGCCCCGCTGCTCGGCAGCATCGCCGACGCCACCGTGCTGGTGCTGGAATCGGGCTGCACGCGCCGCGACTTCGCGCGCAGCGCCGTCAAGCGCCTCAACCACACGCGCAGCCACCTCATCGGCGGCATCCTCACCAAGATGGACGCCCGCGGACAAGGCTACGGCTATTACCACAACCACTACTACTACGAATACGGTGCCGCGCCCCGCAAGGCCTGAACGACAAGGACATGAATCCGCTCGCAGCAGAAGACGCCCTCGCCGCCGCCCTGGCCTTCCACAAAGCCCCGGCACGGCATCACGACCTGCTGCACGGCCGCGCGCCGCTGCCTGCCGGTGTGGACAAACTGCTGCGCCTCGCCAGCGGGGCCTCCCCCGAAGAAACCGGCATCGTGCCCGACGCCGCGCTGCGCCCCGGCGAACTCGCCGCCGCCGCGCGCTTCTTCGTCGAACAGGTGCTGCTCGCCCATGACGCCGACCATTACCGCCTGCTGGGCGTGAACCGCGACGCCAGCCTCGACCAGATCAAGGAACACCATCGCCTGCTGATGCGCATGTTCCATCCCGACCGCGACAACGGCATCGACCCCGAGGTGAAAGCGGCGCACGCCGGCCGCATCAACCTCGCCTACAACGCCCTGCGCCAGAGCGACAGCCGCGCCGCCTACGACACCCAGCTGCGCCAGGCGAGCAAGCCGCCGGCCATGGCGGCACCCGCCGCGCGCGGCACCTACCGGCGCCTGGAACCGCAGTCGCCCGGCCTCATGCGGCGCATGCCGCCTTTCCTCGCGCGCAACTTCCCTCATTTCGTGCTGGGCGGCATCGCCCTCATCGCCGCCGTCTCGGTGGCCTCGGTGTACATGGACCGTCCGCCCGAAGGCGCCATCGGCTGGGAGCCGGGCGACACGCCCGTCCTGCAGGCCGCCGCGCCGGAACCGCAACAAGGCGCGCCGCTCGCGCCGGCGGAATCCCCCGCCCCCGCGCTTCCCGAACCGCCGGCCGCGCGCGCCGAAATCGCAGCCGCGGAGCCGGCGCCCGAACGCGCGGCACAACACGCGGAACCCGTTGCCGCCGTAAAACCCGCGCCCGCCGCCGCCATAAAGCCGCCGCCCGCGGCAGCGTCCGCCCCGACGCCGATCGCCAAACCGGCGCCGGCCAGGCCCGCCCCGACGGCCACGGTGCAAGCGCCCGCCGCCGCGCCCAGGCCGGCGTCCAAACCCGCCGCCACGCCGCCGGTCAAGCTCGCCCTGGCCGGCCACGGCCAAACCGACACCCCGGCCGCGCCCCAGCCCCCCCGGCCCGCCCCCGCCCCGGCCCCCGCCCCGGCCGCCGCCCCGGCCGCCGCCCCGGCGACCGTGCCTGCCGAAACCGCGGCGGCCGCCGCCGTCCCCGCGCCCCAGCCCGAGCCGCCCGCCGGCCTGTCCGAGGGTGTGCTCGTCAGGCTCGTGGCGCGCCTGTCCGAACGTTACGCCGGCGGCAACCTCGAAACCTTCATGGCCCTGTTCGACGACGCCGCGCGCTCCGAAGCCGGCGGCAAGAACCAGATCCGCAGCGACTACGAAAACCTCTTCCGCAACACCCAGCAGCGCAGCATCGTCATCTGGGACATGGACTGGCAGCGAAACGGCGACCAGGCCAAGGGAGAAGGCAGCTTCCAGGCGCGCGTCGTGCGCAACGGCGAAACCGCCGCCCGCACCTATACCGGCAGGATCAGCATCGAAGCCGTGTGGCGCGGCAATGCCGCCCTGATCCGCACCTTCAACCACTCGGTCAAGCGCTGAGGCCGCCCTGCACATGCAGCAAGCAGGCAACGCACCCATCGCCGCGAAATTCCCGCCCGCCCTCAAATGGCTGCTGTTCGCCGCCGCCGCGGGCGTGGCCGGCTGGCGCATCGTCGCCGTCAACCTCGCCGACTACCACATGCGCGCCGGCACGCAGGATGCGCAAGCCGCCCTGCAGTGGCACTCCGGCCAGCCCGCGGCGCGCCTCGCGCGCGCCCAGGAACTCGCGCAGGACGACCCCGACGCCGCCATCGCCGAACTGCAGGCCGCCATGCGCGCCAACCCCGCAGACGGCCGCGCCCCCGCCCTGCTCGGCCGGCTGCGGGAAGCGAAGGGCGACCTCGCCCGCGCCGACCAGGCCTTCGCCGCCGCCGCCCGCATCGCGCCGCAGCGCACCGACGTGCAGGCCGAAGCGGCCGCCTACTGGATGCGGCGCGGCGACCTCGCCCGCGCCTTGAGGCACTGGGACGTGGTGCTCGCCACCCGCCACGACCTGCGCCAGCCGCTCTTCGCCGAACTGCTCCTGCTCGCCCAGGACACGAACAGCCACGCCGCCTTCGCCGGCCTGCTCGGCCGGCCCGTCGCATGGTGGCCGTCCTTCCTGTCCCACGCCGCCGCCAACGCCGCCGACCTCGGCACCCTGCGCGCCCTGTTCGCACTGCCGGGCCACCCCGCCAACGCCGCGCCCGAATCCGCCCTCAGGGACTACCTCGCGCGGCTGCAGCGCGAAAACCTCTGGACCGAAGCCTATTTCACCTGGCTCAACAGCCTGCCGCCCGAACGGCTCGCCAGCGTCGACAACCTCTACAACGGCAGCTTCGAAGAACCCCTCTCGCGCATGGGCTTCGACTGGATGAACGACCCCGCCGGCCACATCCTCGCGGAAACCGTTCCTACCTGGGGCAGCGTCGGCAAGCGCGCGCTGCACATCGTGTTCCGCGGGCCGCGCGTTCCCTTCCGGCATCTCTACCAGTACACCCTGCTGCCGCCCGGCGACTACGTGCTGCGCGGCCGCGTGCGTCCCGAGGAGCTGGAAGCCGTGTACGGACTCGAATGGGCCATCGCCTGCGCCGGCAGCAACCAGCCGCTCGGCGCCAGCGAACGCTTCCTCGGCCGCGACCGCTGGCGCCACTTCGAAACCCGCTTCAGCGTGCCCGAGGAAGGCTGCCCGGTGCAGCGCGTGCGCCTGCAGCTGGCCGGGCAGGTCGCCCTCGACTACCAGGCGAAAGGCGGCATCTGGTTCGACGGCCTCGCGGTCGAGCGGCTCGAATAAGTCCGACGGACGGCCGCATTCCGGCTTGATCTGCCCCGCCATTTAATTTATCTTTCGTAAAAGCCGATAAAGGCTTGGAGGCAAAAACATGAGCACGAAAATGACGACAAGAATTCTCGCAGGCGCAGGCATCCTGGTGGCCGGCCTGTTCGCGACAGGCATGGCCCAGGCCGACGCCGCCAGCCTGGCCTCGCTGGTCAGCGCCAGCGGCAAGGTGCTGGTCGACCAGGGCAAGGGCTTCGTCACCGCCCGGCCCGGCATGACGCTCAATGACAAGGACCGCGTCATCACCCTCAACGGCTCCGCCGCGGCCGTGGCCTTCGCCGACGGCTGCGTCAGCAAGCTCGACAGCAACAACCTGCTCACCATCGACAGGCAGGCAGGCTGCGACAAGGCCGCGCTCTCCACCCAACAACCGCTGCGCTACGCCGCCGCCATCGGCGACACCCGCACCGACGTGCCCGCGAACGCGGGGACGACGCCCGGACAGACCGCCGGGGGCGCCGCCGGCTCGACGCTCCGCTCCGCAACGCCCCTGATCCTGGGCGGCGTCTGGGGCGGAATGATCGTCTACGGCAACAACAACAACGACAACCGGCCCATCAGCAACTTCTAAACCGCAAGCCTCCGGACAGTTTCAACCCAGTGCAGCACACCCCGCGCCCCGCTTTCAGAGCGGGGTTCGATTTTCTGGGCCCCGCCATGCTCATGGCGGTCCTCGTCTTCGCCCCCCTCGTCATGGGCGGCAACCGTCCCCTGCCCCTGCTGGCGCTGGAGCTGGCCGCGCTCCTGCTGCTCGCCCACATCCTCCACCGCCCCGCCTTCCGCGAACACCTGCCGGCCGCCTTTCTCGCCGCGCTCGGCCTCTTCGCCCTGCTGCCGCTCGCGCAGCTCGTCCCCCTGCCCGAATCGGCCTGGGCCGCGCTGCCCGGACGCGAAAGCGATGCGCAACTGCTGACCGCCCTGCTCGGCGACGGCGCCGCCGGCAACCGCAGCTTCTCGCTCGTGCCCTACGCCACCGAAGCCGCCTGGCTCACCCTGCTGCCCCCGCTCGCCGTGTTCCTGCTCGCCGTCGGCCTGCCCGACCGGCAGCTCAGGCAGGCCGTGTACGTCTTCCTCGGCGTGGCCGCCTTCCAGGCCGTGCTGGGGCTCGCCCAATACGGCACCGGCTCCGTCGCCGTGGTACTGCACGGCCCCGAGTTCGCCACGCAAAACGCCCGCGGCACCTACGCCAGCTACGACCACCTCGCCGGCCTGCTGGAAATGGCCCTGCCCGTCACCCTCGCCATGCTGGCCTACCACTGGCACGGCGTGCACCGGCAGGCGCGCCGCTACCACGGCAGGGGCCTGCGCGCGCGCTTCGCCAGATTCTTCACCCAGGAAGCCGGCATCAACCGCACCCTCGTGTTCGGCGCCCTCAGCCTCGCCATCCTGCTCGGCCTCATCTTCACCCGCTCGCGCAGCGGCATCGCGCTCGCCATGCTCGGCATCCTGCTCGCCGCGCTGCTGTTCGCGCGCCGCCTCGGCGGCCGCGTCAGCGGCATCACCAGCGTACTCGGCGTGCTCGGCATCGCACTCGCCGTCGAAATCGGGCTGGCCCCCGTCATGGAACGCTTCGGCATGGACGCCACCCAGGACGCGCGCTGGTCCATCTTCGCCGGCAGCCTGCAGGCCATCCGCGAATTCCTGCCCCTGGGCAGCGGCGTCGGCACCTATCCCGAAATCTTCCGCCGCTTCCAGCCCGGCGAAGTGAGCGGCATCTTCATCAACCACGCCCACAACGACTACCTCGAATGGCTGGTCGAGACCGGCCTGGTCGGCGGCGCACTGGCGCTGGTCTTCCTCGGGTTCTATGCCTGGGGCTGGCGCCGCGTCTGGAAGAAAAACGAATGGAACGCCCTGCGCTTCATGCAGGCCGGCGCCGGCATCTCGTTGCTGCTTTTGATGCTGCACGGCCTCGTCGACTTCAACCTGCACATCCCCGCCAACGCCATCTACTTCGCCTTCCTGGCCGCCGTATTCCTGCACCGCCAGGAAAACAAGCCCGCCCGCGCGAGACACACCCCCAAGCCCGGACGCCGGCCGGAACCCCTCCGCCACCCCGCCCCCGCCACCCCCCCCAACCCCTTCGAACAATAACCGAATGCCAATCGCGGCGAGGGCGCCGCTCNNCGAGGGCGCCGCTCCCACAAAAAAACCCTAGCCCCCCGAGGCCGCAGCGATGTTGTAGGAGGCCCGCCCCCGGGCCGATTGGGGGTTGGGGTTAATCGCGGCGAGGGCGCCGCTCCCACAAAAAAACCCTAGCCCCCCGAGGCCGCAGCGGTGTTGTAGGAGGC
>DISR01000041.1 GCA_002421825.1 Thiobacillus sp. UBA6205 | reverse complement strand
AGACGAAAAACAAGGGGAAGGTCACTTTCTACAGAGCCATCCACATCTCATACCCAAATGCCAAAGACATCGCTTTGGCCAAATCGCGTGGCGTTAAGCCAGGCGGTGACATTATGATTCACGGCCAAAAAAACGGCTTGGGCTGGCTGTCTTTCATCAGCCAACGCTTCAATTGGACAAATGGTTGTGTAGCCCTTCCTAACAAGGACATGGATATTGTGTGGGCGCTCGTTAAGGAGGGAACCCCAATTGAAATCCTACCGTGAGCGCTCTAACTGGGCGGTCAAGTTCGCTCCCTTCGGTCGCTGGGACGCGCCGCAAGCGGCGCGCCCCTTACCTTGAACGTTAGAGCGCATTAACGGAGCGTGATCATGACTACCGATAATCAGACTCAAATGTTGCTGAGCTTGCCATCGGGGAAACGCCTCGTTGTAAGTCGCGTAATGTTATTTCCCGAGCCAGAACTCCAACAAGTGTTTGCGCTGAAGGCTAAAGCGCACGAGAAGTTGGCCGGTTTTTCGACTGGACTTGGTTTTTGGGGGTCACCCGGATGGGTAATCGGTGGCGCCACCCTTCTTGGCTTAGCCGAATCTTTCATCTCCAACTCAAAAATGAAGGAAGGCATCGAATTCTTGAAGCAGGCAGTCGTAAAGCAGGAGCAGTTGAATACCAGAGGAAGATATTTCGCTATATCGGAAATTGCCGGAATCCATCGACCGAACCCCGCTACTTGGAAAGCAAACCAAGTCGCAGACTTTCAAGTCGATCTAAATCCGTTGGGTTTCATTGAGAAGGGACAGGCGGTTCAACAGTACAACATATCTCGGAAACAGATTTCCGATGGAATCGCTTCTGTAACGGCGCCAATTGGTTTCATTCATAACGACGATGAGTTCGTTTGGGTGGAAGTAGAAGGTCAATCTATGGCAGTTCGCTGGGCCTCCGTCGACTGCTACCAAATTAGCTCATGGAAGGAGACGTAATTGAGCCACGCTGCCGAAGTTAGAGCTTATTGCGCTCGTCACTATATCCAGCCGGCGCGTGTTGCCGGGAAGAATGAAATTTCCATACGTGCCGGTGATGTTCATGAGGCTATGGGCTACAAGAATAGAATGCCGTTGGTCTGTTCTGCGATAGGGGCAACAGTGTTTTCAGAAACTAATAACGTCCGCCGCGTGGGAGTAGAAGGGCCGTTGAATGGTGCCAACACCGTGTTTCGGTTTCAGCTAAATGCGCTCTAACCCTGCGTTCGAGCGGACCTGCGCGAAAAGCCGCGCAGGCCGCTCAACTCCACGTTAGAGCGCATTAACGGAGCGTGATCATGACTACCGATAATCAGACTCAAATGTTGCTGAGCTTGACCCTTCCGGGTTTTAACGTTTTCGTCGGTGTACATGTAGAGGTGGAAGCGCCCATTTGACTCTTGCTGCGCGTGGGCCGCCAACTCCGCCCTTGTGAACAGCCAAATCGCCCGAAGAACGAAATATTCAACGAATGGAACACTGCTCGTAACGCTCTAAAACACCACGGAAAAGAGAGCGAAGATGTAATCAGCCTCAACCTCTTCGACGAAGCGTATTGGATGATTAAACGGGCGCTCTCAAACGCAAACAAGTTGGGCATCTCCATAGGTAAGCCCGCCACGGCGGAATTCTTTGGGCACAATCCTCAGGGTGGTTTGCGCAACTCGTGTCGTGAATGTAAGCGTGCATATGAGAAAAAGCAGCATGCCCTAAAACCGGAACTGACCGCTGCGCGCCGGGAAAGGTATAAAGATCGCCTAGATTCGGCCCAGGACTTTCTTGAATCACTTGGAATACCAGAGGAAGAAATCGGCATGATTCGCAAGTTCTCCGCAGGGAAGACAATGTATGGCTGACACAGAGCGTCAGCCGACGAAGGCCTCGACGCGGCATTACCAGCTCCAGCGTTTTGCCCGCGGCGGGTCTGCGTCGCCCCATTCACAGATTGGGGCCGTGATTCGAGTCGCCATGGGCAATGGTCATGGCCTTATATCGCACTCCCTGCCACAATGACGTACCGATGAAAGAGCGAATATTCAATAGGCCCGAAAAGTCTGGCATATGAAACTAAAACGTTTCCTCAACCTGGAATGGGATGCAATCGCGGGGATCATAGCTGCTGTTGCCGCTATTGCGCTGCATTTGCTCCACATAGTCGACGAGCATGTGATCCTGCCTATCGTTCTTGCGTTGATGGGGCTGCTCTTCATCAACTTCATGCGCCACTCGAGAAACAACGAAGTGACCGCCGAGCAGGTGGACAGGACCGCCCTTGCGGTCGACAAGATGCGGGCGGCATTGGAGCCGGATGTGATCCTGATTGGCCCGCGCCGCCTGCGCACGGCAAACGAGCAGTTCCTCCGCAACATGAGCGGCGAAACCATCTGGTTCAACGTGTGCCTCTCGATGTATAAGTCCCCACCCCTCTTTGACGCTTTGCTGCGGCCGGCGGTGGATAATCCCATGGTCACTTCGATCCAGTTCGTTCTTGACGAAAGCCAGAAGGAATTATGGCAGCGGGACATACAACCCAGAATCGCCTCCTGTTCCGGTCACGCAAAGGTTAGGGAGCCGCGCTGGCATAAATTGAGCCGGACGGTTTCCTACATCCTGGCCGACAGCCAGGCGGGCGGCGGGCCCGAAGCGCTGCTCAGCTTCTGGGGCGAACCCTTCATGGCCCAGACTACCGGACAGGAGGTGCCGCGCTACATTTTCCATGTCCAGAAACATTGCGAGCTTCTGCCTCATCTGGAGGAACTCGTGCGAGCACGGCCTGGCACGGCAGTCGAGCGGGACCTGCCCCACCCTGAACCCTAGCCCGGACAATTCACCAGGCCGGCCCGGGAAATGACCCCAAGGCGCATGAACACCCGAGTGCGGAGCGGCCGGCATCGAATCCGGTTTGCAGCGCCGGCCTTTGCGGGTGCCGGCGGCCAATTCGCGGGCATCTTCGCAGTACCGCGCATTGCGCCGTGGCGCGCCGTGTCTTCGGTGATGCGGGCATGGTGGAGATGCGGCATGCAATCATGGCCGCTCGATGAGTCGGCGGAAACTCAAACCTCCAGCAGCAGCCTGTCCGGCTCTTCCAGCGCCGTCTTGACCGCGGCCAGGAATTGCACCGCATCCTTGCCGTCGATGAGGCGGTGGTCGTAGGACAGCGCGAGATACATCATGGGGCGGATGACGACCTGGCCGTTCTCGGCCACGGGGCGCTCCTGGATCTTGTGCATGCCGAGGATGCCGGACTGCGGCGGATTGAGGATGGGCGTGGAGAGCAGCGAGCCGAACACCCCGCCGTTGGTAATGGAGAAGGTGCCGCCGGTGAGTTCGTCGATGTTAAGCGCGCCGGTCTGCGCGCGCGCGGCGAAGTCGGCGATGCCTTGCTCGATTTCGGCGAAGGACAGGCGCTCGGCATCGCGCAGGATGGGCACGACCAGGCCGCGCGGGGTGGACACGGCAATGCCGATGTCGTAGTAGTCGTGATAAACGATGTCCTCGCCGTCGATGGAGGCGTTCAGCACGGGGAACTGCTTCAGCGCATCGCACACCGCGCGCACGAAGAAGGACATGTAGCCCAGCTTGACGCCGTGGCGCGTCTCGAACTCGGCCTTGAAGCGCTGGCGCAGCTCGTTGACCGGCTGCATGCTGGCTTCGTTGAAAGTGGTGAGGATGGCGGCGGTGTGCTGGGCGGACACCAGGCGCTCGGCGATGCGCTGGCGCAGGCGCGACATGGACACGCGCCGTTCCCTGCCCTCCTTTTCCGCCACCGGCAGCTTCTTGCGGTGCGGGCCGCTGTCGGGCACCGGTTTGGCGGGGCGGGTTTCGGACTTGGGCGGGCCGGGGGGCTGGGCTGTTTTTTTCGCACTTCCACCCTCACCCTGCCCTCTCCCGTCAAGGGAGAGGGCAGAAAGTTCGACGGAGCGCGTTTGTGGTTGGGATTGAACAGGCGCAGCGGCGGGCACCGTCTCGGCCACTTTTTCGGTTTGTTTGACCGGCGCCGGCTCGACGGCCGCCGCCCCTTCGGTTTCGATCACCGCCAGCACTTCTCCGGCCTTCACCGTGTCGCCCTCGGCGTGGCGCTGTTCGATGAGCACGCCGTCGGCGGGTGCAGCCACTTCGAGAATGACCTTGTCGGTTTCGATGTCGATAATGGTTTCGTCGCGCAGGACTTTTTCGCCCGCCTGCCTGCGCCAGGCCAGCAGGGTGCCGGTGGTAATGGATTCGGACAGCTCGGGCGCCTTGATCTCGATCTTCATCCGGCATCGCTCCCCAGCGCTTCGTTGATCAGTGCAGCCTGCTCTGCCTTGTGGCGCGAAGGATAGCCGGAGGCCGGCGCGGCGGCGGCCTCGCGCCCCACATGGCGGAATCTTCTGTCGTCGGGCACGCAACGGTTCAGGTGGTGCCAGATCGAATACCAGGCGCCCTGGTTCATCGGTTCCTCCTGTGCCCAGATGGACGCGTTCGCGTTCGGATAGGCGGCCAGCACTTCACGCAGGCTGTCTTCCGGGAAAGGATAGAGCTGCTCGATGCGCACCAGCGCCACGTCGCGGCGCCCGCCGCGCGCGGCATGGAGTTCGTAATACAGCTTGCCGGAGCACACCACGACGCGCCTGGCATCGCGCGGCGCGTCCGGGTCGTCGATCACGGCCTGGAAGCCGCCTGCGGCCAGGTCCTGCAGGGAGGACACGGCCTGCGGGTGCCGGAGCAGGCTCTTGGGCGTGAACACCACCAGCGGCTTGCGCACCGGACGCACGATCTGGCGCCGCAGCAGATGGAAAATCTGCGAAGGCAGCGTGGGCACGCACACCTGCCAGTTGTTCTGCGCTGACATCTGCATGAAACGTTCGATCCTGCCCGAGGAATGCTCCGGCCCCTGCCCTTCGTAACCGTGCGGCAGCAGCATGACAAGCCCGCACAGCCGCCCCCACTTGGCCTCGCCGCTGGAGATGAACTGGTCGATCACGACCTGCGCGCCGTTGGCGAAATCGCCGAATTGCGCCTCCCACAGCACCAGGGTGTCCGGTTCGGCGGTGGCGTAGCCGTATTCATAGGCGAGCACGGCCTCTTCCGACAGCAGCGAATCGATCACGGTGAAGTTGCCCTGGCGCTCGTGCAGGTGTTCTAGCGGCACGTATACGCCCTCGGTGCGCAGCTTGCGGTTCTGGTCGTGCCACACGGCATGGCGATGGAAGAAGGTGCCGCGGCGCGCATCCTGGCCGGTGAGGCGCACGTTGACGCCCTTGTCGAGCAGGCTGGCATAGGCGAGATTCTCGGCCATGCCCCAGTCGAGCGGCTGCTCGCCGGCGATCATTTTCCTGCGGTCGGCCACCGCCTTGGCCAGGCGGTCGTGCAGGCCGAAGCCTTGCGGCACCTGGGTAATGCGCTCGCCCAGGCGCTTGAGGTCCTCCGATGCCACGCCGGTATCCGCCGGGAGGCTGATGTCACCGCCTCGGAAGCGGCTCCAGTTGGTGGCAAAGACCTGGGGGAAATCCGCGGGGGCGGGCGGGCTCAGGCTTTCGCCGCGTTCGAGCCTGGCACGGCTGGCATCGACCATGGCCGCATCTTCGCCCTCGCGCAGCACGCCCTCCTCGACCAGGCGCCGCGCATATTTGGCGCGCGTGCCGGGATGTTCCCGTATCTTGCGGTACATGAGCGGCTGGGTGACCAGCGGCTCGTCCTGCTCGTTGTGGCCGTGGCGACGGAAGCACACCAGGTCGATGAACACGTTCTTGTGGAAGGTATAGCGGTAGTCGACCGCCATCTGCGCCACCCAGGCCACGGCATCGGCATCGTCGGCGTTGACGTGGAACACCGGCGCCTCCACCATCTTGGCGACGTCGGTGCAGTACAGGCTGGAGCGCACGTCGCGCGGGTCCGAGGTGGTGAAGCCGATCTGGTTGTTGATGACGACGTGGACGGCGCCGCCGTTGCGGAAGCCGCGCGTCTGCGACATGTTGAGGCTTTCCATCACCACGCCCTGGCCGGAGAGCGCGGCATCGCCGTGCAGGATCACCGGCACCACCTCGATGCCGGTCGCGTCGCCGCGGCGGTCCTGGCGCGCGCGCACCGAGCCGCGCACCACCGGGTGCACGATTTCCAGGTGCGAGGGATTGAAGGCCAGCGCCAGATGAACCGGCCCGTTGGGCGTGGCCACGTCGTTGGAAAAGCCCTGGTGGTATTTCACGTCGCCCGAGAGCGGCCCCTCCTTGCTGCCGTTGGCCGGCTCCTCGAACAGGCTGTCGAGCGAGCGGCCGAACAGGGTGTTCAGGACGTTGATGCGCCCGCGGTGCGCCATGCCCATGACGACCTCGCGCGCGCCGTGCAGGGCGGCGCGGCCGATGACGGTATCGAGCAGCGGGATCAGGCTTTCCGAACCTTCGAGCGAGAAACGCTTCTGCCCGGGATAGCGGGTATGCAGGAATTTCTCCAGGGTTTCCGAATCGGTGAGGCGGCCGAGCAGATGCCTCCTCAGTTCGGGGGTGTGATGGAAATAGCCGTCGGAGCCTTCCATGCGCTCCTGTATCCAGCGCTTGCGCGGTACGTCGGAGAGATGCATGTACTCGACCCCGACGGTGCCGCAGTAGATGCGCTTCAGGCGCACGATGGTGTCGGCGAGCCTTGCGCGCCCGGGGCCGATGAGCGTGCCGGTGTCGAATTCCTGCTCGAGGTCGGCGGGGCCGATGCCGTAGTACTCGGGGGTCAGTTCGGCCAGCGCTTCGCGCTCGAAGCGCGCGAGCGGGTCAAGGTCGGCCTGGCGCGCGCCGAGGTAGCGGTAGGCATTGATGATGCGCAGGGCGCCGACCTGCCTGGATTCGAACAGCCGCTCGGGAAGCGTTTCGCGCGCTCCGCCTGCCGCGGCCAAAGGACGCTCCAGCCAGTCCGGCGGGACCATGTCCGCATGCTCTTCGAGAAACGCCGTGCTGGCGGCGCTGAGCGCACTGCTGTCTATCCAGTCCTTGAGGCTCATGGCGCACAGACCTCGCAGCGTCGGCAGGGTTCAGAGGCCGCGCTTCTCGATCGGCACATACTCGCGCATCTTCTGGCCGATGTAGCGTTGGCGCGGGCGGCCGATCTTGTGGCCGGGCTCGGACAGCATCTCGCTCCACTGCGCCACCCAGCCCGCCGTGCGCGCCAGCGCAAACAGCGGCGTGAACATGGAGGACGGGATGCCGAGTGCACGGAACACGATGCCGGAATAGAAATCGACGTTGGGATAGAGCTTCTTCTCGATGAAGTACTCGTCCTCCAGCGCGATGCGCTCCAGTTCGAGCGCGACCTTGAACAGCGGATCGTCGTGCATGTCGAGCTCGTTCAGCACTTCGTGCGCGGTCTCGCGGATGACCTTGGCGCGCGGGTCGAAGTTCTTGTAGATGCGGTGGCCGAAGCCCATCAGGCGGAAGGGATTGGACCTGTCCTTGGCGCGCGCGATGATCTCGGGGATCTTCGACACGTCGCCGATCTCTTCCAGCATTTTCAGCACCGCCTCGTTGGCGCCGCCGTGCAGCGGTCCCCACAGCGAGGCCATGCCGGCCGCGATGCAGGCGAAGGGGGTGGCGCCCGTGGAGCCGGCCAGGCGCACGGTGGAAGTCGAGGCGTTCTGCTCGTGGTCGGCGTGCAGGATGAAGATGCGATCCAGCGCGCGCGCCAGCACCGGATTCACCTCGTATTCCTCGCACGGGGTGGCGTGCATCATGTACAGGAAGTTCGCCGCGTAGCCGAGGCGGTGCTGCGGGTACATGAACGGCTCGCCAAGATTGTACTTGTGCGCCCAGGCCGCCACCGTGGGCACCTTGGCCAGCAGCCGGTGCGCGGCCATGTCGCGCACCCTGGGGTCGAACACGTCGTGCGCGTCGGGATAGAAAGCCGACATGGCACCGGTGACGCCGATCATCAGCGCCATGGGATGCGCATCGCGGCGGAAGCCGCGGAACACGTTGACGACCTGGTCGTGCACCATGCTGTGATGGCGAATGCTGTTTTCAAAGGCATGCCGCTGCTCGGCAGTCGGCAGCTCACCGTACAGCAACAGGTAGCACACCTCGAGAAAATCCGATTTGTAGGCCAGGTCCTCGATGGAATAGCCGCGGTGCGACAAGAGTCCCTCGTCGCCGCCGATGAAGGTGATGCCGGATTCGCAGCTGGCGGTGGCGGTAAAGCCGGCGTCGAGCGTATAGATGCCTTGCGCGGCCAGCGTGCGGATGTCGATGACGGGATTGCCCATGCTGCTGTCGAGGACAGGCAGTTCGATTGAAGGGCGGCCGTCGCTGAAATTGAGGGTGACAGTCTTGTTGCTCATCGGCTTGAAACCTTTGTAATTCTGGCCCGATTGTAGCGCGCCAGCGCCAAATCACCCAGACGCGCGGATTCTTTCAATGATGGCCGCATGATCCACAGGAACCGCTTGGCGGCCTTCCAGCCAGGCCAGCAGATCGGCATCGGCCTCTTGCAGCAAAGTCTCGAACGCGCCGCACTCCTCGGCAGATAGTGCATCCAGGCCGGCATCGGCAAAGCGCTGCAGCCACAGGTCCAGCTCCAGCAATCCGCGCCGGCAGCGCCAGCGCAGGCGGCGAAGGCGGTCCGCGCTGGCAGCAGCTCTCGCATCCCCCCCAGCGGGAAACTGCCCAGAACTCCCCTTTCCCTTCGCGGGAGACTGCCTCAAATTCCCCTCTCCCCTCGCGGGAGACTGCCTCAAATTCCCCTCTCCCCTCGCGGGGCGTAGGCAGGGTTTCGCGAGGCATGCCTCGCGCTGCCGAAGCCGGATCGGGGTGCAATCCGATCCGTGGGGCGCGGAGCGGGGGTAGGGGTGAGGGGGCAGCTTTTCGCAATGTCCCAGAATGGCCTGAAGCACACCCTCGGTATTCGCCAAAACATCGTTGTTCCAGAAACGCAGCACGACAAACCCCTGGCTTTTCAGCCACTCGTCCCGCACCTTGTCCTTTTCAGCCTGCTCGGCATGCTGGCCGCCGTCCAATTCCACAATCAATCTGGACTGTAGACAAACGAAATCTGCAACGTAAGGGCCAATAGGCATTTGTCGCCGGAATTTATATCCATTCAAACGCCTGTCTCTCAGCAAATACCACAGGCGTTTTTCTACATCCGTCATGGATGTTCGCAATGATTTTGCCAGGCGATTCGCCATGCTGGTGCCTATCTCCCCCTCACCCCTACCCCCGCTCCGCGCCCCACGGATCGGATTGCACCCCGATCCGGCTTCGGCAGCGCGAGGCATGCCTCGCGAAACCCTGCCTACGCCCCGCGAGGGGAGAGGGGAAAAACACTCTAGCCCTCACGCCTCACATCTCACCCCATCAAACCTTGCGTTTGACCAGCAGTTCGCGGATCTTGCCGATGGCCTCGGTGGGATTGAGTCCCTTGGGGCAGACTTCCACGCAGCTCATGATGCCGCGGCAGCGATACAGCCGGTAGGCATCTTCCAGGTTGTCGAGTCGTTCCTCGGTGGCCTGGTCGCGGCTGTCGGCGATGAAGCGCCAGGCCTGCAACAGGCCGGAGGGGCCGACGAACCTGTCGGGATGCCACCAGAACGAGGGGCAGGCACTGGTGCAGGCGCCGCACAGGATGCATTCGTAGGCGCCTTCCAGCTCGGCACGCTCCTCGGGCGTCTGCAGGCGTTCGCGCTCGGGTTCGGGTTCGTCGTTGACGAGCCAGGGCTTGATCGAGCGGTACTGGCGGTAGAACGGCTCCATGTCGACGACGAAATCGCGGATCACCGGCAGGCCGGGCAAGGGGCGGATTTCGATCGGTTCCTTCAGGCTGGACAAGGGGGTGACGCAGGCCAGTACGTTGCGGCCATTGGCATTGACCGCGTCGGAGCCGCACACGCCTTCGCGGCAGGAGCGGCGGAAGGCCAGGGTGTCGTCGCCGGCCTTGAGTTCGAGCAGGGCGTCGAGCAGCATCTTGCCGGCCGGGTCGATGTCAAGCTCGACTTCCTGCATGGTGGGTTTTTCGCCGCTTTCCGGGTCGTAGCGATGCAGGCGGAATTTCATCAGTAGCTCCGCGCCATGGGCTTGAAGCTGTCCACCGTGAGCGGCTTCAGGCGCACAGGCTTGGTGTCGAGCTGGTCGTTTTCCAGGTGGTAGAGGGTGTGCTTGAGCCAATGGTCGTCGTCGCGCTGCGGGAAGTCCTCGCGGCTGTGCGCGCCGCGGCTTTCCTCGCGTGCAAGTGCGGAGACAAGGGTGGCGCGGGCGACCAATAACAGATTCTCCAGCTCCAGCGCCTCGATGCGCGCGGTGTTGAACACCTTGCTCTGGTCGCCGAGCGTGATCCGCCCTGCCCTCGCCTGCAGCGCCGTCAGCGCCTTCAAACCCTCTTCCAGCAAGCTGCGGTTGCGGTACACGCCGCAGTGCTTCTGCATCAGCCGGCGCAGGTCGCGCGTGACGGCAGCGACGGTCTCGTCGCCGCGCTGCTCGCCCCAGCGCGCCAGGCGCTCGAGGCCGGGCTGTATCGCGTCCTCGGATAGATCGCGCGGATAGGGATTCTCGCGCAGGTATTCGATCATGTGGCGGCCGGCGGCGCGGCCGAAGACCACCAGATCCAGCAGCGAGTTGCCGCCCAGGCGGTTGGCGCCGTGCACCGACACGCAGGCGCACTCGCCCACGGCATAGAGGCCGGGCACCGGCTCCTCCGGGCCATATCTTGCCGGCGCCACCACCTGGCCGTTGAGGTTGGCGGGAATGCCGCCCATCATGTAGTGCGCGGTGGGCGCGACCGGAATCGGCGCACTCGCCGGGTCGATGCCGGCGAAGCGGATGGAGAGTTCGCGGATGCCCGGCAGGCGCTCGGCGATGACCTGCTCGCCCAGGTGTTCGAGCTTCAGCAGCACATGATCGCCGTGCGGACCGCAGCCGCGGCCTTCATGGATTTCGGTGGCGATGGCGCGGCTCACCACGTCACGCGAGGCGAGGTCCTTCGCATGCGGCGCGTAGCGTTCCATGAAGCGCTCGCCCTGACTGTTGACGAGATAGCCGCCCTCGCCGCGCACGGCCTCGGTGATGAGGCTGCCCACCCCCGCGATGCCGGTGGGATGGAACTGCCAGAACTCCATGTCCTCCAGCGGCAGCCCGGCGCGCAACACCATGCCGAGGCCGTCGCCGGTATTGATCATGGCATTGCTGGTATTCCAGAACACGCGCCCCGCCCCGCCGGTGGCGAGCAGGGTGGCGCGCGCCTCGATCAGGATGGGTTCGCCGGTCTCGATGCTCATCGCCGTCAAGCCGAGGCAATAGCCTTCCGCATCGCGCACCAGGTCGAGCGCGAAATATTCGTCGAAGAACTGGGTGCGCGCGGCGATGTTGCGCTGGTACAGCGTGTGCAGCAGCGCATGGCCGGTTCTATCCGCGCAGGCGCAGGTGCGCACCGCCTGCTCGCCGCCGAAGTTCTGCGACTGGCCGCCGAAGGCGCGCTGGTAGATTTTTCCATTCTCCAGGCGCGAGAACGGCAGGCCCATGTGCTCGAGCTCGTACACCGCGCTCGCCGCCTCGCGGCACAAGAACTCGATGGCGTCCTGGTCGCCGAGGTAGTCCGAGCCCTTGACGGTGTCGAACATGTGCCAGTGCCAGCTGTCCTCGGTCACGTTGCCGAGCGCGGCGGTGATGCCGCCCTGCGCCGACACCGTGTGCGAACGGGTGGGAAACACCTTGGACACCACCGCGACCTTGAAGCCGGAGTCGGCCAGTTGCAGCGCGGCGCGCAGGCCGGAGCCGCCGCCGCCGATGATCAGGGCATCAAAAGTTCGCTTGTCCATGCGCCCCCCACACGATCGCCGTGGCCCACACCATGCACAGCACCAGCACCAGGATGAACAGCAGGTTGAGCGTGAGCCGCAGCGACAGCGGCTTCACGTAATCCATCAGCACGTCGCGCAGGCCTATCCAGGCATGCAGGCACAGGCTCGCAACCAGCAGCCAGACCAGCAGCCGGATTGCGTTTGTCTCGAACAGCGCGTTCCAGCTTGCATAATCCAGCGAGGGCGCCTGCAGGAATGCGAGCCACAGGATCAGCCCCGTGAACAGCAGCACCACGGCCGAGAAGCGCTGCGCCAGCCACCAGCCGGTGCCGCTGTGACTGCCCGTGACAGGCTTTCTCATGCGAACAGCCTCCAGGCCGTGATCAGCGCGACCGCGCCGGCGGCGAGCGCCACGATCAGCGCAGAACGCCGTGCGGCAGCGAGGCTCACCCCGAAATGCAGGTCCATGAGCAGATGGCGGATGCCCGCAAAGAGGTGATGCGCCAGCGCCCACACGACCAGCAGCAGCAGGATGCGCGCGGCGGGTTGTGCCATTTGCTGCAGCATTGCGTCGAAGGCTTCGGGTCCGCGCAGGGAACGGTCGAGCGCATAGAGCGCCAGCGGCAGGCTGAAAAACAGCAGCACGCCAGAGACCCGGTGCAGGAACGAAACCCAGCCCGCCAGCGGCAGGCGCAAACTCAGGAGTGGCAGCGTAACCGGGCGGTCTGGGCGCGCTTTGTACATGCGTTTATGCCGACTTCTATGTCGACCTCTTCACCGCTTTGATGATGGCCGCGGGAATGCGCTCGATCAGGCGCGGATCGAAGGGCTTGGGCAGGATGTAGTCGGGGCCGAATGCCATCTTCTTGACCTTGTAGGCCTTGAGCACCGAGCCCGGCACCTTCTCGCGCGCGAGTTCGGCGAGCGCCTTGGCCGCGGCGATAAGCATGTCCTGGGTGATGGCCCTGGCGCGTGCATCGAGCGCGCCGCGGAAGATGTAGGGGAAGCCCAGCACGTTGTTGACCTGGTTGGGGTAATCCGAGCGGCCGGTCGCCATGATCAGGTCCTTGCGCGTCTTGTGCGCCTTCTCGGGGGTGATTTCCGGATCGGGGTTGGCCAGCGCGAACACGACGGGCTTCGCCGCCATGCTCTTGACCATGGCCGGGCTCACCAGGTCGGGGCCGGACACGCCGACGAACACGTCGGCGCCGTCCATGGCCTCGGCCAGGGTCTTCATCCCGGTCGCGCGCGCCCAGGGTTTCTTGTACTTGTTGAGATCGGTGCGCGCCTTGCTCACGACCCCTTTCGAATCGACCAGGGTAATGTTGGATTTCTTCGCGCCCATCGCCACCAGCAAACTCATGGACGACAGCCCGGCCGCGCCCGCGCCCAGGCAGACGATTTTCGCGTCGGCCAGCTGCTTGCCCTGGATGTGCAGGGCGTTGATGAGGCCGGCGCAGATGATCACCGCTGTGCCGTGCTGGTCGTCGTGGAATACCGGAATGTCGAGCTTTTTCTTCAGTTGCGCCTCGATCTCGAAGCACTCGGGCGCGGCGATGTCTTCCAGGTTGATGCCGCCGAAGGTGGGCGCCATGGCCTCGACCACCCTGACCACGTCCTTCACGGTTTTGGCGTTGATCTCGATGTCATACACGTCGATGCCGGCGAAGCGCTTGAACAGCACGCCCTTGCCTTCCATCACCGGCTTGGAGGCGAGCGGGCCGAGGTTGCCGAGGCCGAGGATGGCGGTGCCGTTGGACACCACGGCGACGAGGTTGCCCTTGTTGGTGTAGTCGTAGGCAAGCCTGGGGTTTTTGGCGATCTCGCGCACCGGCTCGGCCACGCCCGGCGAATAGGCGAGCGAAAGCTCGTCCTGTGTTGCGCAGGGCTTCATGGATTCGACCGAAAGCTTGCCCGGTTTGGGCAGGCGGTGGTAGTCGAGGGCTTTTTTCTTCAGGTCGGCTTTGCTCATGGTGGTAATTCAGCGAACACGTCAAAGACGCTAGAATAGCGGTTTTCCCGTCAATTTCCGACTGTCACGCCATGTCCGCCACGCCCTTCGACACCCTGAAAACCATTTCCGCCGGCCAATTCCACTCCCTGCCCGCCCTCGAAGCCGCCGGCATCGGCAAAATCTCGCGCCTGCCGGTCTCCATCCGCATCGTGCTGGAGTCGGTTTTGCGCAATTGCGACGGCGTGAAGGTCACCGAAGAGCATGTGAGGCAGCTGGCCGGCTGGCAGCCGAACGCCGAGCGTACCGAGGAAATCCCCTTTACGGTCGCGCGGGTCATCCTGCAGGACTTCACCGGCGTGCCGCTCCTGGCCGACCTCGCCGCCATGCGCTCCGCCGCCGCGCGCGGAGGCCACGACCCGAAAAAGATCGAGCCGCTGGTGCCGGTGGACATGGTGGTGGACCACTCGATCCAGGTCGACAAGTTCGGCAGCCCGGACGCGCTCGACCTCAACATGAAGATCGAATTCGAGCGAAATCGTGAAAGGTATCAGTTCCTCAAGTGGGGCATGCAGGCGTTCGATACGTTCAAAGTGGTGCCGCCCGGCGTCGGCATCGTGCACCAGGTCAACATGGAATACCTCGCCCGCGGCGTCATGGAAAAGGACGGCGTGGTCTTCCCCGACACCCTGGTGGGCACCGACTCCCATACCACCATGATCAACGGCCTCGGCATCGTCGCCTGGGGCGTGGGCGGCATCGAGGCGGAAGCCGCCATGCTCGGCCAGCCTGTGTACTTCCTGACGCCCGATGTCGTCGGCGTGAATCTCACCGGCCACGCCAAGCCCGGCGTCACCGCCACCGACGTGGTGCTGACCATCACCGAAATGCTGCGCAAGGCGAAGGTGGTCGGCAAGTTCGTCGAATTCTTCGGCGAAGGCGCGGCCGCGCTGCCGGTGACAGACCGCGCCACCATCGCCAACATGGCGCCGGAATACGGCGCGACCATGGGCTTCTTCCCCCTCGACGAGGCCACCTGCCAGTACTTCTCCGCCACCGGCAGAAGCCCGGCGCAGGTCGACGCCATCCGCGCCTACTATCAGGCGCAGGGGCTCTTCGGCATTCCCAAGTCGGGCGCGATCGATTACTCGCAGACCCTCACGCTCGACCTGTCGACGGTCGAACCCTCTGTGGCCGGCCCCAAGCGCCCGCAGGACCGTATCCCGCTGTCCGAGATCGAGACGGCCTTCGACGCACTGATGCAGAAGCCGCGCGAAGAAGGCGGCTACGGCAAGAGCGCCGAGGAACTGCGCCGCACCTACAGCGTGGAAGGCGGCGGCGAGCTGCGCCACGGCAGCGTGGTGATCGCCGCGATCACCTCGTGCACCAACACCTCCAATCCCGGCGTCATGATCGCCGCCGGCCTGCTGGCGAAGAAGGCGGTCGAGCTCGGCCTCTACACCCCCTCGCACGTCAAGACCAGCCTCGGCCCCGGCTCGCGCGCGGTGACCGAATACCTCAAGGCCGCCGGCCTGTTGCCCTACCTGGAAAAGCTCGGCTTCTCCGTGGTCGGCTACGGCTGCACCACCTGCATCGGCAACTCCGGCCCGCTGCCCGAAGCGGTCGAGAAGACCGTGCTCGACAACGACCTCGTCGCCTGCTCGGTGCTCTCCGGCAACCGCAACTTCGAGGCGCGCGTGCACCAGAACGTCAAGGCCAACTTCCTCATGAGCCCGCCGCTGGTGGTGGCTTTCGCGCTCGCAGGCCGCGTGCCGTTCGACGTCGACAAGGAGCCGATCGGCGCCGGCAAGGACGGTCCGGTGTACCTGAAGGACATCTGGCCGAGCAACGAGGAAGTCGCGGCGCTGCTGCACTACTCCACCGATGCCGGCGCGTACAAGAACTATGCCGACGTCGGCGCCGACAATCCGCTGTGGGATGCCGTGCCCGCCCCGGCCGGCGCGGTGTACGAGTGGGACGGCGAATCCACCTACATCCAGGAGCCGCCCTTCTTCGTCAACGGGAAAGCGGCGAACGCCTCCATCAAGGGCGCGCGTGCGCTGGCCATCTTCGGTGATTCCGTCACCACCGACCACATCAGCCCCGCGGGCGGCATCAAGCCGAGCTCGCCAGCCGGCCTCTACCTCACCGAGCACGGCGTCGAAAAAGCCGACTTCAACAGCTACGGCGCACGCCGCGGCAACCACGAAGTGATGATGCGCGGCACCTTCGCCAACGTGCGCATCAAGAACCTGATGATTCCCGGCTCGGAAGGCGGCATCACCCTGAAAGGCGGCGAGCAGAAAGCCATCTACGACGCCGCCATGCAATACCAGGCCGAGGGCATGCCGTTGATGATCTTCGCCGGCGAGGAGTACGGCACCGGCTCCTCGCGCGACTGGGCCGCCAAGGGCACCAACCTGCTCGGCGTGAAGGCCGTGGTGGCGAAGAGCTTCGAGCGCATCCACCGCGCCAACCTCGCCGGCATGGGTGTCTTGCCCTGCCAGTTCAAGGACGGCGTCGATGCCGCCACCTTGAAGCTCGACGGCTCGGAGACCTTCGACCTCGAAGGCATCGAAAACGGCATCACCCCGCAGCAGGACGTGACCCTGGTGATCCACCGCGCCAACGGCAATGTCGAGCGCATCGCCGTCAAGCTGCGCATCGATACGCCGATCGAAGTCGAGTACTACAACAAGGGCGGCATCCTGCCCTTCGTGCTGGAGCAGCTGCTGGGCTGAACCTTCGATCCATGTTCTACCTCGACCTTTTTTCCGCCCTCGAACGCCACAAGGTCGAGTATGTCCTGATCGGCGGCCTGGCAATCTCGCTGCACGGCATCGAGCGCGCAACCATGGACATCGACGTGACCGTGGCCATGACGCCGGAGAACCTTGCCTCGCTGGCGGGAATGGCAAGAGCACTCGGCATGACGCCGGTGCTGCCGGTCGAACTGGACGCGCTGACCGACCTTGATCAACTGGCTCAGTGGCATCGCGAACGCAACCTCGATGCTTTCGCATTGAAAGCGCCGGGCGCGGCGGGCATTACCCTGGATGTGCTGCTCTATCCGCCCGTCGATTTTGCGGGCATGCGCGAGCGTGCAGTGACGTTTCATGCAGGAGAAGTCGCGGTGACGGTCGCCTGCATCGACGATCTGATCGCGCTCAAGCAAGCCGTCGGCCGCCCGATCGACCTGGCAGACATCGAACACCTCAAGCGTTTGAAGGAATCCTGATCATGTCCTTCGACCGCGGCGACCGCACCTACTACGTCAGCGACGAACGCCTGAAAGCCTTCAGGGCACTGCCGACCGAGGAAAAGTTGCGCTGGCAGGAAGAACTGGCGACCTTCATCCTGCTGACACGCGTATCGGACATACCGGAAAGCCAGGCCCCGCCTTCCGGGCAAGCCGCTCAAACAAAATAGCGCAAACTCCGCCGTGCCTGCCGGCCTATGATGAGAGAACCCTCTTCTCTCACAGGAGCCCGCCATGGACAAGTCCCAGGAAAAGTTCATCCTCGATCTGCTGCGGCGCCACAAGAGCATGACCCTTGCCACGCTGAGGCCGGACGGTTTCCCCCAGGCGACGACGGTGACCTACGCCAACGAGGGCTTCGACCTCTATTTCTGCTGCGACACGGCCAGCCAGAAGGCGAAGAACATCCGCAAGAACGACAAGGTGTCCGCCGCCATCGACCGCGACCCGCGTGACTGGAACAGCACCAGGGGCCTGTCGCTGGGCGGGCATGCCCGGGTATTGAAAGGCAAGCGCGAGCGCGAACATGCCCTTGCCCTGCTGGCGAAGAAATTCCCCGAGATGGGCGAGGTCACGCCGGACGAGCCGGGCCTGGCCTTCGTGCGGGTGCGCCCCGGCGTGATGTCCCTGATCGATTACACCCAGGGCTTCGGCCATACCGAACTCGTGAAGCTGCCGCCTGCCTGAGCGGCCCGCGCAGGGCGAATAATCGCGAAACCGGCATCAGCGGCACGAATCGATGCTCAGGCTCAAGTAAAATAGCGCCTTTTAGCAATTCACCACCTTCCCATGCCGCGCAAGCTTCTCGTCACCTCCGCCCTGCCCTACGCCAACGGCGACATCCACCTGGGCCACCTGGTCGAGTACATCCAGACCGACATCTGGGTGCGCTTCCAGAAAATGCAGGGGCACGAGGCGCACTACGTTTGCGCGGACGACACCCATGGCACCGCCATCATGCTGCGCGCGGACAAGGAAGGCATCACGCCGGAACAACTGATCGACCGCGTCTGGCACGCCCACAAGCGCGATTTCGACGGCTTCCACATCGACTTCGACCATTACTACTCCACGCATTCCGAGGAAAACCGCGAGCTGGCCGGCAGCATCTACAAAAAATTGCGCGACGCGGGGTTGATCGAGGTGCGCGCCATCGAGCAGTACTTCGACCCGGTGAAGGAAATGTTCCTGCCCGACCGCTTCATCAAGGGCACCTGCCCGAAGTGCGGCGCCGCCGACCAGTACGGCGACAACTGCGAAGTCTGCGGCACGACCTATTCGCCCACCGACCTCAAGGACCCATATTCGGTGGTGTCCGGCGCCAAGCCCGTCCGCAAGACTTCGGACCATTACTTCTTCAAGCTCGGCAAGCAGGAAGCCTTCCTCAAGCAATGGACCCAGTCCGGCACCCTGCAGAACGAAGCTGCCAACAAGATGGCGGAATGGTTCGCCGCGGGACTTTCCGACTGGGACATCTCGCGCGACGCGCCCTACTTTGGCTTCGAAATCCCCGATGCGCCGGGCAAGTATTTCTACGTGTGGCTGGACGCGCCGGTGGGTTACATGGCCAGCTTCAAGAAGTATTGTGCCGACCACAAGCTGGACTTCGATGCCTGGTGGCAGGCCGGCTCGGACACCGAGCTCTATCACTTCATCGGCAAGGACATCCTCTACTTCCACGCCCTGTTCTGGCCCGCCATGCTCGAGGCTTCCGGCCACCGCACGCCGAGCAAGGTGTTCGCCCATGGCTTCCTCACCGTGAACGGCCAGAAGATGAGCAAGTCGCGCGGCACCTTCATCACCGCGCAAAGCTATCTCGATACCGGACTCAATCCTGAATGGCTGCGCTACTACTTTGCCGCCAAGCTGTCCGACGACATGAGCGACATCGACCTCAACCTCGAGGATTTCGCCGCGCGCGTGAATGCCGACCTGGTCGGCAAGTTCGTCAACATCGCCTCGCGTTCGGCCGGCTTCATCAGCAAGCGATTCGACGGCAAGCTCGCTGCCTGCCCCGCCAATCCCGCGATCCAGGCCCTGCAGGACAAGGCTGCCGAGATCGCCGGCTATTTCGACGGGCGCGAATACAGCAAGGCCGTGCGCGAGATCATGGCGCTGGCCGACATCGCCAACCAGTACGTCAACGACGAGAAGCCCTGGGATATTGCCAAGCAGGCAGGCCAGGAAGCCCGTCTGCATGAAGCCTGCACCGTGGCGCTCAACCTGTTCCGGCTGCTGGCGCTGTATCTGAAGCCGGTGCTGCCCAGGCTGACCGAAGCGGTGGAAAGTTTTCTCAACATTGCGCCGCTGGCCTGGAGCGACAGCAGGCATGTCCTTCCCGCCGACCATGCGATCCAGCCCTACAACCACCTCATGACGCGCGTCGAGATGAAGCAGATCGACGCGCTGGTGGAAGCCAACAAGCAATCCCTCGAAACCCCGCCCGCGCCGGCACGTCATGCCGAAGCGCAGGTTCATCAGGAAAACAAGGCCGTGACCGAAGAAGCCAAGGAAACCAATTTCATCAATATCGACGACTTCGGCAAGATCGACCTGCGCATCGCCAGGATCGCCAATGCCGAGCATGTGGAAGGCGCGGACAAGCTGCTGAAGCTGACCCTGGACGTCGGCCCGCTCGGCACCAGACAGGTATTCGCCGGCATCAAGTCAGCCTATGCGCCGGAGGCCCTGGTCGGGCGGCTGACCGTCATGGTTGCCAACCTCGCCCCGCGCAAGATGAAGTTCGGCATGAGCGAGGGCATGGTGCTGGCCGCCAGCGACCCCGAGGGCCAGAGCGCCGGCCTGTACATACTGTCCCCCGACAGCGGGGCCACGCCAGGAATGCGGGTCAAATAATGCCCTGCCTGCACCTGCTCATTACCGGTCGGGTACAGGGCGTGTGGTTCAGGGAATCGATGCGCCAGGAAGCCTTGAAACAGGGCGTGAATGGCTGGGTACGCAACCTGACGGACGGCAAGGTCGAATCCGTGGTTTGCGGAGAGGCCGCCCCGCTCGAACGCCTGCTGGAATGGGCCAGAAAGGGCCCGCCACTGGCCCGGGTACACAGCGTGCAAGTGGCTGAAATCGCTGAAGAAAAATCCTTTTCCGGTTTCGAGAAGCGCTAGAGGCGGCACAAAAAAAGCCCGGCAAATGTTGCCGGGCTAAAATCCACCAAAGGAGGAGGATGGAGGAGACAACACAACGCACCAGGGGATGACGCGCCGTGTTATTAGCATTTTCTAATATCATTAGTAATAAAGCAAGTACTAATTTAAGGCATGGCCAGAAGGGGGCATGGTATTTCCATACCAGCGTCGAACCTGGCCCGGATATTTCACCGGACCGGCCGGGGAAATGACCCAAAGGCGCATGAACACACGATTGCGGAGCAGTCGGCATCGAATCCAGTTTGCGCCGCCGGCCTTTGCGGATTCCGGCGGCCAATTGGCGCCATCTTCCCGCAATCCAGTGAAATATCCGGGCTAGTAGCGGACCTGGACGCCGGCGGGCTCCAGCCATTGGCCCAGGGTCTCGATGAGATGTTCGTGCAGTTGGACCTGCCAGTCGCCGCCCAGGCTGACTTCGCAGGCGGCCTTGCCGTTGTGATAGGCGATGGTGACCGGGCAGCCGCCCTCCTCGGTCCGGTACGGCGCAAGAATTTCCTTGAGCTTGACGCTGTTCGACTGGCCGTTGCAGGACAGGCGCAGTTGTTTGGCAAAGCGGTTGCGGGCATGGGCCAGGTCGTAGACCTTGTCGGCCGTGACTCTTAGGCCGCCGGAATAGGCGTCCTCGCTGACCTTGCCCTCCACGATCAGCAGTTCGTCTTCCCTGATCCAGTCGCGGTGGGCATCGAAGGTCTCGGAAAAAACCACCACTTCCAGCGGCGAGGTTGCATCATCCAGCAACACGATGGCCATTTTCCCCCGCTTGCTCATCTGGATGCGTACCGAGACGATGATGCCGGCCATCAACTGCAAGTCGCGAGAGGGCTGCAGTTCGCCCAAGCGCTGTTTGACGAACTTGGACAACTCTTCGGCACTGGCGGTGAAAGGATGCCCGCTGAGATAAAAACCCAGTGCCGATTTCTCCTGCATCAGCTTTTCCTTTTCCGGCCAGACGGGCGTGTCGATACAGGGCTCGCCGACTTCCAGCGATTCCGCTCCGCCGAACAAGCCACCCTGGCCGCCGCCGCGCGCAGCCATGTCGGCAGACTCCATGGCGTGGGCGATGCTTGCCATCAGGCTCGCCCGATGCGGGTTGATGCTGTCGAACGCCCCGCCCTTGATGAGCGCTTCCAGCACGCGGCGATTCAGATAGCGCCTGTCCACGCGCCGGCACAGGTCGAACAGGCCAGAGTATGGACCGCCCTCCGCGCGCGCCGCCACGATGGCGCCGATGGCCGCCTCGCCGGTGCCCTTGATGGCGCCCAGACCGTAGCGGATTTGTTTGTCGTCCACCGGCTCAAAACGATAGCCGGACTGGTTGAGATCCGGCGGCAGCATTTCGATGCCGTTGGCCTTGGCGTCCTCGTAAAAAATGCGCACCTTGTCGGTGTCGGTCATTTCCGAGGACATGGTCGCGGCCAGGAACTCGGCCGGGTAATGCGCCTTGAGCCAGGCGGTATGGTAGGCGATGAGCGCGTAGGCGGCGGAGTGCGACTTGTTGAAGCCGTACTCGGCGAACTTTTCCATGAGATCGAACAGGCGGCCGGCAACCTTGTCGTCGACCCCTCGCTTCTTCGCGCCGGCAAGGAAAATTTCGCGCTGCTCGGCCATTTCCTCGGCCTTCTTCTTGCCCATGGCGCGGCGCAGGAGGTCGGCGCCGCCCAGCGAGTAGCCCGCCAGGATCTGCGCCACCAGCATCACCTGCTCCTGGTAGACGATGATGCCGTAGGTGGATTTCAGCACCGGCTCGAGGTCGGGATGGAAATACTCCGGCTTCTGCCGCCCCTGCTTGCGCGCGATGAAGTCGTCCACCATGCCCGAACCCAGGGGGCCCGGCCGGTTCAGCGCCATCAGCGCGATGATGTCCTCGAAGCAGTCGCCCTTGAGCTTCTTTTCCAGGTCCTTGGCCGAGCGCGATTCGGACTGGAACACCGCCGTGGTGTTGCCGTCGGCGAAGAGCTTGTACACCGCGGGATCGTCGAGCGTCAGGTCTTCCAGACGGAAGTTTTCCATGCCTTCGCGGCGGCACACGAAACGCACGGCTTCGTCCAGAATGGTCAGCGTGCGCAGACCCAGGAAGTCGAACTTCACGAGACCGATGGCCTCGACGTCGTCCTTGTCGAACTGGGAAACGAAGCTGTCCGAACCTTCCTGGCGGTAGAGCGGACAGAAGTCGGTGAGACGGCCCGGCGCGATCAGCACGCCGCCCGCGTGCATGCCGACGTTGCGGGTGAGGTCTTCGAGTTTGCGCGCCAGGCCGAAGAGTTCCTGCACCTCTTCTTCCTGGTCGTAGCGCTCCTTGAGCTGGGGCTCCATTTCCAGGGCCTTGTCCAGCGATACCGGCTTCACGCCCTCGATCGGCACCAGCTTGGACAGCTTGTCGCAGTAGTTGTAGGGCATGTCGAGCACGCGCCCCACGTCGCGGATCACCGACTTGGAACCCAGGGTGCCGAAGGTGGCGATCTGCGACACCGCCTCATGGCCGTACTTGTCCTTGACGTACTGGATCACGCGCTCGCGGTTGTCCTGGCAGAAGTCCACGTCGAAGTCGGGCATGGACACCCGCTCGGGGTTGAGGAAGCGCTCGAACAGCAGGTCGTAGCGCAGCGGATCGAGGTCGGTAATGCCCAGACAATAGGCCACCAGCGAGCCCGCGCCGGAACCGCGCCCGGGCCCCACCGGCACACCGTTGTTCTTGCCCCAGTTGATGAAGTCGGCCACGATCAGGAAGTAGCCGGGGAAACCCATTTGAATAATGGTGCCGAGCTCGAAGTCCAGGCGCTGCTTGTATTCGGGGTACTTGGCCGCGCGCACCTGCTCGTCGGGATACAGGTGGGCCATGCGTTCCGCCAGGCCCTCCTCGGCGCGGATGCGGATGTAATCGTCGAGGCTCTGGTTGTTCGGCGTGGGGAACTGCGGCAGCTTGCTCTTGCCCAGTTCCAGCGTGAGGTTGCAGCGCCGGGCGATGGCCACGCTGTTGGCCAAGGCTTCAGGCAAATCGGCGAAGAGCTGCGCCATTTCCTCGGGCGACTTGAAATACTGCTCGGCGGTGAAATTCTTCGGCCGGCGCTGGTCGGCCAGCAGGTAGCCCTCGGCGATGCACACCCGCGCCTCATGCGCCTTGAAATCGCCGGGGGCGAGAAACTGGATGGGGTGCGTGGCGACCGACGGGATGCCAAACTCGGTACCGATTTCCAGCAAGCCGTCGATCAGGTGTTCGGTTTCCGGCAGCCCGTAGCGCTGCAGTTCCAGGAAATAGCGGCCGGGGAAAGCCCTGGCCCAGAATTCCGCCTGCTTCTTCGCCAGCGTCTCGTTGCCGGTGAGCAGGGCCTGGGCCACGTTCGAGTGGAAACCGCCGGAGAGCGCCAGCAACCCGTCGGTGCCTTCAAGGAACCAGGCGGGATCGATCTCCGGGCGGCCGCGATGCAGATTGTCGCGGTAGGCGCGGGTCAGCAGTTCGCACAAACGGCGGTAGCCCTCGCGGTGCTGCACCAGCAGCAGCGCGCGGCCGGGGCGGCTGCGATCGGCCTCGTTGCTGATCCAGGCATCGCAGCCGAATATCGGCTTGATGCCCTTGCCGCGTGCGCTGCGGTACATCTTGACCCAGCCGAAAACATTGGAAAGATCGGCAAAGCCCAGCGCCGGCATGCCCGATTCCCTGGCCTTCGCCACCGCCTCGTCCACTCGCACCAGGCCATCGGTGATGGAGTATTCGGTATGCAGGCGAAGATGGACGAAACTCGGGTCAGGCATGGCGGAATTTTACCCGCCCAGCGAAGAAAAAGCGGCCTCTGGCAGGCCGCTTTTTTCACAAGCCGATTAGACGGACCTCACCAGTTCGTTTCGCGCTCGGGCGTGGCCGAAATCTTGTGGATGGCCAGATCGGCGCCGCGGAATTCCTCTTCCTGGTCGAGGCGGATGCCGACCGCGTGCTTGAGCGCGCCATACACGACGAAGCCGCCAGCCAGCGCGATCACGACGCCCGCCAGGGTGCCGACCAGCTGCGACATGAAGGCAACGCCGCCCATGCCGCCCAGCGCCTGCAGGCCGAAAATGCCGGCGGCGATGCCGCCCCAGGCGCCGCAGAGTCCGTGCAGCGGCCACACGCCGAGCACGTCGTCGATTTTCCACTTGTTCTGGGTGGTGGTGAACATCCAGACGAACAGCCCGCCGGCCACCGCGCCGGTCGCCAGCGCGCCCAGCGGATGCATGACGTCGGATCCCGCGCACACCGCCACCAGGCCGGCCAGCGGGCCGTTGTGGATGAAGCCCGGGTCGTTGCGCCCGGCGAACAGCGCGGCCAGCGTGCCGCCCACCATGGCCATCAGCGAATTCACCGCCACCAGCCCGCTCACCGCCTCGATGGTCTGTGCGGACATGACGTTGAAGCCGAACCAGCCCACGGTCAGGATCCAGGCGCCCAGGGCCAGGAAGGGAATGCTCGAAGGCGGGTGCGCGGCGATGCCGCCGTCCTTGCGGTAACGGCCCTGGCGCGCGCCCAGAAGCAGCACCGCCGCCAAGCCGATCCAGCCGCCCACGGCATGCACCACGACCGAGCCGGCGAAATCGTGCAGCCTGGCGCCGAAGCTCGCCTCCAGCCAGGCCTGGAAGCCGTAGTTGCCGTTCCACACCATGCCTTCGAAAAAAGGATAGACGAATCCCACCAGCAGGAAGGTCGCCGCGAGTTGGGGGTTGAACTTGGCCCGCTCGGCAATGCCGCCCGACACGATGGCGGGAATCGCAGCCGCGAAGGTGAGCAGGAAGAAGAACTTGACCAGGTCGTAACCGTTCTTTTCGGCAAGCTGGCCGGCGCCAGCCATGAAATCGACGCCGTAGGCGATGCCGTAACCGATGAAGAAATAGGCGATGGTCGATACGCTGAAATCGGTGAGTATCTTTACCAGGGCGTTGACCTGGTTTTTCTTGCGCACCGTGCCCAGTTCCAGGAAGGCGAAGCCGGCGTGCATGGCCAGCACCATGATGGCGCCCAGCAATATGAACAGCACGTCGCTGCCGGATTTGAATGTCTCCATTTGGTGCATCCCCGAGTTAGGTCAGGGCAAATGGAGCAACAAACGTTCCAGGAACACAAACGTCTGATTTTATTGAACAGCCTGCCGCTTCAGTCGCGGCGCGTGCACTTGTTTTGTGCAAACGCCGCGATTCAGCCCGGAAATGGAGCATCAAGACTCCGGCTTCTCATCCTTGTTCTCGTTGGCCTTGTTATCGTTGGCCTTGTTCTCGGTCTCGATGCGATCGAGTTCGGCCTCCATTTCCTCATACGTCAGCGGCTCGTAGTCCGAAGGATAGGTCGGATAAGGCGCTTGTTGGGACGGCGGCTGGCTTGTCTGCCTGGCCTCCTGCGCCTGCGGCACCTGCGCCGGCTTGACCTTGCCCAGGAAACCGGCCAAGACGATGCCGAGTTCGTACAACAACCACATGGGAATCGCCAGCATGATCTGCGAAATCACATCCGGCGGGGTAAAGATGGCGCCGATCACGAAGGCGCCGACGATGACATAGGGGCGCGCCTCGCGCAGCTTCGCAATCGACACCATGTTGGTGAGCACCAGCAGGATGACCACCACCGGCACCTCGAAGGTCACCCCGAATGCGATGAACAGCGTCATCACGAAATCCAGGTAGGCGCCGATGTCGGGCGCGAAATTCACGCCTTCCGGCGTAGCGCCGGCAAGGAAGCCGAACACCACCGGAAACACCAGGAAATAGGCGAAAGCCATGCCGGCAAAGAACAGCAGCACGCTTGCCACCAGCAGCGGTATCGCCAGCTTGCGCTCGTGCTGGTAAAGCCCGGGCGCGATGAAAGCCCACATCTGATACAGCACGAAGGGCAGCGTAATGAGAAATGCCGTCATCATCGCCACCTTCAGGGGAATGAAGAAGGTCGATGCAACGCCGGTGGCGATCATCTGGCTGCCTTGCGGCAACTTGCCGATCAGCGGCTGCGCCAGCAGCGTGTAAAGATCATTGGCCCACGGGAACAGAACGACGAACACCAGCACGACCGCAAGCACCGCACGTATCAGGCGGTTGCGCAACTCGATCAGGTGTGAAATGAAGCTTTCTTCCTTGCTCGATGTGTTGCTCATGCCTTGGATTCCGGCTTGCTGCCTGCCCGGCTTTCTGGTTCATCGGGCGAGTCGTCTGTCGGTGTGGCTGCCTGTTTTTTGGCGGGATCGTCGAACAAGTCCGGCTGGGAAACACTGGCGGCGGCCTCTTCGATCGGATTCACGATTTCGTCGCGCATGGTGAACTCGGCTTCCTGCACGCCGGATTCCACGCCGCGCACGGCCTCTTCGACCGACTCCTTGAAGCTCTGCCCCGCCTTGCGCAGTTCATCCAGATCCATTTCCCGCCCGATGTCGGCCTTGACGGTGCTGACATAACGCTGGAAGCGCCCGAACAAATGGCCGGCCGTGCGCGCGACCTTGGGCAAGCGCTCAGGTCCGACGACCAGCAGGGCCACAACGCCAATGATGAGAAGCTCGGTGAAACCGATGTCGAACATTTTAGGGGCTAGGAAATAGGAGCTAGGGGCTAGGAAGTTGGCTCAAGCAGCATCATGACTTGCCCCAGCCCCTATATCCTAGCTCCTAGCCCCTACATTTCAGGAATTCTGCTTGTCCTTCACTTCGGCGTCGATGGTGGTGCCGCTTTCGCTCTTTTCTCCCTTGTCGGAGAGCTTGGCATTTTCATCCTTCACCGCATCCTTGAAGTTCTTCACCGCGCCGCCCAGGTCAGAGCCCATGTTGCGCAGCTTCTTGGTGCCGAATACCAGCAGTACGATCGCCAGAACAATCAGCCAGTGCCAAATGCTGAAACTACCCATCTCAGTCTCCTTGAAATAGTTGAAATAACCGATCAGGCGGCAGGTCCACCGCCAAAAACGTGTACGTGCAGGTGGAATACCTCCTGCCCGCCACCGCGGCCGGTGTTGATGAGCGTTTTGAAGCCGCCCCCCAGCCCTTGTTCCTGCGCCAGTTTCGGCGCCAACAACAATATTTTACCCAGAATGTCCCGGTCTTCCGGCACCGTATCGGCCAGCGACGCGATATGCCGTTTGGGGATGATCATGAAATGCACGCGCGCAAAGGGGTTGATGTCATGAAACGCATAGACATCGTCATCCTCGTACACCTTACGCGAGGGAATCTCGCCTGCAATGATCCTGCAGAAAATGCAGTCGCTCATTTTCTCGCAGCCTTCTCGTCAATGCCCGACACGCCTTCGCGCCGGGCCAGTTCATCCAGAACATCCTGCGCCGACAATCCCCTGTGCGACAGCAGCACCAGCGTATGAAACCACAGATCGGCCACTTCGTAGATGATCTTTTCGTTCTGGCCGTCCTTGGCCGCCATCACCGTCTCGGTCGCTTCCTCGCCGACCTTCTTGAGGATGGCGTCGAGACCCTTGGCATGCAGTTTGGCCACGTAGGAAGAATCGGGCGAAGCAGACTTGCGCGCTTCCAGCGTCTCGGTCAGGCGTTTGAGTATGTCTTCGCTCATTTCTTGTAAATCTCGTTCGGGTCTTTCAGCACCGGATCCACCGCTTCCCAGGCGCCGTTCTTCAGCACGCGGTAAAAGCAGCTCTCGCGCCCGGTATGACAGGCGATGCCGCCCTGCTGTTCCACCTGCAACACGATGACGTCCTCGTCGCAGTCGAGGCGGATTTCGCGCACCTTCTGCACATGGCCGGACTCCTCGCCCTTGTGCCAGAGTTTATTTCTGGAGCGCGACCAGTACACGGCCTCGCCCTTCTCGGCAGTCAAGGCCAGCGACTCGCGGTTCATCCAGGCAACCATAAGTATGCGCCCGGTTTTCGCGTCCTGGGCAATGGCCGGGGCCAGGCCTTTCTCGTCCCAGCGGATTTCGTCGAGCCAGTTCACAGCCTCACCTCGACGCCATGCTGCTTCATGTAGCGCTTGGCCTCGTCCACGGTGTATTCGCCGAAATGGAAAATGCTGGCGGCGAGCACAGCATCGGCATGGCCTTCCTTCACGCCGTCGACCAGATGCTGCAGGTTGCCCACCCCGCCGCTGGCGATGATGGGAATGTCGACCGCGTCGGAAATGCGGCGCGTGAGTTCGAGGTCGAAACCGCTCTTGGTGCCATCGCGATCCATGGAAGTCAGCAGCAGCTCGCCGGCGCCCAGGCTTTCCATTTTCCTGGCCCATTCGACGGCGTCGAGCCCGGTCGGCTTGCGTCCGCCGTGGGTAAAGACTTCCCAATGGTCACCCACGCGCTTGGAGTCGATGGCGACCACGATGCACTGCGAGCCGAAATAGCCGGAGGCTTCTGCCACCAGTTGGGGATTGGTCACCGCTGCAGTGTTGATACCGACCTTGTCGGCGCCGGCATTGAGCAGGCGGCGCACGTCTTCCACCTTGCGCACGCCGCCGCCCACGGTCAAGGGGATGAACACCTGCTCGGCCACGGCCTCGATGATGTGCAGGATGATGTCGCGCTCGTCCGAACTGGCGGTGATGTCGAGAAAGGTCAGCTCGTCGGCGCCGGCATCGTTGTAGCGCCTGGCGATCTCGACCGGGTCGCCGGCGTCCTTCAGTTCGACGAAGTTGACGCCCTTGACCACGCGGCCGGCTGTCACGTCCAGGCAGGGAATGATGCGTTTGGCGAGCATGAGGATTATTTACACAGCGGCATCAGATGAAACAGAGGGTAAAACAATGAGTTACCCAGTTCTCTCCGCTGCCTCTGTGTCGTGAAATTATTCGCCATAGACTTTTCCGGCCAGTTCGTCGGCCAGCTTCTGCGCGGCAGCGAAATCGAGCGTACCCTGGTAGATGGCGCGGCCGGTGATGGCGCCCATGATGCCTTCGCCGGCGACGGCGGAAAGATTCCTCACGTCGTCCAGGTTGGTGATGCCGCCGCTGGCGATGACGGGGATGTGCAGCGCCTGGGCGAGCTTCACCGTGGCGTCGATGTTGACGCCGGTGAGCATGCCATCGCGGCCGATGTCGGTGTAGATCACCGCTTCCACGCCGTAGTCCTGGAAGCGCTGGGCGAGGTCGACGACATCATGGTCGGTGACCTTGGACCAGCCGTCCACCGCCACCTTGCCGTCCCTGGCGTCCAGGCCGACGATGATGTGGCCGGGGAAGGCGTCGCAGGCCTCGTGCAGGAAACCGGGGTTCTTCACCGCCGCGGTGCCGATGATGACGTAGCGGATGCCGTCGTCGAGATAGCGCTCGATGGTGTCGAGGTCGCGGATGCCGCCGCCCAGCTGCACGGGAATCTCGTCGCCCATTTCCTGGACGATGGCCTTGATCGCTTCCTCGTTCACGGGTTTTCCGGCGAAGGCGCCGTTGAGATCCACCAGGTGCAGGCGGCGCGCGCCCTGCTTCACCCAGTGGCGCGCCATGGCGGCCGGCTCCTCGGAAAACACGGTGGCGCGATCCATTTCGCCCTGTTCGAGACGGACGCAGTGTCCGTCCTTGAGATCGATGGCAGGAATAATCAGCATGATGCGGTTTGAAGCTTTTAAGCGCAGGTGCTCCCGGCCATGTCGCAGGCCGACTGTCGAGCGTTGAAAGGATCCCAGGTGATGAAATTGCCCAGCAGGGTCAGTCCCGCCTGGGCGCTTTTCTCCGGATGGAATTGCACAGCGAAGATATTACCCGAGGCCACCGCCGAGGTGAACGGAAACGGGTAGTGCGAAAAACCCGCCACGTTTTCGGGCGTGGCGGGCTGCACGAAATAGCTGTGCACGTAATAAAAGCGGCTGCCGTCCTCGATGCCGGCCCACAGCGGGTGGCCCATGGCCTGGTGCACGTTGTTCCAGCCCATGTGCGGAACCTTGAGCTTTTCGCCCTGGTCGTCGTGCATGGCTTCCCTGGGGAAGCGGATGACTTCGCCCTTGAAGATGCCAAGGCAGGGCGTGTCGCCCTCCTCGCTGTGCTCGAACAGCACCTGCAGACCCATGCAGATGCCGAGGAAGGGCTTGCTCTGGGCGGCCTGCTTGATGACTTCGCGCAGGCCGCGCGCATCGATCTCGCGCATGCAGTCGCGCGCCGCGCCCTGGCCCGGGAACACCACGCGCTCCGCCGAGAGGATCTCGTCCGGATCGGCCGTCACCTTCACCGTGGCGCTGGGCGACACGTATTCCAGCGCCTTGTCCACCGAGCGCAGATTGCCCATGCCGTAGTCGATCACGGCAATGTCCAGCTTTTCCATCAAAGCGAACCCTTGGTCGAAGGCATCTGCCCGCCCATGCGCGTGTCGGTCTCCACCGCCATGCGCAGCGCGCGGCCGAAGGCCTTGAAAATGGTCTCGGCCTGATGATGGGCATTGATGCCGCGCAGGTTGTCGATGTGCAGGGTCACCGCGGCGTGATTGACGAAGCCGCGGAAGAATTCCAGCAAGAGGTCGACATCGAACTCGCCGATGCGCGCGCGGGTGTAGTCGACGTGGTATTCCAGACCGGGACGGCCGGAAAGGTCGACGACCACGCGCGACAGCGCCTCGTCCAGCGGCACGTAGGCGTGGCCGTAGCGGCGGATGCCCTTCTTGTCGCCCACGGCCTTGGCGAAGGCCTGGCCGAGGGTGATGCCGACGTCTTCCACGGTGTGGTGCGCATCGATGTGCAAATCGCCCTTGGCCTGGATGTCGAGATCGATCAGGCCGTGGCGCGCGATCTGGTCGAGCATGTGGTCGAAGAAGGGCACGCCGGTGTCGAGCGTGCCCTTGCCCGTGCCGTCCAGGTCGAGCCTGGCCGTGATCCGGGTTTCCAGGGTATTGCGGGTGACTTCAGCGCTGCGCATGATGGGCAATGAATAAAGGCGAAAGCCCGATTCTATCAGGCCAGGAGCTCCCTCAGCGCAGTCACCAGCGCCTGGCATTGTTCGTCGGTGCCGACGGTGATGCGCAGGAAAGGCGCGATGCGCGCCGGTTTCCTGAAATGGCGCACGATGATGCTGCGCTCGCGCAAGGCCTGCGCCAGCTCGGCGCCGTCGTGTTGCGGGTGGCGCGCGAACACGAAATTCGCTGCCGAGGGCAACACCTCGAAGCCCAGGGCATCGAGGTCCGCGACCAGCTTTTCGCGCGTAGCCATGACCTTGTGCCGCGTTTGATCGAAATATTCGCGGTCCTGCATGCTGGCGATCGCGCCGGCCTGGGCGAAACGGTCGAGCGGGTAGGAATTGAAGCTGTCCTTGACGCGCACCAGCGCCTGTATGAGGTCGGCCTGGCCGATGGCATAGCCCACGCGCAGGCCGGCGAGCGAGTGCGATTTGGACAGCGTGTGCACCACCAGCAGCTGCGGATATTTGTTGACGAGCCCGACCGCGGATTCGCCGCCGAAGTCGATATAGGCCTCGTCCACCACCACCACCGATTCGGTGTTCTTCGCCAGCAGCCTTTCGATCTCGCCCAGGGCCAGGAGGCGCGCGGTCGGCGCGTTGGGGTTGGGGAAAATAATGCCGCCATTGGCCACGAAATAATCGTCCACCCTAATCTCGAACGATTCGGTCAGTGGGATTTCCTGGTATTCGATGCCGTACAAGCCGCAATACACCGGATAGAAGCTGTAAGTAATGTCCGGGAACAGGATGGGCGCGTCGTGCTTCAAGAGCGCGAGGAAGGCATGGGCCAGCACCTCGTCCGAGCCGTTGCCGACGAAGACCTGGCTCGCCTCGACGCCGTGGAAGGCGGCGATGGCCTCGCGCAGCCGCTCGGAAGCGGGGTCGGGATACAGGCGCAGACTGTCGGCGGCCTCGGCGCGCAACGCCTCGATCACCCGCGGGCTCGGGCCGTAGGGGTTCTCGTTGGTGTTGAGCTTGACCAGGTCGGGAAGCTTGGGCTGTTCGCCCGGCACGTAAGGGGTCAGGCCGTGAACAACCTTGCTCCAGTAGCGGCTCACGATGCTCCCTTAGCGATGCAGACGGTATTCGGCCGAACGGGCATGCGCCTGCAGGCCCTCGCCGTAGGCGAGCGTGGCGGCGATGCGGCCCAGGGTCTGCGCGCCTTTTTCCGACACCATGATCAGGCTGGAGCGCTTCTGGAAGTCGTACACGCCCAGCGGCGAGGAAAAGCGCGCCGTGCGCGAGGTCGGCAGCACGTGGTTGGGCCCGGCGCAGTAATCGCCCAGCGCCTCGCAGGTGTTGCGGCCCATGAAGATGGCGCCGGCATGGCGGATTTTGCTGGTCATGGCGACGGGGTCTTCCACCGATAATTCCAGGTGCTCGGGCGCGATGCGGTTGCTGATCTCAGCCGCCTCGTCGAGATCGCGCGTGACGATGATGGCGCCGCGGTTGCTGATCGAGGCGGTGATCACCTCGTTCCTCGGCATCTCGCCCACCAGCTTCTTGATGGATTGCTCGACCTTGTCGGCAAACGCGGCATCCGGCGTCAGCAGGATGGACTGCGCAAGCTCGTCGTGCTCGGCCTGGGAAAAGAGATCCATGGCGATCCAGTCCGGATTGGTCTGGCCGTCGCAGATCACCAGGATTTCGGAGGGGCCGGCGATCATGTCGATGCCCACGGTGCCGAACACGCGGCGCTTGGCCTCGGCCACGTAAGCGTTGCCGGGGCCGACGATCTTGTCCACCTGGGGCACGCTATCGGTGCCGTAGGCCATGGCGGCCACCGCCTGCGCGCCGCCGATGGTGAAAACCTTGTCCACACCGGCAATGGCTGCGGCGGCGAGCACCAGTTCGTTCTGCTCCCCGCCCGGCGTGGGCACCACCATGATGAGTTCCGCCACGCCCGCCACCTTGGCCGGGATGGCGTTCATCAGCACGGAAGACGGGTAAGCCGCCTTGCCGCCGGGGACGTAGAGCCCCACGCGATCGAGCGCCGTGACCTGCTGGCCGAGCAGGGTGCCGTCCGCTTCCGTATAGCTCCAGGACGCTTGCAACTGCTTCTCGTGGTAGCGGCGCACACGCTCGGCGGCGGCTTCCAGTGCCTGGCGGCGTTCCGGCTCCAGGCCGACGAGCGCCTCGTCGAGGCGCGACTTGGGCAGGGTCAGCGCGGCCATGGAAGTGGCGCTCATGCGGTCGAACCTGTTGGTGTACTCCAGCACAGCGGCGTCGCCTCGCGCCCTGACGTCGGCCAGGATGGCGGCCACGGTACGCTCGATGGAGGCGTCGGTGGCGGCGTCGAACTGCAACAGCTTGTCCAGCCGGGGCAGGAAGTCCGCTTGGCCGGAAGAAAGGCGGGTAATCGAAATCACGGCGAAAATGGCTCGTTAAAGCTTGGATTATAAGGGAATTCCCCTGCACCCCCTATTGCATTGGGGCAGCTTGTGGGGAAATCACGGGCGTATCGATTCCGGAAGTTAGACAGAGTCCAAATCCTAGATTATCATTAAATCGTTATTTCACTGTCACAAACGATGCTTCACTACAGCCACGACAACATGGCCGAGCTTCTCAGGGCTCACGACATCAATCCGACCCACCAGCGGATCGAGATCGCCTATGCGCTGTTCTCGCGCCAGGAGCACTTGTCGGCCGACCAGGTCATGGCCATCGTCAACGACCGCCATGCCGAAACCTCCAAGGCAACGGTCTACAACACCCTCAACCTGTTCCTGGAAAAGGGCCTGATCCGCGAAGTGATCGTCGACCCCTCCAAGGTGTTCTACGACCCCAACACCGGGCCGCATCACCACCTGTACGAAGTCGATTCCGGCCGCCTCACCGACATCGATGCCTTCGATGTGCGCATCGAAGGCCTGCCCGCCCTGCCCAAGGGCGTGGAAACCGTGGGCATCGATCTGATCGTGCGCGTGAAGCGCACTGCCTGAAGCAATAAGCCATAAGAACAAATCCGTCGAGCCCGTCATTGCGAGGAGGCGTAGCCGACATGGCAATCCAGGGTTTTGCCGTGCCTTGTTTAACTGGATCGCCACGGCCTGCGGCCTCGCGATGACCGCCTTATGGCGTTACTCTCTAACGCCAGCCCTTGCGATGCGCGGCGTTGATGGTTTTCAGCAGATCCCTGAACGGGATGTCGCGCTCGAAGCGGTTGACGATTTTCATGAACGGCAAGTCGCCGCCCTGCCCCGCGCCGGCGTAGTTGCCGGAAATGATGTCGTCGTAGAGCTGCCTGAGCGAGGCATCGAGCGCGTCGATGAAGGGGGCGTAGCGCTCCATGTCGTAGTCTTCCTCGTCTTCCATGCAGGCGCGCAGTTCGTCCACCTCGTACACGGCCTGATGTACCAGGTCCACGAATTCTTCATATTTCTCGACGTTTCTCATACCAAACCTTCAAAAAGAAACAGGGGCTGTCGCCCCTGTTTTTACCACATTTCCGGACCGGCTTACTTGGCGATCGCTTCCAGCTTGGGCGCGCGGATCACCTGTCCGTTGAGGCCGGCTTCCTTGGCGCTGCCGCCGTAGGCGATGGTCATCAACTGGCTGTAGTAGAGCACCGGGATGTTGAACTTGGTGCCGTACTTCTTGTTGATGTGGCCCTGGTAGATTTCCACATTGGCCTGACACAGCGGGCACGGCGTGACGATCATCTCGGCGCCGCCGTCATAGGCCGCCTCGACGATGTCCTTGATCTGGGCCTGGGCCTTGTCGGGCTCGGAGAAGGCCAGCGCGCCGCCGCAGCAGGTCACTTTCTGGTCATACGGCACGGCTTCGCCGCCCATGGTCTCGACGATCTTGTCGAGGTACATGGGATTCTCGAAGTTCTCGCCGGCGATGCCGAAGGGCCGGTTGGTCTGGCAGCCGACGTAGCCGGCGAACTTCAAGCCTTGCAAGGGGTTCTTCACGTGCCTGCCCAGCTCCTCGAAGCCGAAGTCCTCCACCAGCACTTCGGCCATGTGGCGAATCTCGGGCATGACCTTGATCTGCAGGCCGGCTTCCTTGAGCGCTTCCTGGGTATCGGCCATCAGTTGCGAGCTGTGCTCGATGCGTTCCTTGGACTCCTTGGCGCCCAGCCAGCAGGCAGCGCAAGTAGCGACGATGTCCTGTCCGGGCAGGTTGGCCTCGGCCAATGCGAAGTTGCGCGCATTCATGACGTGGCGCGGCAATTCGCCGGCCTCGGCATAGCTGATGGAAGCGCCGCAGCAGTTCCAGTCGGGAATCTCGGTCAACTGGATGTCCAGTGTCTTGCACATGGACTCCACCGAAGTCAGGTAATTGGAAGCGGATGCGCCCTTTTGCGAGGAGCAGCCGGGGTAGAAAGCGTATTGTCTCTTGGCCATGTTTTTTCCTTACTCCTTAACCGACATGACGGCCCTTGCGTTTCGACTCGAGCGCGTATGCCTTGGCCAGCATCGCGTGGATACCTTTCTGGTCCTTGCACTTGTGGCCGCCGAAAATCTCGAACGGGTTGAGTCGCTTGGCCTTGAGCAGGCCCAGCGCCACTTTCTGCATCTCCAGGCCTTTCTTGATGCCCTGCCCGATGTTGATCTTGCCCTCGGCGTCCTTGAAATACATGCCCAGGGAAAACGTCAGTTCGTTGATGCGGCCGGTCTTGGTGGCGTTGCTCCAGAAGAGCTTGGACAGATTCCGGGTGGGCTGCACCTTGGGCGCCAGGCCCAGTTCATAGGCATACTCCGCCAGGCCGTGCATGATGTGGGTGATCGGCAGCTTGCGCGGGCAGCGCACGATGCAGTTGTAGCAGGAGGTGCACATCCACATCGAGGGGCTGGTCAGCACCTCTTCGCGCTTGCCGGCGCGGATCATCATGAAGATTTCCTGCGGCGGATGCTCCCAGCCGGGGTGGAAGTTGGTCGGGCAGGAGCCGGAGCACACGCCGCACTGCATGCACATCTTGACCCATTCGCCCATCTCGACCTGCTGCTCGACTTCCTTGAGGAAGTTGTTCTTGTAGCGGACGGCCATCTCTTGGTTTGCGCTCATTGTCTTCTCCTCCGCCCTAGAAGCCCTTGAACGGCGACATGCCGATGTCGGCAATGGTCTGCGCGTATTCGTTGATGATGCGCGGCAGGTTGTCGATGTCGGTAATCGCCACCTCCAGGTCCTTCACACGCTCGGTTTCCAGGTTCATGTTCTTCAGCGTGTCGCCGACCTTGGACAGACGGTAGCGGCCAAGCTCGGAACCTTTCACGAAATGGCACTGGTAATCCTCGCCGTGCTTGCAGCCCATGAGCATGACGCCGTCATAGCCGGCGTTGAGCGCATCGGTGATCCAGATGGTGTTCACCGAACCCAGGCAGCGCACCGGAATCACGCGCACGAAGGCGGAATATTCGTTGCGCTTCATGGCGGCCATGTCGAGTGCCGGATAGGCATCGTTCTCGCAGGCCAGCACCAGGATGCGCGGCTTCTCGGAGAACTCGTCCGGAATGTCGACAGCCTTGATCTGCGAGCCCACGGTATCCACCGAGTAGTTCTCGAAGGAGATCACGCGTACCGGGCAGGCGCCCATGCAGGTGCCGCAACGGCGGCAACGCGATTCATTGAACAGCGGAAAGCGCTTCTCGTCCTCGTCGATGGCGCCGAACGGGCATTCCACCGTGCAGCGCTTGCACTGGGTGCAGCCCTCGATGCGCACTTTCGGGAAAGACAGGTCGCCCGAGCGCGGATGCGCGGCGCGGCCGAGCTGGGCGTTTTCCAGCGCCTGGATGGCCTTCAGTGCGGCGCCGGTAGCGTCCTCGCGCGCCTGCACCATGTCCATGGGACGGCGCACCGGGCCTGCCGTGTAGATGCCGGTGCGGCGGGTTTCATACGGGAAGCAGATGAAGTGCGAATCGGTGAATCCATACTTGAACTGCGGAATGTCCGGGCCCTGGCGATAGCTCAGGTTCAGCACGGAAACCTTCTTGGAGAACTGCACCGGCTGTGCGCTGCTGGCCGCCGCCTCGGAAGCCGCGGCCTCGGCTGCAGCCTCATCGGCCTTTTCCTCGGCACTCATGTCGATATTGATGCCGGAGTTCGGCACCTGGCCGGTGGCCAGCACCACGAGGTCGGCCTCGATCTGCGCGTTCTGGTCGTCGAGGATGAGGTCGTGGAAATTCACCGTGCAGGCGCTGCCGCTCGCGGCGACACTGCCGACCTTGCCCTTGGTGAAGATCACGCCCTTCTCCTGCGCGCTGCGGTAGAAGTCCTCGCCGTTGCCGGGCGTGCGCAGGTCGGTATAGATCACCGTGGTGTCGATGGCCGGATTGCCGTCCTTGAAGTACATGGCCTGCTTGATGCTGGTGTTGCAGCAGTAGCCCGAGCAGTATGGCAGGTGCTCGCCAGTGCTGTCCCGCTGGCCGGCGCACTGCACGAAGGCCACGGAAGTGACTGGCTTGCCGTCGGAAGGGCGCAGGATCGGACCGCCGTTGGCTGCTTTCGCCAGCGCTTCGAGGCCGGCCTGGTCGACCACGTTGGGCGACTTGCCGTAGCCCAGGTGCGGCAGCCTGTTGGCATCGTAGAGTTCAAAGCCGCTAGCCTGGATGATGGCGCCGATGTCCTCGGTGCTGACGTTGCCAGACTCGGTGGCGATGCTCACCACGAAGCGGCCCGGTGCCCCATCGGTCTTGGCAACGATCGAATTGAGATAGACCTTGATGTTGGGGTCGGCCGCAATCTGCGCGGCCATGTCGGCCACGCCGGTATCGGCGGGCGCCTTGAACGGCTCGTGCACGGGGATGCGCTTCCACAGTTTTGCCGCCCAGCCGCCGAGGGCGCCGGATTTCTCCACCAGAACCACGGGGTAGCCGGTCTTGGAAGCTTCCAGCGCGGCGGTCATGCCGCTCAGGCCGCCGCCCACCACCAGCACAGTGCGGTTGGAACCGGTGTTGACGTTGCCGCCGGGCGCAGTCATCGCCTTCACTTCGGCGCAGCCCATGCGCACGTAGTCTTCGGCCATGTCCTGGGTGGTTTCGCGTGCCTCCTCGGTGTCGGGGCGAATCCAGATCACGCCTTCGCGCAGGTTGGCGCGCGCCACGGCATTGTTGGGAAAGTAGAAGGCCTCGGTCTTGGCGCGGCGCGAGCAGGCCGCGATCATGATGTGGGTCACGCCCTCGTTGGCGATGTCGTTCTTGATCATCGCGACACCGTCGGCATTGCACAGGAAGTCGTGCTGTTTCACGACCTGCATCTTGCCTTCCTTCTGCGCGAGACCTGCCAGCTTGTCGGCATCCAGGCGCTCGCCCAGGCCGCAGCCCTTGCAGATATACGCGGCGAATTTCTTCTCTTCAGCCATTTCTCTGTTTCTCCTACCTTAAGCTTCGGCCCGCGCCACTTTGTTGACCACCTGGATGGCGCGAAGCGCCGCTGCCGTGGCAGACTGCACCGCACGATTCACGTCCAGCGCGTTGCTTGCGCAGCCGGCGCCGAACACCGCGCCGTTGGCCGGATCGGCCTCGATGAAGCCGCTGGAATCGAACACCACGTTGGCGGGAATGGCCACGCCCTTGACCGACGGTTCCATGCCCACAGCCAGCACCACGAGGTCATGCGGGTTGGAATAGCGCTTGTAGCCTTCGGTGTTGACGCCCCAGCACACGGGGTTGCCGTTGCCGTCCTCGGAGATGCGGGCGACCTTGGACTTGACGAAAGTCACGCTGGGATCGGCCTGGACCTTCTGGTAGAAATCCTCGAAGCGGTCGATGGCGCGGATGTCGATGTAGTAGATGGTGGACTTGCCGTCCTCCGGATGCTGCTCGCGCACGTAGTGGGTCTGCTTGAGCGAGGCCATGCAGCAGATGCGCGAACAATGCCGCAGATGATTCTCGTCGCGCGAACCGGCGCACTGGATGAACGCGATGTTCTTGGCTTCCTTGCCGTCGGAGGGACGCAGGATCCTGCCGCCGGTGGGGCCGTGCGGGTCGGCCAGGCGCTCAAACTCCACGCTGGTGATCACGTTCCTGTAGCGGCCGTAGCCATAGGGCTGAATCTTGGCCGCATCGTAGGGCTGCCAGCCGGTGGCCCAGACCACGGCGCCGGCCTTGATCTCGATGGTCTCTTCCTTCTGTTCGAGTTCGATGGCGCCGTACTTGCAGGCGGCCTTGGCGGCCTCGGCGTCGGGCGTGCCGATGATGGACGGATGCAACACGTAGCGCTGCGGATAAGCCATGGCGGACGGAATGTAGGCCGCCTTCATCTTGCCCAGGTTGTAGTTGAAGGGGTTGTCGACTTCGGTTTTCACCGCGTCGGCGCAGGCGCCGCAGGCAGTGCAGTTTTCATTCACGTAGCGCGGGGTGAGCTTCACCGTGGCGGTGTAATCGCCGGCGCTGCCCGAGATGCCCGTCACCTCGGCCTGAGTCAGCACGCGCACGCGCGGGTTGGCCTTGAGGCGGCGCAGGTTGATTTCCAGGCCGCAGGTGGGATGGCACATCTTGGGGAAATAGCGGTAGAGCTGGGAAGTGCGGCCGCCCAAAGCGGGGTTTTTCTCCAGCAGCACGACCTGCTTTCCGGTTTCCGCGGCTTCGAGCGCCGCCGTCATGCCGGAAATGCCGCCGCCGACGACGAGAATGGTCTCGTTGGTTGCTACTACGTCCGTCATCAGGTCCTCCATCGCAACGGATGCGGGGTGTCGAAATGATTCAAGAATGCGCCACAACCCCACGGCGCAACTCAATAAATTTAAGCAGTTGGATGTTACTCTGATGAGGCCCGCGTAGCCACTGAATAAGTCCGCGTTTTTGATCGAACTTACTTATGCAGGAATAGAGCGGGTTTTAGAAAAACCGTTTAAACGTGAGGGGTAACGCGCGGCTGTTCACTGGGCACGGTCGCGGGCACCGGCACAGGCAGGGTCTCGAACTGCATGCTCTGCAAATCCGCCATCACGTAGGTGGGCGCATGGCCCACGCCGCCCACCGTGCCGGGATTCACCAGCCAGGTCTGTCCGCCCTTGACGTTGGCAAGCTGCAGCAATTCCGGCTTGTGCTCGTGGCCGCAGCACACCAGATCGAAGTCGCCGGTACAGGCCATGGCCCTTGCGTAATGCGGGTAGTGCACAATGAAGATGTGGCGTCCGCCCAGGGTGATGCCCGCGTCCTGGCCATGGTAGCGCACCACGCTGCCGGGTTCCGCCGCGAGCCGCGTCATGCTGTACATGTCGCCGGTGTTGTTGCCGTGGATGACATGCACCGGCAGTTCGTACTTTTGCAGGATGCGCAGGGTGGTCGGCGCCACCACGTCGCCGCAGTGCAGCACGGCCTCGGCGCCGCGCGCCTTGGCGTCGGCGACCGCCGCCCCCATCAGCTGACGGTTGTCGTGGGAATCGGAAAGAATGCAGATTTTCATTTCAGGCATCTAGTTAACAGGGAGGTTCGGAGAGGAAGGGGAGGAAATCTTTTTGATTTTCTCCCTTAACCTCCATTACCTCCCTGTAAATGTTGTTTTTGATCTAGGCGGTCAGAAAGCCGGCTTGTGCTCCGCGTTGCGGTAGCGCTCCACGCCGGCCATGATTTCGGCGCGGGCGTCGTCCGCCCCCGTCCAGCCTTCGACCTTGACCCACTTGCCCTCCTCCAGGTCCTTGTAATGCTCGAAAAAGTGCGAAATCTGCCTCAAGGTCAGCGGCGACAGATCCTCGGGGTGCCGGACCATGCGATAAAGGCCGCACAATCTGTCAATGGGCACCGCGACGAGCTTGGCGTCGACCCCGGCCTCGTCTGCCATTTTCAGCATGCCGACCGGACGACAGCGCACCACCACGCCCGTAATCAGCGGAATCGGGGTAATCACCAGCACATCCACCGGGTCGCCGTCTTCGGACAGCGTATGCGGGATGTAGCCGTAGTTGCAGGGGTAATGCATGGCCGTGGACATGAAACGGTCCACGAACATTGCCCCGGTCTCCTTGTCCACCTCGTACTTGATGGGTTCGCCGTGGGCGGGGATTTCAATAATGACGTTGAAGTCGTCCGGCAGATTGTCGCCGGAACTGACGCGGTCGAGATTCATTGCCGACTGACCAAAATTCGAAAAGGGCGGATTATACCGCCCCTTCACGCGTTACCTGAGAATGTCCTTCAGCAAGTCCTCGATAGCGGGCTTTTTGGCCGGCTGCGCTGCTGGCTGGGCGGCCGGCTGGGGCGCCGGCGCCGCCGCGGGCTGGCTCTTGACGTTGAGCACCTGGCCATCGGCGCCGAGTTTCAGGCCTTCCACCAGCAGAGTGATCTCGACCTCGTTGCCGACCGTGCCATTGCTGTCGCCAACGTACTTGGTGATGCCGTAGTCGCCGCGATTGATGCTGAACTTGCCCTCGAAGGCGGCGCGCTGGTTGCCCCACGGGTCGGTGGCGAAACCCAGGACCTTGTAGGGGATTTCCACGTGGCGGGTGGCGCCGTGCAGGGTCAGCTGGCCGGACATGACGCCCGCGTCCTTGCCGGTGGACCTGAAGCCGCTGCTGACGAAGCGCATGGTCGGGTAGCGGTTGGCGTCAAGAAAATCTGCCGTCAGCAAATGGATGTCGCGCTCGCGGTGTCCGGAATCGAGCGAATAGACCTTGATGGTGACGTCTGCGCTGCCGGTATTGGGATTGGCCGCATCGAGCATGAGCTTGCCGGAAATGCCGGTGAAGGTGCCGGTGGTCTTGCCGACAATGTGGCGGATGCTCCAGTTGGCGAAGCTGTGGGTATCGTCGATCTTGTAGTGTTCGGGCGCGGCCCAGGCACACTGGGCGGCCAGCAGGCCGGTGATCAGGAAACCGAATTTGCGCATGATGTCCTTTCCTTTTCATTGAACTGAAGACTATCGGCTTCCTTGAGAATACTCGTTCCATTCGCAAAACCAAACAAAAAAGCCGGCTTGCGCCGGCTTTTCCGTTTTTCTTGCAGCGTCGATCAGGCCATCGGCAGCAGCGGCACGATCAGCAGCGCCACGATGTTGATGATCTTGATCAGCGGGTTCACGGCCGGGCCGGCGGTGTCCTTGTAGGGGTCGCCCACGGTGTCGCCGGTGACGGCGGCCTTGTGCGCCTCACTGCCCTTGCCGCCGTGGTTGCCTTCCTCGATGTACTTCTTGGCGTTGTCCCATGCGCCACCGCCGGTGGTCATGGAAATGGCCACGAAGATGCCGGTGATGATGGTGCCGAGCAGCACGCCGCCCAGCGCCTTCGGACCGAGGATGAGGCCGACCAGAACCGGCACCAGCACCGGCAGCAGCGACGGGATCATCATTTCCTTGATCGCGGCCTTGGTCAGCATGTCGACGCAGGTGCCGTATTCGGGCTTGGCCTTGCCTTCCATGATGCCGGGGATCTCGCGGAACTGGCGGCGCACTTCCACCACCACCGAACCGGCGGCGCGGCCCACGGCTTCCATGCCCATGGCGCCGAACAGGTAGGGCACCATGCCGCCGATGAACAGGCCGATGATGACCATGTGGTCGGACAGGTCGAACAGCGTGACACCGCCGGTCCTGGCTTCCAGCGCGTGAGTATAGTCGGCGAACAGAACGAGAGCCGCGAGACCTGCGGAACCGATGGCGTAGCCCTTGGTCACCGCCTTGGTGGTGTTGCCCACGGCGTCGAGCGGGTCGGTGATGTTGCGGATCGCGTCGGGCAGTTCGGCCATTTCGGCGATGCCGCCGGCGTTGTCGGTGATCGGGCCGTAGGCGTCGAGCGCAACGATGATGCCGGTCATCGACAACATGGCGGTGGCCGCGATGGCGATGCCGTACAGGCCGGCCAGATCATACGCACCCCAGATGGCCAGGCACACGGCCAGCACCGGCGCGGCAGTGGATTTCATGGAAACACCCAGTCCGGCGATGATGTTGGTGCCATGGCCGGTGGTGGAAGCCTGCGCGATGTGGCGCACCGGCGCATATTCAGTCGCGGTGTAGTACTCGGTAATCACCACCATGGCGGCAGTCAGCACCAGGCCGATGAGCGAAGCGTAGAACAGGTTCAAGCTGGACACCATCTCGTCACCGATCTGGATGCCATCGCCGAACATCTGCGTGGTCACCACATAAAAGGCCGGCACCGCCAGCACGCCGGCAACGGCGAGACCGCGATAGAGCGCGTTCATGATCTTGCCGCCGGCGCGCGCCTTCACGAAGAAGGTGCCGATGATGGAGGCGATGATGGAGACGCCGCCCAGCACCAGCGGATAGACCACGGCATTGGCCGCGCTCTCGCCCGCTACCATCAGGCCGCCCAGCAACATGGTGGCAATGATGGTCACGGCATAGGTCTCGAACAGGTCGGCCGCCATGCCGGCGCAATCGCCAACGTTGTCGCCGACGTTGTCGGCGATGACCGCCGGGTTGCGCGGATCGTCCTCGGGAATACCCGCCTCGACCTTGCCCACCAGGTCGGCGCCGACGTCGGCGCCCTTGGTGAAGATGCCACCGCCCAGACGCGCGAAGATGGAGATCAGCGAGCCGCCGAAGCCCAGGCCCACCAGCGCATGCACCGCGTCGGATGAACTCGCGCCGCCCGCGGTCAGAATGGCGTAGTAGCCGGCCACGCCCAGGAGGCCCAGGCCCACCACCAGCATGCCGGTGATCGCACCGCCCTTGAAGGCGATGTTGAGTGCGGCATTGAGGCCGTTATGCGCAGCCTGCGCGGTACGCACATTGGCGCGCACCGACACGTTCATGCCGATGAAGCCGGCAGCACCGGAAAGCACGGCGCCGATGGCAAAGCCAATGGCGGTCGGCATGTTCAGGAAAACGGCGATAACCGCGAATAGCGCCACGCCGACAATGCCGATGGTGGTGTACTGGCGCTTGAGGTAGGCCTGCGCCCCCTCCTGCACCGCGGCAGAAATCGCCTGCATGCGTTCGTTGCCCGCAGGCTGCGCCAATATCCAGCGGCTGGATATGATCCCGTACAGAATGGCTATGCCCGCGCACACCAAGGCTAGCATGATTGCACTACTCATCGTAATTCCCCTTCTCTCTGATAAAACAAAGAAAAGACAACAGTCAGACTGTCGTCGCCTTTACCTCCCGATCACCAGACCGCCTTCGAAATGGGCGCCCGGCTCGAAACCAAAAACATGCTGCAAGTCGAGTTCGCGGATCAGGCTGTCAACAGCAGCCTGCCCGTGCTCTTTTTGTACTTCGGACAAGATCAGCTTGGCGGAATTGGCGTTGTAGAACCCGCCGAAATCCGCCTGCACCTTCAACAGCTGTCTTGCCCGGTCAATGGTCATAAATTCGTGAGGGGTTAGGAGTGAGGCGCAAATTCATGCGGCCCTCCGCCTCACGCCGTTCAGAGTTTAAACTCAGGCAGCTTCTTCGCCACCGCCACGTTCTTCAGCGTCACGTACACCGGCAGACCATCCTTGCCGTACTTGGGATAGTCCTCACCCTGGATCAGCGGCGTGAGATAGCGCTTGCACTTCTCGGTGATGCCAAAGCCGTCCTTCGTGATGAAATCGCGCGGCATGAATTTCTCGACGTTGGCGACCTTGGACAGCGGCGCCATGCCGATCTTGTACTTGTAGGGGCTGTCGGAGAGGCGGTCGACCGTCGGCATCACCGAGTTGTGCCCCTTGATCGCCAGCTCGACGGCTTTCTTGCCCAGTTCATACGCCTGCTTGACGTCGGTCTTGGAAGCGATGTGGCGTCCGGCGCGCTGCAGGTAGTCGGCGACGGCCCAGTGGAACTTGTGGCCGAGCGCGTCCTTGATCATGTTGGCGACCACCGGCGCGGCGCCGCCGAGCTGGGCATGGCCGAAGGCGTCACGCGTGCCCTGCTCGGCGAGGAAGCGGCCGTCTGGATAGTGGCAGCCTTCCGAGACGACCACGGTGCAGTAGCCGAATTCCTTGACCTTCTTGTCGATACGGGCGAGGAATTTCTTCTGGTCGAACTCGATTTCCGGGAACAGGATGACGACCGGAATGCCCTGGTCCTCGACCAGGCCGCCGGCAGCCGCGATCCAGCCCGCGTGGCGCCCCATCACTTCGATGACGAACACCTTGGTCGAGGTCTTGGCCATCGAGCGCACGTCGAAGCTGGCTTCCAGCGTAGACACCGCGATGTACTTGGCGACCGAGCCGAAGCCGGGGCAGCAGTCGGTGATGGGAAGATCGTTGTCGACGGTCTTCGGCACGTGGATGGCCTGGATGGGATAGCCCATCGCCTCGGACAGCTGCGAGACCTTGAAGCAGGTGTCGGCGGAGTCGCCGCCGCCGTTGTAGAAGAAGTAGCCGATGTTGTGCGCCTTGAACACCTCGATCAGGCGTTCGTACTCGCGCTTGTTGGCTTCCAGCGATTTCAGCTTGAAGCGGCAGGAGCCGAATGCGCCCGACGGGGTGGAACGCAGCGCGGCAATGGCTGTGGCCGATTCCTTGCTGGTGTCGATGAGGTCTTCGGTCAGCGCGCCGATGATGCCGTTGCGGCCGGCGTAGACCTTGCCGATCTTGTCCTTGTGCTTGCGCGCGGTCTCGATCACACCGCAGGCAGAAGCGTTGATGACGGCGGTCACGCCGCCGGATTGTGCGTAAAAGGCGTTCATCTTCTTCGCCATGTTTATAGTCTCCTGTCCAATCAAAACGCCAGGCAGTGCCTGGCGCAAACATTATTCAATACGGTGCATCCTTGCCCTCGCCGGCGGAGGCATGGTCGGCTTGCACACGCAGCAGGCTGATGATGCAATCGCCAAGGTTGTCGTACTCCTCCTTGCCGGTGCCGTAGCGGCGCAGCACCCGATAGAAGAACATGCAGCGGTAGCGCGATTCGCCGGTCTTCGACACGATAAAATGGCAGCTCTCACTGTCTTCCCAGTAAATGCCCGGACAAATTGACAGTTCACGGTCGTCCGGAAACAGGCGGATTTCGGTCTCCACATCCTGAGTCTCGATGTCCTTGCCGTAGCGCTCCTTCAGTGCACTGGCAACCACCCAGCGTTCGGAGTCGGTAAAATCCGGAATCGTGCCGCTCATCTGACTGCTTTGACTTCAATCACGCTGCTGGCTAGGCACCCAGTCCCTTGAAAATCGCATCACGGATTTCCTCGACCTTGCCAACGCCCGGGATCTTCACGTACTTGGGTGCGCCGGCTTCGCCGCGCGTGGCCCAGTCGCCATAATACTTCACCAGCGGCTCGGTCTGCGCATGGTACACGTCGAGACGCTTCTTCACGGTTTCTTCCTTGTCGTCGTCGCGCTGGATCAGGTCCTCGCCGGTGGCGTCGTCCTTGCCGGCCACCTTGGGCGGATTGAACACGACATGGTAGGTGCGCCCCGAAGCCACGTGCACGCGGCGACCGGACATGCGCTTGATGATTTCCTCGTCGGCGACGTCGATCTCGACCACATAGTCGATGGGCACGCCGGCGGCCTTCATGGCCTCGGCCTGGGGAATGGTGCGCGGGAAGCCGTCGAACAGGTAGCCCTTCTGGCAATCGGCTTCCTTGAGGCGCTCCTTGACCATGCCGATGATGATGTCGTCCGACACCAGACCGCCCGCATCCATGATCGCCTTGGCTTTTACACCCAGCTCGCTGCCCGCCTTCACGTGCGCACGCAGCATGTCGCCGGTGGAAATCTGCGGAATGCCGAATTTTTCCTTGATGTAGTTGGCTTGAGTGCCCTTGCCGGCACCGGGACCGCCGAGAAGAATCAGACGCATGGTTTTCCCCCTAAAAAAGATGTTGAAGCCTGAAAACCCGCAAGCTTATTTCATGCGGGCCCGGGGTCGAACTCAAATTTTTTTATTACCGGATAACCGGGGTGGATAAAGGCATACAGGCAGCCGCGCGACACGGCCCAAGATGTTGACCGCGGAGTTCGCGGAGAACGCGGGGGAAAACCTTATTTATTGCATTGCTCCGCGAACTCTGCGAACTCCGCGGTAAATCACTGCCGATTACCGGAACAACGCACGCACCCGCTCCAGGTCCTCGGGCGTGTCCACGCCGGCGCCCGGCGCCTCGGGGGTGACCGCCACCGCAATTCGGTAGCCGTGCCACAGCGCGCGCAGCTGCTCCAGCATCTCGAAGCGCTCGAGCGGAGCCGGGGCGAGGCCGGCGAACTCGCGCAGGAAGCTCGCGCGATAGGCATACAGGCCGATATGCCGCAGCACCGGCAGGCCTTCGGGAAACGACGGGTCCGGCGCGGCGGCGGCGAAGGCGTCGCGCGGCCAGGGAATCATGGCTCGCGAGAAATACAGGGCGTACCCTTGCCGGTCCGTCACCACCTTCACCACATTGGGGTTGCGGAACTCATCAGTGCTGAACAGCGGATGCGCCAGGGTGGCAATCGCCGCCGCCTCGTGCGAGCCCAGGCACAGCGCACATTCGCGTATGAGCGCGGGCTCGATCAGGGGTTCGTCACCCTGCACGTTGACGATGATGTCGTCGTCCGCGCAATCCAGCATCTCGGCGACCTCGGCCAGGCGGTCCGTGCCGGAGGCGTGCTGCACGGAAGTCATCAGGGCGCGGTGGCCCGCCGCCCTCACCGCATCGAGCACGCGCTGGTCGTCGGTCGCGACGATGGCTTCCTCCGCGCCAGCCTCCGCCGCGCGCTCGGCCACCCGCACCACCATCGGCTTGCCGCCGATGTCGGCAAGGGGCTTGCCCGGCAGGCGCGACGAAGCGTGTCGCGCGGGAATGACGACGCGGAATTTCACTTGCGCACGTCTTCTTGCGCGCCGAGCGCGCGCGCCTCTTCCGGCAGCATCACCGGAATACCGTCGCGAATGGGATAGGCCAGGCGACAGGGCGAGCACACCAGTTCGGAGCGCTCGCGCTGCAGCACCAGCGGCCCCTTGCATACCGGGCAAACCAGAATCTCGAGCACCTTGTTCATAGCAATGACTTTCAGAAAGGCGCCGTTGGCGCCTGGGTTAAATCGACCTGACTCAGCCGGCTTTTCAGCCAGTCCGACAAAGGCGGTTCGGGTGTCACTTCAAGCACCAGCGCCCACCAGTCAGGGCCGGCAAACGCCTGGCATTTTACCGCGTCCTTTTCCGTCATCACCACGGCGGCATCGCGTGCGATATCGGCTGCAGTGAAGCGGTGATGGTCGGGGAAGGCGTGCGGCTCGTGCGGCACGCCCAGCCTCGAGAGCAGGGAAAAGAAAGCCTGGGGATGCGCGATGCCGGTGACCGCCTGTATTTCGCCGCCGCCCGTGTCGGGCAGCGACGCATGGCGCGAATTGTCAACCAGCCTGCGGAAGCCGGACGGCCCGTGCCGCACGCTGAACACCGGCACCGGCGCAGAAACGGCAGCGGCATCGCCGTTCCGGCGCGTGAGTACGAGGGCATCGGCCCTGCGCAGTCTTGTGCGCGGCTCGCGCAGCGGACCGGCCGGCAGCAGCCAGCCGTTGCCGAACGGCGCGGCGGCGTCGGCCAGCACCAGCTCAATGTCGCGGCGCAGGCGATAATGCTGCAGACCGTCGTCGGAAACGATGAGGTCCACCTCGGGATGACGCTCGCGCAGCAGGCGTGCAGCGGCCAAGCGATCGGCGCCCACCACTACCGGCGCCCCGGTCCTGGCATGAATCAGCAGCGGTTCGTCGCCGACCTCCGCTGCCAGGCTGCCCGCCCCCACCTCGCGCAAACCGCTGCCATCGCGGCCGTAGCCGCGGCTCACCACCCCGGGCTTGCGGCCCTGCGCCTGCAGCCACCGCACCAGCCAGATGACAAAGGGGGTCTTGCCGCTGCCGCCGGCGGACAGGTTGCCGACGACGACCACCGGCACACCAGGATGGCCCGACGGCAGCAGGCCGAAACGGAAGAGCCAGCGTCGCAGCATGGCGACGAAGCCGAACAGCAGGGACAGGGGAAGCAGGAGGAAGTTGAGCGGCCCCTTGCGGGACCAGAAGGCCTGGGCGTTAAAGGAAGGCATCTAGCAGAGCTCGTTGGGCAATAGTCGTCATCGCGAGGCCGCAGGCCGTGGCGATCCAGTCAAACAAGGCTCAGCAAATCCCCTTGAATCTTGCATCTCGCCCCTTTAAAAACCTGGATTGCCGCGTTGTTGCCGCGCTGCGCTCGCGATGACGCCGGATTCCGCAGCGACTATCGATCGTCGCTGCTCTGCGTGGCAAAGGTGATCCGCGCCAGCCCGGTGCGACGCGCGGCTTCCATGATGTTGATCACTGATTGGTGCGTGGCCTTGGAATCGGCGTTGATCACCACCACCATCTCGCTGTTGCCCTTGGCGATGCCGGCCATCGCGACACTCAGGGCCTCGGTGCTGGAGGCGACGTTCTTCTCGTTGACCTGGTAGTGGCCCAGCGCATCCACCGCCACCTGGATGGTCTGCGGCTTTTTCGGGCTGGCTTCGCCGGCCGCGGTGGGCAGGTTGATCTTGAGTTCGGAATAGCGCGCGTAGGTGGTGGTGACCATGAGGAAAATCAGGATCACCAGGAGCACGTCGATCAGCGGGATCAGGTTGATCTCGGGCGCCTCGCGATGGTAGCCGCGCTTGAAGTTCAACGGCGTTCCCCGTGAACGGTTTCCACCAGCTTGATGGCCTGCTGTTCCATGTCCACCGCCAGGCTGTCCACGCGGGTGCGAAAGAAACGGTAGAAGATCATGGCCGGAATCGCAACGATCAGGCCGAAGGCAGTGTTATAGAGCGCCACGGAAATGCCGTAGGCCAGCTTCGCTGGATCGCTGCCGGTGGGCGTCTGCGAACCGAATATCTCGATCATGCCCACCACGGTGCCAAGCAGTCCCAAAAGCGGCGCGATTGCCGCAATCGTCCCGAGCGAGGTCAGGAAACGCTCCAGGTCATGCACCACCGCACGCCCGGCCTCCTCGATGGCCTCCTTCATCACTTCACGCGTGCTTTTCACGTTGCGCAGGCCGGCTGCGAGTATCTGCCCCAGAGGGGAATCCGCCGCAAGCTTGGCCAGCATGTCCTCGCTCACGCCATGCTCGCGCAATTGCTTGATGACGCTGGGCAGCAATGTGGGAGGTGAGATCTGGGATGCGCGCAGTGAATAGAATCGCTCGATGATGATGGCCAGCGCCAGAACGGATGCCAGGATCAGTGGCCAGATCGGCCAGCCGGCCGCCTCGATGATGGCTAACACGCGTACACTCCATTCAAGAACAAACAACGCGACTTTAGCTTGCGCACTTCGATTCGACAAGCGCGCACAAAAATTGGAATAATCGCACCATGCTCAAAACTGCAGGCAGGCAGACAGCATCTCGTCCCCTGCAAACAATAACGAGCCGGCGCTTCGTAACGAACAAGACCAAAACGAGATGCAAACAGGAACTTGCTGGAGCGCCGCACAGGAAATTGTTTTCCCTGCGTGATGCCGAGCAAACACGCCCATGCCAGAAGCACGAATGTCTTAATGAAACTTCTCCACAATTTCTGTGGATAAAACTGTGCAAAAGCCCTCTGCAATTCCGCTAACTATGCTGTTTCAAAAGAAATTTCTGTCACCGCTTATTCATGAAGCATTCTTTTATCATTTAAAAACATAGGCTTACAAAAACACCCTTTATTTGCAAGGGATTCAATGAATGGTCATGCAGTTTTCCCCAGCCAGTGGACGGATTAGAGCGTGTCAACACCCATTACCCCCGCCTCAAGCCCGGTTCTGACGGTCTCCGCGCTCAACAGCCTGGCGCGCTCGGCCGTGGAAAACGCCCTGCCGCTGGTCTGGGTGGCCGGTGAAATCTCCAATCTCACGCGCGCCGCCTCCGGCCACTGGTACTTCAGCCTCAAGGACGACCGCGCCCAGGTGCGCTGCGCCATGTTCCGCGGCCGCAACCAGTTCGTCGACTGGCTGCCGGCCAACGGCGACCAGGTGGAAGTGCGCGCCGTGCCCACGGTGTACGAAGCGCGCGGCGAGTTCCAGCTGCAGGTCGAGCTCATGCGCCGCGCCGGGCTGGGCGCGCTGTTCGAAGCTTTTGAAAGGCTGAAACAAAAACTTTCCCAGGAAGGCCTGTTCGAGGCCGCGCGCAAGCGCGCCCTGCCCGCGTTTCCCAGGCGCCTGGGCATCGTCACCTCCACCGAGGCCGCCGCCTTGCGCGACGTGCTCACCACCCTGCGCCGGCGCGCGCCCTGGCTGCCGGTCGTGCTCTACCCCAGCCCGGTGCAGGGCGAAGGCGCCGGCAAGAAGATCGCCGCCGCCATCCAGGCCGCCGGCGAGCGCGGCGAGTGCGACGTGCTCATCGTCTGCCGCGGCGGCGGCAGCATCGAGGACCTGTGGGCCTTCAACGACGAGGCCGTGGCGCGCGCCATCGCCGCGAGTCCGATGCCGGTGATTTCCGGCGTGGGCCACGAAACCGACTTCACCATCGCCGACTTCGTCGCCGACCTGCGCGCGCCCACCCCCACCGCCGCCGCGGAACAGGTGTCGGCCAGCCGCGAGGAATGGATGCAGCGCCTGACCGCCCTGCAGCACCGCATGGCGCGCCCGCTGCACCGCCAGCTGGCCAACCGCGCGCAACAAGTGGACATGGTCGCGCGCCGCCTGGTGCACCCGGCCCAGCGCCTGCAGGCCCAGCGCGACAAGCTGATGCATCTGGGCAAACGCCTGGGCCTGGCACATGCGCAAAGCTTCGCACGCAACCGCTGGCAGTTCGACGCGCTGGCCAGGCGGCTCGCTGCCGCGCGCCCGCAGCCTCGAGGCATGCAGCCGGAATTGAAACAACTCAAATCCAGCCTGAGCCGCGCCCTGCACCAGCAACTGCAAAACCGCCGCGCCGAAGTCGAGCGCATGGCTTCGCACCTTGCCCACCTCAACCCCGAAGCCGTGCTGGCGCGCGGCTACAGCATGGTGCGCAACGCCCAGGGCGAAGTCGTGCGCAGCAGCGCGCAGATCGAACTGGACGAAACCCTGAACCTGCGCTTTCATCACGGCAGCGCAAAAGCCCGCGTCACCAAGAAGGAAGAATGAATGGACTACGCCGCCCTGCTCTCCCTCCACCGCCTCACCGTCGTCATCTCGATCGCACTGTTCATCCTGCGCGGTGCCTGGCGCATGATGGACTCGCCCATGAACGCCAAGAAGTGGGTGAAGATCGTGCCGCACGTCAACGACACCCTGCTGCTGCTCGCCGCCATCGGCATGCTGGTGGTGGCCAGCCTCAACCCGCTCGAGCACGGCTGGATCATGGCCAAGATCATCGGCCTGCTGGTGTACATCGTGCTCGGCACCATCGCCATCAAGCGTGGCAAGACCGCCCTGCAAAGGAACATGGCCTTCGTCGGCGCGCTGGCGGTGTTTGGCTATATCGCGATGGTGGCGGTCAGCAAGCAGGCGGTGCCGTTCTGATCCCTAGCCATCGGTGTAACCAGCTAAATGTCCGGGCAGGCCGACAAAAGTCGCCGGGGGTTGCCCCGGCTATGCCGGCCTTCGGCTTCCCTTAGCCTGAAGCTTGCGGGCGGGCGGCACGCGCAAAGCGCCAAATCAATCTTGCACTCGCCCCGCTTTTGTTTGATCGCAGAAGTGAGCGGGGCTCAGACATGCTGCACCGCGTTGTTCCGCCCGCAAGCTCCAGGCTGCGGCGGCAAAGACGGGGAAACTTCAAAAGCCACCCCCAAAATATGCACCCTTCACCACCGTCATTGCGAGCGCAGCGCGGCAATCCAGTTTAAGAAGGCTTAGCCACATTTGACTGGACTGCCGCGCCCCTTCGGGGCTCGCAGTGACGAAAAAACCCGCCCCTCGCCGAGTCCCCGGTGTTCCCCCCCCTCTGGGCTGCCTCGGGCGGGGGCTTGAATTGGGGGAAGTTGAGGCGAGCGTGTCTGAGCACGTGGCCGCCCGGGCGTTTTTCCCGGGCGGATCGTGCGAGTTTGCGAGCCGCCCAATTCAAGTCACCGACCGAGGTTTACCCCGAAGGGGCAGCACAGCGGGGCCGCCTTTCTTTGGTTACTTTCTTTGGCGGAGCAAAGAAAGTAACTTGCCGCCGGGCAACCCCCGGCCGCCGGAGTCTAAGCAGAGGAAATGGCGAGCTTTACCAAAAGCTTCACCCCTCCCCCAAAAACCCCCTCACCCTCTCCTCCACCTGCGCCGCGAGATTCTCCGCCAGGCAGTCGAACGTCTCCACCTCCATGCCGCGCAGCCAGGTCAGCTGACGCTTGGCCAGCTGGCGCGTGGCGTAGATGCCGCGGTTCAACAATTCATTCTTGTCGTATTCGCCTTCCAGGTATTGCCACGCCTGGCGATAGCCCACGCAGCGCATGGACGGCAGGCCGGGCTTGAGGGGGTATTGCTTGCGCAGCGCGACCAGTTCCTCCACCAGCCCCGCCCCCAGCATGACGGCGAAGCGCTCGGCGATGCGTTCGTGCAACACGGACCGATCCGACGGCACCAGCGCCAGCGGCAGCACGCGGTAAGGCAGCGCCTCGCTGCGGCTTGCTCGCAATACTTGCGACATCGGCCTGCCGGTCAGGCGCACCACTTCCAGCGCGCGCTGGATGCGCTGCGCGTCGGTGAGTTTCAGCCGCGCGGCGGTTTCCGGGTCCTGTCTCGCCAACTCTTCATGCAGGGCCGGCCAGCCGCGCATGTCCGCATCGCGCTCGATTTCCTCGCGCAGCGCCGCATCGGCCTGCGGCAGTTCCGACAAGCCTTGCCACAGCGCCTTGAAATACAGCATGCTGCCGCCCACCAGCAGCGGCGCATGGCCGCGCGCGGTGATTTCTGCCATCACCCGCAGCGCGTCTTCCCTGAACTTCGCTGCGGAATAGGCCTCGGTCGGATCGATCAGGTCGATGAGATGGTGCGGCGCGATGCGCAAGGTGGCCGCATCCGGCTTGGCCGTGCCGATGTCCATGCCGCGATACACCAATGCCGAATCCACGCTGACGATTTCCAGCGGCAGGCGCTGCAACAGCTCCACCGCCACGCCGGTCTTGCCGCTGGCGGTTGGCCCCATGAGGAAGACGGCGGGCGGAAATGTGGCCGTGTTGGCGGGCATTGGCATCGAAAAGTCTGCTGGATTCTTTGCCAAGTGTATTTGTTTACGCAGGATATGAGGAATGGGCACGGCAAAGCATGCCGATGCCGCCCTCTGCTGGTTTGCCACAAATCCCGTTTAGGGAAACGCTTCGCTTCTGCTGCGCGTTGATCGAAAGCCGATCCACGGGGGCAGCTTGGACCAGGACACCAACCAGCAGGGTGCCAACACGCTGCGCGAAATCCGCGCGAGCTGGCGGAAGATCTCCTCTCGCCCTGCGGTGCAACGCGAGGCGCCGAGACGGCAGAATGGCATCGCACTCGTCGCTGCCCTCGGCACCTTCGCCTGCATCGAGGCCATCGGCTATCCGGCACTGCGCCATTTCCGGGCGACGGCACGCACCGGCAGGCTGTGCTAGCATTTCCCAATGGGAGCGGCGCCGCAGAGGAGCGTGGCGTCGCCCCATGATGAAAGAAAAGGGGGTCTCAATGAATCGCTTCATGAGCGCCGTTCGGCTCGCGGCATTGTCAGTCTTCTTGATGGCGGCATCTGCAGTTGCCGACTATTCCCCGGAATTCCACCAACTCGTCGCCGAAATCAAGGCACAGGTCGAGATCGCCGGCCCCGGCATCACGACCGAGCGCTGCGATTCCCAGATGTTCGACATCGCCAAGCGCGGCATGCAGGACATGATGGCGACCAACCTGCTCACCAAGGTCGTGGTCGAGCCGCTCGAAACGGGGGCCAAGGTGGCAGCAGGCGCCGTGGGCGCGCCCGGCATCACCACTTACAGCCTCGTGCGCTGCTACATGAAAGAAGCCGACCTCGAGGGCTTCAAGCGCTGCGCCATCGGGGAGGCCATCGGAAAAGCCGGCGGCGAGGCGCTGAAAAAGTACGGCGGCGCCAACGACCTGCAGGAGGCCCTGGCCGGGGCCGCATGGGACAAGGCCTACGACGCCCTGCGCGGCGCAGTGGAGGGCTACCAGTCGAAGTCCGAACTGCTGGAGCACGATGCCTCGGGGGAATGCAGCATAAATGTCACCATGCGCTGGAGCAAGCGGCGTGAACCGGGGGCCGAAGGCGGCAAGGTATGGGTATACATTCGCGCAAAGGATTGCAGGTGCCCGACGGGCGCTTCGCTCAAGCAAGGATGGCTGCGCTTTACCGTACCGGTGCACTATACGCGTGCAGGCAGCAGCCAGCCGGGCTGGACGGCGGGCACTCCGCGCGAATACCTGGTGAACGCCACCTGTTGCAGGTCAAGCGGGGTGGATGAACGCGCCTGGATCTACAACAGCAACAGCAAGCTGGTCGGGCGCCTGGGAGATCCGGAAAAGCCCGCCACCCCCCCGCCGACGATCACCCCCGCTCCCGCACCGGCCCCCGTACCGCTGACGCCGCCGCCAGCCCCAACACAACAATGGAGCGAAACCAATCCCTGCCCAGAGTGCCAGCCTTTCCTTGACCTTGCGATCAAGCACCGGAATGCCGCGGAAGCGATCGCACAAACCATCGCCGAACTGCGCCAGCGTCTGGCTGCCAATCAGGGCAGGCAGCGCGCCACCCAGGCGCGCATCGACCAGATCAACAAGGAAATTTCGGGGAAATCCGGCGAAGGCGGCAGCGCCTACGACCCCGATTCCGGCCTCACGACCGAGTCCTGGACGCAGCCGGACGGTTCGGTAAAAATCACGGTCAGGAATTCGCAAGGCCAGGTCGTCGAGGAGCGCACGCGCAAACGGCGCGATGTCACCGCCTTGCGCAAGCGTCTGGCGCAGGAGGAAGCCGAGCTCGCAAGGCTGCAGCAGGAAGAACGCATGCTGCAGAACGAAATCCTGCGCCAGGCGCGCGGCCGCGAAACACAGCTCAAGCTCGAGGCCGATGCGCGCGCGGCGCTGAAGCAATGCCTCGCGGAGCGTTGCCGCATGCTCGCACCGGCGCCGGCGACAGGCGCATGCAACTTCCAGCCACTCAAGCCGGTCACCATCGGCCCCAAGGAAAAATACGGCGACTCCCTGGCCAAGGCTGCAAGCGACAGGGCGAAGGGAATGGTCGGCGGCCTGCTTGGCAGTTTCCTCGGCGGAAGTCCGATACAAGTGGGCACGGGCGGCGGCGAAGAGCCGGAAATGGTGAAGGATCCGGTGCCCAAAAAGCAAAAGCAGCTGTTCGCCAGCGGCGACGGGAACACCGCCATCAAGGTGGGCGCGGTGCCGGACCGCCAGGGCGGCATGCGCCTCAGCATCGACGTGGACGAGTCGCAGGAAAAAGGCGTCGTGCACACGGTTGCGCGAGAAACGCTGGACGCGCAGTGCAAACCGAAACGCGAATTTCCGGCCGGCTACTGGCTGTACGAAATCTGGCAGGACTGGAAGCTCTCGGTATGGTGGAGCCATGAGCACTACGTCGACAACCAGCTGGTGAAGCGCGAATCGGGCAGCTGGTTCAAGGAAGGCAGCCTGATGCTCGACAGTGGCACCTTCGACGAGAACGACATCAAGTACACGCCCTGGGGCCATTTCGGCTTCGAGCGCCCGCACAAGGGACCGCGTTCCATCGGGGCGACCTTCGCCGACTGGCAGCCGCACACGGACGGCGCGCAGGCAGCGGAGCGCATCGTCGTCCACGTTTCCGAGCCGCACCTGGACCCTGTGACGACAACCGCATTCGAACTCTATCCGGTCTACCAAGCCGGCGGCGAGGTTCTGTTCAGTCCCACGCCCCCCGTCGTGAATTCACCTCCGCTCAAGATCGGCGGCGGGATGACGCAAATCGATCCGCCAGCGCAGCCGGCGCCCAAGGAAAGCATCCTTGACGAAATCACCGATACGGCCTCAGAGGGGAGGAACGAAGTCATCCGCGGCCCGGACGGCTCGCGCATAACGCACGGGCCGGATGGAAGCAAGGTGCAGGCGCCCGCTGCCGATGCTGGCGGACAGCCCGCCGAGTCCATACTCGACGACATCGAGCCCGTGGCAGGCACCCAGGTAATGCCGGACGGCACGCGCATCACAACGCGCAAGGACGGCATGGCCGAAGAGGTGCGACCGGATGGTACCCGTATCGAGTTCCGTCCCGACGGCACGCGCCTTGTGAAGCAGCCGAACGGCGTCTGGATCCAGTATCGCCCGGATGGCACCTGGGTCGAATATACCGGCAGCGGGCGCATCACCGAGTATCGCCCGGATGGCACTGTCATCCTGCAGGACCCTGGCGTTGGCGTCGTCGAGAAGAGGGCTGACGGAACCGCCACGCATCACCGGCCGGACGGTTCCACGGTCGTCCGCTATCCCGACGGCAGCCGCGTGGAAACCCGCGCCGACGGCTCACGCAAGGCGACCTTCCCGGACGGCAGCAGCATCGAACATGACGCGAATGGCCGGATCCATATCCAGGAGGCGCCAGCCGGGAAGCCGCCGAGTGCAGGTTCTGCCGCAGCCAGGCCTTGAAACAACGAGAACGATGCAGGCGCCGGTGCAATAAAGCACCCGTCGCGTCCCGATGTTGCGAAAGAAATGACCCCAGGCATCAATGTCGCCAAGAAGGCCAGAATCACCCATACGGCGCACGAGTATGCTCACGATCCGGCCAGCGAGTCCTACGGACTCGAGGCTGCCGAGAAGCTGGGTATTGCAGAAGAGCGCGTATTCAAGACCCTGGTCGTCAGCCTGGACGGGCACGAACTGGCGGTGGGCGTCGTGCCGGTGTCGTCCATGCTGAGCATGAAGCAGACCGCCAAGGCAGCCGGGGCAAAGAAGGCGGCGATGGCCGCACCCGCCGAGGCGGAGCGCGCGACCGGCTACCTGCTCGGCGGGGTGAGCCCGTTAGGCCAGAAAAAACGGCTCAGGACCTTCATCGACGACTCGGCCGCGAATTTCCCCACGGTGTTCGTCAGCGCCGGCCGCCGAGGACTGGAAATCGAATTGAGCCCGCACGATCTGAAAACCTTGACCGGCGCCAGCTTCGCCGGCATCGCGCAGCGCGCGGAATAGTTCCCTTACATGCCCTGCGGCATGGCCCGGCCCGGCCAGCCTCGGTATACGTGGTATGCTTGGCCGTTGATCTTGTTCACCCGGATTGACAGAGGCAAGAAATGCATACCACCCCCAACATCGTGATCTCCTCACTCGACGCACTGAGACTGGAGAACCTCCTCGCCACCCTGCGCGGCAGCGATTTTCCCGGCAAGGACGACCTTGAAGCGGAACTGGCGCGCGCGGACGTGGTGGAACCCGAGGAAATCCCGCCCACGGTCGTGACGATGAACTCCACGGTGCGTTTCAAGGTGTTGCCCGACGCACAGGAATTCGAACTGACCCTGGTCTACCCCAGGGATCTCGACGACAGCGGACGCAAGATTTCCATCCTCGCACCGGTCGGCAGCGCCCTGCTCGGCCTGTCCCATGGCGATGAGATCGAATGGCCGAAACCCAACGGCGGCATGATGCGAGTGCGCATCGAGGAAATCATCTACCAGCCCGAACGCGCCGGCGAATACCACCGCTAGCCCGGCCGCAGGCAAGGAACCGCCATGTTGAAACTCTACGATCGCGAAGCCTCGGGAAACTGCTACAAGGTGCGCCTGCTGCTCTCCTTTCTGAACATGCCGTACGAGCGCATTCCGGTGGCGATGAAGGGCGGCAAGAATGTCGTCGACGGCAGCTACCTGCAATTGAACCCGCGCGGCCAGATTCCCACGCTGGTGGACGGCGACACCACGCTGTGGGGCTCGACCGCCATCCTCTGCTACCTGGCCGCGCGCCATGACGAGACCTCTGGCTGGCTGCCGCGCGAGCCGGCCAGATTGGGCGAGGTGATGCAGTGGCTGGAGCTGGCACAGAACGAAATTCTGAACGGGCTGTTCCGCGCGCGCGCCATCGTCAAGTTCGGCCTGCCAGGCGACCTCGAAGCCGCGCAGCAGACCGCCCAGCGCGCGCTCGGCGTGCTGGAATCGCGCCTCGCCACGCAGCCCTGGCTCGCCGGCAGCGGCCCCACCATCGCCGACATCGCCTGCTTTCCCTACGCCGCGCTGGCGGTGGAAGGCAAGGTCGACATCGCGCCCTGCACGGGTGTTGCACAGTGGATCGGGCGCATCAAGTCGCTGGACCGCTTCGTCGGCATGCCTGGCATCTGAGCCTTGGGCGGACGGGACGGCAGCATTACACTATGGGCAGGCCATAACAAGGCAGGAACCATGACCCATCCCTTCCATATCGTCGACGTGTTCGCGGAACAGGCCTATGCCGGCAACCAGCTTGCCGTGGTGACCGGCTCCGACGATCTTTCCGGCGAGACCATGCAGCTCGTCGCGGCCGAGACCAACTATTCGGAAACCACTTTCGTCAGCCGCGCCCCCGAAGCCGACGGCGGCTGGCGCGTGCGCCTCTTCACCCCGGCGCGCGAACTGGCCTTCGCCGGCCATCCCATCCTGGGCACGGCCTGGGTCATCCGCCGCCACCTCGCCCTCGCCGCCGCCGATGAAATAAGGCTCAACCTCGCCGTGGGCCAGATCCCGGTGAGCTTCGAGCGTGGCGCCGACGGCAAGGAAGCAGTCTGGTTCCTCGCCCCGCCCGCCGAGCTCGGGCAAACCTGCGAGCGCGCTGCCATCGCCGCCTCGCTCGGCATCGAGGCCGGGGACATTGACGATGCCAGCCCCGTGCAGATGCTGACGGCCGGCATCTCGGTGCTGATCGTGCCGATCAAGCGCCTGGACGCGCTGAAGCGCAGCCGGCTCGACCTCGCCGCGCACGCGCCGCTGTCGGCGCAGGGCTTTCCCTCGCTGGTCTATCTCTTCTGCCGCGAGACGCACGATGCGGGCAACGATCTGTGCGTGCGCTTCTTCTTCGAGGCGCATGGCGTGCGCGAGGACCCGGCCACCGGCAACGGCGCGGCCTTCCTCGGCCACTATCTGCTGGAGCATGGCAACCTGGGTGACCAGCTGTCGCTGCGCATCGAGCAGGGCCGCGAAGTGCGCCGCCCCTCGCTGGTGCTGTTGCGCGCGCGCAAGAAGGGGGACACGCGCGAAATCAGCGTCGGCGGACATGTGGTTCCGGTGGTCAGGGGAGAATTGCTGTGAGGCACGCGGGGCACGGCTGAGGCATGGAACCCGTACTGGTCAGCGCCTGCCTGCTGGGCGAAGCCGTGCGCTTCGACGGTGGCGACATGCGCAGCGATCACGCCATCCTGCAGCGCTGGTTGAAGGAGGGGCGAGTGGTGTCGGTATGCCCGGAAGTGGCCGGCGGCCTGCCTGTGCCGCGCCCCAGGGCGGAGATTGCCAATGGCGCCGGCGGCGCCAGGGTGCTCTCCGGCAGCGCACGTGCCGTCGACTCCAACGGACGCGACGTCAGCGCCTGGCTGGTAAACGGCGCCGAGCGCGCGCTGGCGAAAGCAAACGAGCACGGCATCCGCGTTGCCGTGCTCAAGGAAGGCAGCCCCTCATGCGGCTCGGGCTTCATCTTCGACGGCAGCTTCAGCAACGTAAAAGTCGGCGGCATGGGCGTGACCGCTGCCCTGCTCGCACGGAACAGCGTCAGGGTCTTCAGCGAGGGCCAGCTGGCCGAGGCGGACGCCCTGCTCAAGGAACTCGAATCCGGCGGCGCGTCATGAGCCCAAGCCTGGCCCCATGACGCGCAGCAGCGTTTCCGCGCCGACACCTCTCGCCAAGACCGCCTTTGCAGCGCGCTCGGCCCCGATCCGGGCCTGTTCGCCCCCGGGGACCCGAGACGAATCGCGGAATCGCCGAGGCGACCGGCGCAGTTTCCATCTTCATCGGCACATGACAAGAACGAAGGCTTGGCCGCGCACGGGCGCAAGCAATGCGCATCCGGTACTAGCCCGGGCATTTCACCAGGCCGGCCCGGGAAATGGCCCCAAGGCGCATGAACACGCGATTGCGGAGCGGCCGGCATCGAATCCAGTTTGCATCGCCCGCCTGCCCGTGCTGGCCAGGCATTTCCCGACCGCCAGAAGCGGGGCACGGCCGTGAGCGCCAAGCCCATGCATCAACTCATGCTCAACATCGGCCTGGGCTTTGCCCTGGCCATGCTGCTGCTGTTGGGCGTGATCGTGCTGGCAGTGACGCAGATGGCCAACACTAATCGCCAACTGGAGCATGTGGTGTCGGTCAACAACGTAAAATCCAGCCTGGCCAGCCGCATGCGCGACGCGCTGCGCGACCGCGCTATCGTCATGCACCACATCGTGGTATCGATCGACCCCTGGGAACAGGATCAGCTGTTCCGGAAGTTCCTCGATCTTGGCGAGCGCTATTTGAAGGATCGCGCCAGGCTGGTCACGATGCAGGAGGACGCCCAAGAGCGCGAACTGATGTTCAAGCTGGACGAGATCACCAACGCCAACCAGCCGGTGATGTTCGAAGTTGTGAACTCGGCGATGGAGCAGAACAACTACGGCGCCCTTAAGCTCCTGCAGGAGCAGGCCATTCCCCTGCAGAACAAGCTGGTCGCAGCGCTGGACGAAATGACGCAACTGCAGCGCGAGGCCAACGAGCAGGCCCTGCAAAAAACCTTTGCCGCCTATACCGCCGCCCGCGATTTCATTCTGCTGCTGGGCATCATCGCTGCGGGGCTTACGGGCACGGTCGCGTTCGCGGTTTCGCGCAGGGTGGCGTCCCAGACCCGGCTGCTGGACAACGAGAAGCTCAAGTTCCAGACCCTGTTCGAATCGAATTCCGATGCGGTGGTCATTCTTGGCGACAAGGGCTTCCTCGATTGTAACCCTGCCACACTGGAAATGTTCGGGCTGCAAAGCGCGGATGAATTCCGCAACAAAAGGATTTCCGATCTCGGCGCCCCCCTGCAACCCAACGGCGAGCCCGCCACACCGTATGCCATGCGCCACATCGAGCAGGCACACAGGGACGGCCACGCCTTCCTGGAATGGATCGGACGCCGCAGCGACGGCAGCCTCTTCCCCTCCGAAATTGCCCTGCATGCCATGCAACTGAAGGGCCAACAGGTTATCCAGGCGATCATGCGCGACATTTCCGATCGCAAGCAGGCCGAAGCCGAGCTCAAGTCGGCGCGCGATGCCGCGCTGGCCGCAGCCCGCGCCAAGAACGAATTCATCGCCAACGTCAGCCACGAAATCCGCACCCCCATGCACGGCATCATGGGCATGGCCGACCTGCTCATGCGCGAGCCGCTTACCGGCGTGCAGCGCGAATACGCGCTCACCTTGCGCCACTCCGCGCAAGGCCTGCTGGCCGTGATCAACGACATCCTCGATTTTTCCAAGATCGAGGCCGGCAAGCTCACCATCGAAAAGGCGGCCTTCGTGCCGGCACAGGCGGTGCAAAGCGTGGCCGGCCTCTATTTGCCGCGCGTCATCGAGAAATCGCTCAACCTGGATCTCGCCGTGGCGCCCGAACTGCAAAGGCCGGTGCTGGGCGACCCCCACCGCCTGCGCCAGATCCTGCTCAACCTGGTCGACAATGCCATCAAGTTCACCGCGCGCGGCCGCATCGGCGTCAGCGCCGCTCTCACGGCGGACGGCAGGCAATTCCGCATCGAGGTGCGCGACGACGGCATCGGCATCGCGCCGGAGGCCAGGGCCCGGCTGTTCAGCGCGTTTTCCCAGGCCGATACCTCGACCACGCGGCACTTCGGCGGCACCGGCCTGGGGCTGGCCATCTGCCGCAGGCTGGTCGAGCTGATGGGCGGCAGAATCGGTGTCGAGAGCCCGCCGCCGGGCGCGGCAAGCGGCACCCTGTTCTGGTTCGAGCTGCCTTACGAGGCAGCGCCGCCCGATGCAGAAACGGTATCCGTGATGCAGCAGCAGGGGGAACGCTTCCGGGGACGCGTGCTGGTAGCCGAGGATCACCCGGTAAACCAGAAAGTGCTGTCCCATCAGTTGTCCGCGCTCGGCCTTGAGCCGAACATCGTCGCCAACGGCCGCGAGGCGGTCGAGCGGGTGCGCTCGGAGCCCTGGGACCTCGTGCTGATGGACTGGCAAATGCCGGAGATGGACGGCTTCGCCGCCACGCGCGCCATTCGCGCCCTGCCGGGCACGAATGGCCGGGTGCCGATTGTCGCCCTTTCCGCCCAGGCCGGCGATGAATTCCGCGAGCAGTGCTTCCGCGCAGGCATGAACGATTACCTGACCAAGCCCTACGAAGAAGCCGCGCTGATTTCCGTGCTGTCGCGCTGGCTGCCGGGATCGGCCATCGAAATGCCGCCGCCCATCGACATCGGCAGGCTTGCCGGCCAAAACAGGTTGAAGCATGAAATGCTGCAGTTGTTCCTGCAAACGACTGAGGTTTCGCTGGATTCCCTGCAGGCCGCCCTGGAAAACCGCGATGCCGGCCTGGGCAAGCGCGAGTCCCACAGCCTGCGCGGTGCAGCCGCCTCCATTTCGGCCAACCCGATGTTCCAGGCGGCCACCCGGCTTGAAAAAGCCTTTGCCGAGTCGCACTGGGCCGAGGCCGAAACCCTGCTCGATGACATCCAGGCCGAGTATCTGCGCCTGCGCAACTTTCTGGAGCAGTTGCCCTCGACCCGGGCATCGGATTGACTCGGCCCGCTGCGCTTCCTAGCATTAAGGCATTCGGAGACAACGACATGAAAACCTTCGTCACGCTGCTCGGCCTGTTTCTCGCATCCGGCCCGCATGCCGCCGAGCCCACGCCTGCGCCGGGGAACGCCGCGGAAGGCGCGGCGCAAAGTAGCGGCTGGATCGCCCCGGTGCAGACACCTTACGGGCCGGTAATCATGCAGCAGGGCATGATGCCGCCAGTGCGCGATTTCGAGATGAATCGCGTCATCCCTCCGGAGGAACGCAAGCGCTACATGCAGATGGCCATGCCGATGATGGCCAACATGATGCAGCTCGACGCGCGCGAGGCCATGAACTACATGGTGGTCAAGTATCAGGTCAGGCCCGGCGTGGGCTTCGACGAGGCGGTGCAGTCGCTCAAGCTGCGCGCCAACCGGCTCAATTTCAAGTTCGTGGGCGAGAACCTGATGTGGAAGGATTTCCGCGCCGTGCTCGGCGACGACAGTTCGCCGCGCGTGGAAGTATTCAGCTTCTGCGACATTGCGATCGGCCGCGAGCTGCTGAAGATCGTGCCCGAGATGGTGGTATTCCTGCCCTGCCGCATCGCCATCATGGAGGACGCGCAGAAGAACATCTGGATCCTGACCCTGGACTGGGACTTCACCTGGCTGGATTACGCCGGCCAGTCCCTCGGCATCACGCCGGAGCTGAGGCAGGGCATCGCCGACATCCGCGCCAAGATGGACGACATGATGCGCGCTGCGGCCAACGGCGACCTCTGACCTGCCTCAGTCGTACTCCTGCGTATAGAACACGTCGAGGCTGCTGGGCTGGCCTGCCCGCCCCTCGATGCGCACATGCGGCGACAGCTGGTACATCACCTTGACCGCCTGGTTCAAGCCGTCCAGCCCCTGCTCGTACGACAGCGTGGCGCGGGACGACAACCGCCGGCCGACGCTGACCACGGCGCTGGAAAGATCTTCGCCCTCCCCCGCGCGCACCTCGAAACTTTCAAGCCCCAAGGCACCGGCAAGCTGGGACTGCACGCTCGCCGAATCGGCCTGGCTGAGCAGCGCGCCCGCGGCCAGTTGCAGCATCGCAAACTCCTGCTGCCCGCCCTGGTCGAGCCCGTGCCCCAGCACCAGCCAGGCGAGCTTCTCGGTATCCGGCAGCGGCGGCTCGGAATACAGCGTCACCTGCGGACGCTGCACCGTGCCGCGCACCTGCACGCCGGCCTTGACCGTGGGGGTCTTGCGCACCGCCAGCACGTCGAGCCCGGGATTGCCGATGGGGCCGGAGAAGTTGAGCACGCCGCGCTCGATGTCGAGGCGCTGGGCATAGGCGGAATAGTGGCCGCGCTCCACCTGGATGCGGCCCTCTCCGTGGAGCGTCTCGTTGCGGGTGAATACGCGCAGCCTGCCGCCCAGGCGTGCATCGAGGCCGGCGCCCTTGAACAGGAAATCTTCGCCCAGGCCCAGCCATAGATCGAGCTCGAGCGGAATGCGTTTGGCGGCGGACTGCTCGCGCGGCGGCTGGCCGGCCACCACCACGTCCGACGACAACTCTGGGCGGCTCGCTTCCGGCATTTCGATGCGGGCGCGGTCGGCAACGAGATCGCCTTCCAGGCGCAGGCGCTTCTGGCTGACGGCCAGCTTGCTGGTGCCGGAAACCGACACGCGCCGGTCGCTGCGATGGGTGACGGGAAATTTCTCGAAGTTCATGGTCAGGCCGGCCTGCGGGTTCTTGAGTTCCGCTTCGCCGGCCAGCGTGATGCGCCCGCTCTGCCCGCGCAGCTGGCCTTCCGTTACGCGCACGCGGTCGCCGGCCAGGACAAGTTTCAGCGTACCGTCGGTGATGGAAATGCCCTCCTCGGGCATGGAAAACCGGATCGCGTCGGCTGCGATGCGGCCGTCGACGCGCGGTGCGGCCAGGCTGCCGCTGCCATCCAGTTGCGCATTCATGCGCGCATCGGCGCGCACGCCGACCGGGAGGAGGGGGCGGATGAGGCGCAGGTCTGGCACGTCCAGTTTCGCCGTCCAGCTTAGCGGTGCGCTGCGCGGCAGCATGAACGCCGCGCCTTCGCGCGCGAGCGCGGCCTGCCCCTCGGCCCCGAGGCTGCCGGCCTGGCCGCTGGCGGCATCGAGGCGCGCGCGGACGCGGCTGGCCTCGGCATCGAGTTCGAGTGCGAGCGACGTCAAACCGAGCGCGAGTGCGGGCTCCTTCAGGCGCACGTCGCCCGAATGCCGGCGCAAGCGCACCTGGCCGTCGAGGCTGTCGCCAAGGCGCACATTCCAGTCACCATCGACCTTGAGATCGGTGCTGAAAGGCTGTTCGGTTTTCAGCAGCGTCAGCAGCGGCGCGAGCGGCATCCCTGCCAGCGAGCCGCGGCTGGCGAGTTCGTCCCCGTCACGGCTGAAATGCGCAACCGTCGCCCGTCCGCCCGCCAGGCTCAGCGCAAGATTGTCCGCCTGCTGTTTTTCGCGGGACAGCACCAGATTGGCCGGCGCCAGCAATTGCATGGGCCACGGACCCTGCAGCCTGGCATGATCGAGACGTCCGCGCCAAACCAGGGTCTGGTCCAGACCGCCTGCCAACGATGCATCGAGACGCCACCCGGGCATGCCGGCGTCGAGCGTCAGCGTGTGCGCGTTGCGCCGGCCCTGCGCGACGGCGCGCACAGTCTCCAGCCGCTGGCCTGCCAGCGCGATGCCGCGTCCTTCTAGCCTGCCGTTGAAGACACCGTCGATGGCTGCCTGCAACTCGGCTTCGAGCTTCAAGGCATCGGCAGCGATACCGCCCGGCAGGCGCAGGCCGCTGGCCGAGAGCGTGCCCGTGATCTGCGCCTGCCGCGGATCGCCGCCCAGGCTGCCGCGACTGCCGAGCCGCCCTGCCATGCCCAGCTTGAGCCGCGCCAGCGCCGGCGCATCGACATCCCAATCGAGGCGGTCGCCGGCGCGACCGTAGGCACCTTGCAGTTTCATGCGGTTGCCGGCCAGGTCGATATCGACATCGGCATCGGCCAGATGGCCTTGCTCGTAGCGCAGGCTGCCCTGCCCTTGCACCGGCCTGCCTTCGAGGTCGCCCGGCGGCAGTTCGACGCGAACCTGCAGCCGCAGTTCGGGCGCCAGCGCCCCGCTCGCCTCGCCACGCGCATTGAGCCTGCCGCGCGGGAAGTTGCCGAAGCGCGCCGGATTGATCCGGGCCGCGTCGAACTCGGCGGCAAAGGCGCGGCTGGCGTCGAGGCGCAAGGTTCCGCTTGCCTGCAGCTGGCCGGCCTGGCCGGCAAAATTGGCTTCATCCAGACGCAACTCGCCTGCGGCATGAGCCAGGCTGAAGCGGCCCTGCCCCCAGCTTTCGATCACTTCGCCTTCCAGCACCTGCCGCGAAGCGTCGCCCGTGAGTTTGAGCGTCGTCCGCATGCGCGTGGGATGGAGATCGCGATACAGTCCTGCAAGATCGAGGCGCGGGCTGGCGAGATTCAGGCTCAGGCTGGCGCTGCGCCACTGGCCGTCGCCGCCGAAACGGCCGGCCTTGCCGAGGTCGATCGCGAGTTCGCTGAAGTCCGCCTGTTGCAGGTCGCCCAGAACCGCGCCGGTGAGGCTGACGAGCGGCAGCCGCTGCTGGTCGAGCCGGCCGGCCAGCCGGTTGTTCAGGCTGAACGTGCCGAAGAGGCGCGCACCCGACTGACCCTCGAACACGCCGGAAAACGCCAGGTCGGCATGGGGTGCGCCCGCAAACAACAGGCGCGGGTCGATCCCCTCGCCCGCCGCCACCAGACGCGGCAGCCGGACCGGCGCGTAGGGCGCCGCCTCGCCGCTGGCGAGAAAACGCATGTTTTCTGCACTCGCCTCCAGGTTGAAGCGCAGCAGGGCCAGCTCTCCCGCAAGCTCCAGCTGCGCCGTCACCGGAACGGGTTCGCTGCGCGCGGCATCGATCCGTGCGCTCAGCGCGAAAGGCGCGTCCTTCGCGATTTCAACCAGGCCCGCGACATCGGCCCAGGGGGTGCGTGCCGAGGCGCCGCTCAGGCGATAGCGCCTGCCGTCATCATCGATCTGTCCGCGCAGGTCGCGCAGCGTCAAGGTTTCGCCGCCCTCGATGATGTCGAGGCGCGCGAGGTCGAGTACCTGTATTTGCAGGCCGAATGGCAGGCGCAGGCTGACCGGCAGTTCGGGCGGCGTGACATCCGGCTTCAGGACATGCAGTTTCAGCGTCTGCGCGGCCAGCAGGTCGATTTCCAGCCGGCGCTGCCAGAGCGCGCGCGGCTGCCATTCGAAGCGGATGGCCTCCACTTCGATGCGCCTTGCTTCGCTGGCCAGGGTGAGCTTGCGTAGCGACAGCGGCATGCCGAGGTGGCCTTCGATGCCTTCGAGCTTCACGCGCTCGCCGCTCGAAAATTCCAGCAGCGCGGCAAGCGACTTGAAGCCGAGGCTCGTGGATGTCAGCCAGACTGCCGTTGCTGTGAGCAGTGCCAGCGCGGCAAGCAGGCAGGCCAGTGTTTTGGCCGCGCGCCTCAAAACGATACTCCGAGCGAGAAGTGCAGGCGGAGTTCCTCGCTGGCCTCGCCATAGGCCAGATCGAGATTGATCGGCCCGACCGGCGAGCGGTAGCGTGCGCCCACGCCGTAGCCGAACACCGGCGTCAGGCCGGCGGGGCTGTCGGCGGCATCGCCGGCGTCGACGAACACGGCCATGCCCCAGTTGCCTTCGAAGAAATGGTTGTATTCGACGCTGCCGGTGGCGAGGTAACGTACCGAGGCGGTGCCGCCTTCGAGTGTGCGCCCCAGGCTCTGGTAGGCGTAGCCGCGCACCGAATTGTCGCCGCCGGCGCGGAACAGGAAATCCGTCGGTATCCCTTCGCGCGTGTCTGCCAGCACGCTGCCGAGTTCGCCGCGCAGGACGAGGCGGCCGTTTTCCCCGGCGCGGAAGTACTGGGTATGCCGCCCGTACAACCTGATGAAACTGGTGTCGGACAAGAGCGGCTCGGCGGCGGCGCTGGCCTGCAGCGTCAGCACGTGGCCGCTCCTGGGGTAGAAGGCGCGGGCGTGGACGTTGCGCCGGGTCCAGCTGTAGTGCGCGGTGAGCGCCTGGTTGCGCGCGCTCACCACATCGCCAACTTCCTGCTCCTCGATCTGGTATTGCAGGGCCATGGCGGTCTCGATGTTGCCGCGCACCTGGCTGCGCTTGGCTGCCAGCATCCAGGCACGGGTTTCCTGGCCCTCGATGTCCTCGCGCTTGAGCTGCGCGCCGAGGCTGTTCTCATAGCCCAGCGCATCGCGCGGCCAGGCGAGCTCGGCAGCACCAGACTGCCGCGCCATTTCCAGGCGCGCATCCAGCTTCAGGCGCAGCCCGCGGTCAGCCACGTCGCGGGAAAGCCACTCGCCCTGCACGCGCGCACCGGTGTCGGTGCTGTAGCCTGCGCCCACGCTGAAGCGCTTCTCCGGGCGCTCCACCACTTCGATATGCACCGGCACCGCCGCTGCCAGTGCGGGATCCGGGTCGATGCGCACGGTCGCATGCGTGTAGTAGCCGCTCGACTCCAGTGCCACCTGGTAGTCCAGCAGCTCCTGCTGACTGTAGGGCTGCCCGGGCTTGATCGGACTCAGGTGGCGGATGATGGATTCCGGATAGCGCCGCACCCCGCCGATCACGGGCGTGCCATAGAAGAACGCCGGCCCGCTGTCGACCGTCACGCCGAGGTCGGCCGCCTGCGCTTCAGGATCGATGCGCGCCTCGCTCGCGGCGATGCGCGCAGCGGGATAGCGCACCGACAGCAAGGGGCGCAGCAGCGCAGTCTTGGCGGCATCCCAGTCGGCCTGGCGAAACGGCATGTCGGGCTTGAGCGTAAAGGCGCGCTCGGCCCAGCCGCGCATTCGCGCCCCCTCCTCGCCGGCAACGGCGCCGGCAAAATCGATCTTCACTGCGCGCACCCGCGTGCGCGGGCCCGGCGTCACCGTGTAGCGGAGCACCCAGCCCTCACCCGCTTTCGTCATGGCGCCGTCGATGCGCGGGGAAAAATAGCCTTCTGTCGCCAGCAGTTCGCGTGCGCTTTTTTCACTCAGGCCGTGCAGGCGCGCGACTTCTGCCTCGTCCAGCGTTTCTTCCAGCCGTGCTGCGCGCGCTGCCTCCAGATGGCGCACCAGCAGGGGTTTCAGTTCATCCGGCGCCTGCACCTCCACCGTCAGTGCGTGCGCAGGCCCAGTGCACAAGGCAGCGGTCAGGAACAGGATGGGCAAGCAGCGGATGACAGGCAAGTATGGCTCGCAAACGGGAGAAGTGATTTCATTTTAGGAGGCTCGACGTCAGACAGAAAAAAGGCGGGGAATATCCCCGCCCTTCTGTCTTTGGCACGATCAGGCCGCCTGCGCCAGTTGGCCCTTCTCGAACACGATCCTGTCGTCGCGCGCATCGACGCGGATGACGTCCTTGGCGGCAAAATTTCCGGAGAGGATTTCCTTCGCCAGCGGGTTCTCGATCTGGCCCTGGATCGCGCGCTTCAAGGGCCGCGCGCCGAACACCGGGTCGAAGCCGGCCCTGGCGATTTCCGCCACCGCCGCGTCGCTCACTTCCAGCTTCATTTCCATGCGTGCCACGCGCTGCTCCAGGTATTTCAGCTGGATGCGCGCGATGGAAGCGATGTGCTCCTCGCCCAGGGCATGGAACACCACGACCTCGTCGATGCGGTTGATGAACTCGGGGCGGAAATAATTCTTTACCTCGGCCATCACCGCGAGCTTCACGACCTGGTAGTCGTCGCCCGCCATCTGCTGGATCATCTGCGAGCCCAGGTTGGAGGTCATGACGATGACGGTGTTCTTGAAGTCCACGGTGCGGCCCTGGCCGTCGGTCATGCGGCCGTCGTCCAGCGCCTGCAGCAGCACGTTGAACACGTCGGGATGCGCCTTCTCGACTTCGTCGAGCAGGATCACGGAGTAAGGCTTGCGGCGCACGGCCTCGGTGAGATAGCCGCCCTCCTCGTAACCTACATACCCCGGTGGCGCGCCGATGAGACGCGCGACCGAATGCTTCTCCATGAACTCGCTCATGTCGATGCGGATGATGTGCTCTTCCGAATCGAACAGGAAGCCGGCGAGCGCCTTGCACAGTTCGGTCTTGCCCACGCCGGTGGGGCCGAGGAACAGGAACGAACCATAGGGCCGGTTGGGGTCGGACAGGCCGGCCCTGGAGCGGCGGATGGCATCGGACACCAGGCGCACCGCCTCGTCCTGCCCGACCACGCGCTCGTGCAGCTTGTCCTCCATCTGCATGAGCTTGTCGCGCTCGCCTTCCATCATCTTGGAAACCGGTATTCCAGTGGCGCGCGACACCACTTCGGCGATTTCTTCCGCGCCGACCTGGGTGCGCAGCAGCTTCAGCGCGGGGCCTTCGCCGCTGGCTTCGGCGTGCTTCAGCTGCGCTTCCAGCTGCGGCAGCTTGCCGTACTGGATTTCCGCGAGCTTGTCGAAAGCCCCCTGGCGCTGCAGTTCGGCCATCTCGAACTTGAGGCGGTCGATTTCTTCCTTGATGTGGGCGGAACCGTGCACCTGGGCCTTTTCCGCCTTCCAGACTTCCTCGAGGTCGGCGTATTCCCTGCCGAGGCGCGCAATCTCATCCTCGATCAGGGCGAAGCGCTTCTGCGAGGCCTCGTCCTTTTCCTTCTTCACCGCCTCGCGCTCGATCTTGAGCTGGATCAGGCGGCGGTCGAGCTTGTCCATGGACTCGGGCTTGGAATCGATTTCCATCTTGATGCGCGAGGCGGCCTCGTCGATCAGGTCGATGGCCTTGTCTGGCAGGAAGCGGTCGGTGATGTAGCGGTGGGAAAGTTCGGCCGCGGCGACGATGGCCGGGTCGGTGATTTCCACGCCGTGGTGCAGTTCGTACTTTTCCTGCAGGCCTCTGAGAATGGCGATGGTGTCCTCCACCGAAGGTTCGTCGACCAGCACTTTCTGGAATCTGCGTTCGAGCGCGGCGTCCTTTTCGATGTACTTGCGGTACTCATCCAGCGTGGTGGCGCCGACGCAGTGCAGTTCGCCGCGTGCCAGCGCGGGCTTCAGCATGTTGCCGGCATCCATGGCGCCTTCGGCCTTGCCGGCGCCGACCATGGTGTGCAATTCGTCGATGAAGAGGATGATGCGGCCTTCGTCCTGCGCCACCTCCTTGAGCACGGCCTTCAGGCGCTCCTCGAATTCGCCGCGATACTTTGCGCCTGCCAAGAGGCCGGCCATGTCCAGCACCAGCACTTTCTTGTCCTTCAGGGTCTCCGGCACTTCGCCATTGACGATACGCTGGGCCAGACCCTCTACGATCGCGGTCTTGCCCACGCCGGGCTCGCCGATCAGCACCGGGTTGTTCTTGGTGCGGCGCTGCAGGACTTGAATCGTGCGGCGGATTTCATCATCGCGGCCGATCACCGGGTCGAGCTTGCCTTGCTGTGCACGCTCGGTCAGGTCGAGGGTGTATTTCTTCAGCGCCTCGCGGCTGCCTTCGGCTTCCTGGCTTTGCACGGCCTCGCCGCCGCGCACGGTGTTGATGGCCTGCTCCAGCGCCGCACGGGTCACGCCGTGCTGCTTCATCAGGCGGCCGAGTTCGCCCTTGTCTCCGAGCGCGGCAAGCAGGAAGAGCTCGCTGGCGATGTAGGCATCGCCGCGCTTCTGCGCTTCCTTGTCGGTGAGGTTGAGGAGATTGTTGAGGTCGCGCGAGATGGTGACGTCGCCGCCGTGGCCCTCGACCCTGGGCAGGCGCGCGATGGCTTCCTCGATGCCGTTCTTCAGCGCCGGCACGCGCGCGCCGGCCTTGGACAGCAGGCCGGAGGCGCCGCCGCCTTCCTGGTCCAGGAGCGCGGCCATGAGGTGCAGGGGCTCGATGAACTGCTGGTCGGAGCCGACGGCATAGCTTTGCGCGTCCGCGATGGCCTGCTGGAACTGGGTGGTGAGTTTGTCGAAACGCATGAGTGTCCCGCCTTCAATTAAATTGGCACTATTGGCAATGTGGGGAAGTCGGCGGGATTTTCAAGCAAAAGGTTGAACAAAGAGGACAGGAGGACAAGAGGAACGACTAAAAAACGATTCGGGGGAATGAGGTTTTCCTCCTGTCCTCCTGTCCTCTTTGTAAGATTTCAGTGCCTTTCGGGGCCTGATTTTCCGGATAATGGCGGCATGAACATGCACCCTTTCATTTCCGGCCTGTCCCCCGAAGAAACCCGCAAGCTGCAGGAAGCCGTGCTGCTGAACACGGCGGCTGCCCTGGAGGAAGACATTGGTTCCGGCGACCTCACCGCCAGCCTCTTGCCCGCCGACCTCGCCGCACATGCCCGCGTCGTCAACCGCGAGGCCGCCGTGCTGTGCGGCAAGGCCTGGTTCGAGGCCTGTTTTCATGCGCTCGACACAAATGCCAGCATCCGCTGGCATGCGCACGAAGGCGAAGCCATCCAGCCTGGCCAGATCTTGTGCGAGCTCTCGGGCAACGCCCGCGCCCTGCTTTCGGCCGAACGCCCGGCGCTGAATTTCCTGCAGACCCTGTCCGGCACCGCCACCGCCACCCGGCGCTACGCCGATGCCATCAAGGGCACCGGCGCGGTGGTCATGGACACGCGCAAGACCTTGCCGGGATTGCGACTGGCGCAGAAGTACGCGGTGCGCGCCGGCGGCGGTGCCAACCAGCGCGTCGGCCTCTTCGACGGCATCCTCATCAAGGAAAACCATATCGCCGCCGCCGGGGGCGTTGCCCAGGTCATGCAGGCCGCGTTCGCGCTCGATGCCGGCGTGTCCATCCAGATCGAGGTGGAAAGCCTGGACGAGCTGGACCAGGCTCTGGCCGCCGGTGCCAAGCTCATCCTGCTCGACAATTTCAGCATCGGGCAGATGCGCGAAGCCGTCGCCCTCACCCAAGGCCGCGCCGTGTTGGAGGCCTCAGGCAACATCACCCTGGAAAACATCCGCGCCGTGGCCGAAACCGGGGTTGCGCGCATTTCCATCGGCAGCCTGACCAAGCACGTGCGGGCGGTGGACCTGTCGATGCGGATTGCCACTCTTTAGCTATCCGGGAAATCGAACAAAGAGGACAAGAGGTGTCGAGCGAAAAGATTTGAGAGAACGGAGTTTTCCTCTTGTCCTCCTGTCCTCTTTGTAAAAACTATTGATAATTGTTCTCATTTGCGTATAGAATAGCTTCCAGTGATCGGCCGACCCCAGGCCGCAACCCGTTCTCAAGGAGCCAAACATGCGCAACATGATGACCAAACTGGCCGGCGGCCTGATCGCCGTACTGGCCCTGACTGCGGTATCGGCCGAAGAAGTCGTGGTCTATTCCGCCCGCAACGAGCAGTTGATCAAGCCGCTGTTCGATGCCTACGCCAAAGAAACCGGCGTGACGGTTAAATTCGTCACCGACAAGGAAGGCCCCCTGCTCGCGCGCCTGAAAGCCGAAGGCGCCAACACCCCGGCCGACATGCTGATGACGGTGGACGCCGGCAACCTGTGGCAGGCATCCGAGGAAGGCCTGCTGCGCGCGGTGAAGTCGAACACCCTGACCGCGAACGTGCCGGCCCACCTGCGCGATCCCGACAACGAATGGTTCGGCCTGTCGATCCGCGCCCGCACCCTCGTCTACAATAAGGACAAGGTCAAGCCCGCCGACCTGTCCAGCTACGAAGACCTCGCCAACCCGAAATGGAAAGGCCGCCTGTGCCTGCGCACGTCGAAGAAGGTCTACAACCAGTCGCTGGTGGCCATGATGATTTCCGAACATGGCGAAGGCAAAACCGAGGCCATCGTGCAGGGCTGGGTCGACAACCTCGCCGCCCCGCCCTTCCCCGACGACACCAAGGCGATGGAAGCCGTGGCCGCGGGCCAGTGCGACGCGACCCTGGTCAATACCTATTACTACGGCCGCCTGATGGAGAAAAAACCCAATCTTCCGCTGGGCATCTTCTGGCCCAACCAGAACCTCAAGTCCAAGAACGCCGGCGTGCACGTGAACATCTCCGGCGCGGGCATCACCCGGCACGCCAAGAACCCGGCCGGCGCCATCAAGCTGCTGGAATGGCTGTCCTCGGAAAAGGCGCAGAACCTCTACGCCGACGGCAACCTGGAATACCCGGTGAACACGAAAGTCAAACCGGATGCCGCGGTGGCCGCCTGGGGCAGCTTCAAGCAGAACCTGATCAACGTGAAGCAGGCCGGCACGCTGCAGACCAAGGCCGTGAAGCTGATGGACCGCGTGGGCTACAAGTAGGCCGCAACCCGATAAACCCTGCAGACCGGGAAGATATAATCCGGGCCATGCCTGCCGATACTTCCGTCTTGTCCGCGAAGACGCCCGCCGAATTCAACCCAGCGGGCGTTTTTGCTTTTTCGCGCATCGGCGGCTGGGGCGCGGTGGCGCTCGTCATCGCGCTTTTGACAGTCATCCCGGTGGCGGTGATCTTCTCCGCCTGGACGAAGCCCGAGGCCGACATCCTCGGCCACTTGACCGAGTTCGTGCTGCCGGAACTGCTGGCCAACACCTTCTGGCTGCTGCTGGGCGTCGGCATCGGCGTCACGGTGCTGGGCGTGTCGCTGGCCTGGCTCACCGCCATGTGCGAATTCCCTGGCCGTAGGTTCTTCTCCTGGGCGCTGCTCCTTCCATTAGCCGTGCCGGCCTATGTGCTGGCCTTCGTCATGATCGGCCTGCTCGACTACACCGGCCCGCTGCAGACCTGGCTGCGCGACGCCTTCGGCCCCATGCAGTTGCCGCAGATCCGCTCGCGCGGCGGCGTCATTTTCGTCATGTCGCTCGCGCTCTACCCCTACGTCTACCTCATCGCGCGCAACGCCTTCCTCACCCAGGGGCGTGCCGCGCTGGAAGCCGCGCAGTCGCTGGGGCTCAACCGCTGGCAGGGCTTTCGCCGCGTAGCGCTGCCGATGGCGCGGCCGTGGATCGCCGCCGGCCTCGCGCTGGCGCTGATGGAGACGCTGGCCGATTTCGGCACCGTCGCCATCTTCAACTACGACACTTTCACCACTGCCATCTACAAGGCCTGGTTCTCGCTGTTCTCGCTGTCGGCCGCCTCGCAGCTTTCCTCCATCCTCATCCTGTTCGTGCTGATCCTGGCGCTCGCCGAGCAGCGCACGCGCAGCCACATGAAATACGGCGGCGTCGGACGCGCCGCCAGCCACAACCGCATCCGCCTCAGCCGCAGGCAGGCGCTGCTGGCCACGGCCTATGCGAGCCTGGTGTTCGGCATCGCGTTTCTGATCCCGCTGATCCAGTTGCTGCTGTGGACCAAGGACGTCGCCGCCACCGATCTCGACAGCCGCTACTGGGAATTCGTGCGCAATTCGCTCATGCTGTCCGGCCTGGGCGCCGCCATCGTCTGCGCGCTCGCCCTGCTCCTGGGCTATGCCGGGCGGCAGAAGCCCGGCCAGCTCATGCAGCTCACGCAAAGGGTCGCAACCATCGGCTACGCGTTTCCCGGCACGGTGCTGGCGGTGGGCGTTTTCATCCCCGTGGCCTGGCTCGACAACGTGGTCATCGACCTGCTCAAGGCCCAGGGCTGGCACGGTACCGAGGTGTTGAAAGGCACCCTGCTGGTGATGCTGCTCGCCTATGCCGTGCGCTTTCTTGCGGTCGGCTCCGGGCCGGTGGATTCCGGGCTGCAGCGCGTCACCCGCAACATCGACGAAGCCGCGCGCGTGATGGGCACGAGCACGCTGTCGCTGCTGTCGCGCGTACACCTGCCCATGCTCAGGGCCAGCCTGTTCACCGCCGCGGCGCTGGCCTTCGTCGACATCATGAAGGAAATGCCCATCACCCTGATGACCCGGCCTTTCGGCTGGGACACGCTGGCGGTGCGGGTGTTTGAAATGACCGCCGAAGGCGAGTGGGAACGCGCCGCCCTGCCTTCGGTCGCCATCATACTGGCCGGCCTCGTTCCGATCATTTTCCTCGCCGGCCGCGGAGAGAACACACATGCTTAAACTCGTCCAGGTTTCGCAGGCCTACGGTGCGCGCGAAGTGGTGAAGGACCTGTCCTTCGACCTGCTGCCGGGGCAGATCGGCTGCCTGCTCGGCCCCTCCGGCTGCGGCAAGACCACGGTGCTGCGCTGCATCGCCGGCTTCGAGCCGGTTGCGGCCGGCCATATCGAAATCGGCGGCGAAACCGTGAGCAGCCCGGCCCGCTTGACGCCGCCGGAGAAACGCCAGATCGGCATGGTGTTCCAGGACTACGCCTTGTTTCCGCACCTCACCGTGGCGGACAACATCGCCTTCGGCCTGGGCGCGCTCGGCAAGGACAGCAGGCAGCGCCGCGTCGACGAACTGCTGGCGCTGACCGGCCTGCTGGAAACCGCGAACAAGTATCCGCATCAGCTGTCCGGCGGCCAGCAGCAGCGCGTGGCGCTGGCGCGGGCGCTGGCGCCGAAGCCCAGGCTGCTGCTGATGGACGAACCGTTTTCCAACCTGGACGTGGAACTGCGCGAGCGGCTGTCGCTGGAAGTACGCGACATTCTGAGGCGCGAAGGCATGACCGCGCTGATCGTGACCCACGACCAGAACGAGGCATTCGCCCTGGCCGACGTGGTCGGCGTGATGCACGAAGGCACCATCCAGCAATGGGATACGCCCTACAACCTGTATCACCAGCCGGCCAACCGCTTCGTCGCCGATTTCGTCGGCCAGGGCGTGTTCCTGCCGGGCATGGCCCTCAACAACAAAATGGTCGAAATCGAACTGGGCGTGCTGCACGGCATGATTCCCACCGATTGCAACGCCACCGAATGCGAACATTGCGAGCATGACTGTTACGTCGACGTGCTGCTCAGGCCCGACGATATCGTGCACGACGACGAGAGCCTGATGATGGCGGAAGTCGAAAACAAGGCCTTCCGCGGCGCCGAGTTCCTCTACACCCTCAAGCTGCCCAGCGGCGCGCGGGCCTTGTCGCTGGTGCCCTCGCACCACGACCATGCCATCGGCGAACGCATCGGCATCAAGCTGGCGGTCGACCACGTCGTGGCCTACCGCCGCTAGTTCAGGACAAATCTGACAAAGAGGCGCAGCGGATCAGAGACGCAGAGAATTTTGAACAAAGAGGACAGGAGTAAGGCAAGGTGATGCCGATTCACGCAGGACCGGAATTTCCTCTTGTCCTCATGTCCTCCTTGTAAAAAAAGACTTTGCTTTTCGGTTTTCTCTGCGCCTCTGCGTTCATCGCTGTCAAATCCGCGACGGCTCCAGGGTGCCGTCGAGGTTGAGGTCGTCGCAGTAGTCGAGAAAATCGCCGCGCAGCGTGGAGAAATGCGTGCCGGCGGGAATGCCGACGGTCATCTGCACCGAGAACATCGTCGTGCCGGTATGCGCGGCCGGATAGGTGCTGGTGTTGAGTTCCTCGATGTTGATGCCGCGGCGGGCGAAGAAACTCGACAGCTTGTTGACGATGCCGGGGTGATCCATGGACACGACCTCGACGTGGTAGGGCACCATCGGCTTCGCCAGCGAACGCTCGCGCGTGCGCTTGCAGACGATGGCGAGATTCAGGTGCTCGCCGATCGATGGCATCAGGTCTTCCAGCTTGGACAGCGCGTTCCACGGCCCCGACACCAGCATGAGGATGGCGAACTGCCCGCCCAGCACGGCCATGCGGCTGGCCTCGATGTTGGCGCCGGCATCGAGGATGCGGTTGGTGAAACGCTCGACCAGGCCAACGCGGTCTTCGCCGTTGGCGGTGATGACGAGGTATTCGGAATTCGTTGAGGTGTTCATTTTTAGAGTTTAGACACAAGATTTGTGATCAATTATACGATTCCGCGAAGAAAGCCGATAACCGGAGCATTCGTGGAATTCGCAGCTGTCTCGGAGCAGTCAAGGAAAACCCGGACATGGACAAAGAGGACAAGGGGACATGAGCAAGCTCTCTGCCCTTGACTGCCCTCTTGTCCTCCTGTCCTCTTTGTTTAAAGGTGTTTTTCTCTGAGCCCACCGCGAACCGCGGTGAATATACGGCAAGGCAAATAGACTACTCGCCGCGCCGAAACCATTTGTCGAGATCGGCGAGGCTCACCTGGAACCAGGTGGGGCGGCCGTGGTTGCACTGCCCGGCACGCTCGGTTGCCTCCATTTCCCTTAATAGCGCATTCATTTCCGGAATGCCGAGCTTGCGATTGGCTCGCACCGCGCCGTGGCAGGCCAACGTGCCCAGAAGTTCGTTGCGGCGCTCGGTGATGAGCCGGCTGACACCGTACTCCCGGATTTCGCGCAACAGGTCGCGCGTCAGCGCCAGCGGGTCGGCCTCCTTCAGGAGTGCCGGCACCGCGCGCACGGCGACGGCATTGGCAGCGATGGGATGGATGTCGAAACCGATGCCGGCGAGCGCCTCGGCATGATCGCCGATGGCGGCGACGTCGCGCTCGTCCGCCGTCACCGTGACCGGAATCAGCAAGCTCTGGGTCGGCACGCTCCTGGCGTCGAGCGCGCGCTTGAGTTTTTCGTACACCACACGCTCGTGCGCGGCGTGCATGTCGACCAGCACCAGGCCCCTGGCGTTCTGCGCCAGCACGTAAATGCCGTGCAGCTGGCCGAGCGCAAAGCCGAGGGGATAGTCGGGCATGGCTTCGTCTGCCGCCGCGATCCCGGGTTCGCGCGACAGGGTCTCGTAAAATGCCAGCGCTTCGCGCACGCCGATCTGCATGCTGGCCTGGCTGCCGCTGCCGCGCCAGGCCTGCGCCGGTGTCGATGGCGCGGCGCGCGGCAGGGAAACCACGTTGTCATGCGGCTGCACCGACATCTGGTGCACGGCCTCGCGGCTTTCCGCCGCGCTGCCAGACAGCGCGCGCTGGACGGCATGGAACAGGAACTGGTGCACGCCGCGCGAGTCGCGAAAACGCACCTCGGTCTTGGCCGGGTGCACGTTCACATCCACGCCCTCGGGCGGCAGGGTGAAGAACAGCGCATAGGCCGGGTGGCGGTCGTGGTGCAGGATGTCGCGATAGGCTTCGCGCAGCGCATGCGCCACCACCTTGTCGCGCACGAAGCGGCCGTTGACGAAGACGTATTGCGCATCGCGCCCGCTTTTGGAATAGGCCGGCAGCGCGGCCATGCCCTGCAAACCCAGCGGCCCGGCCTGCTCGTCGACCGCCACGGCCGCCGCCACGAAATCCTCGCCCAGCACCGCGCCGATGCGCTCATCCAGCGTCTGCGCCGGAAAGCGCAGCTGGATTCGACTATTGTGCGTGAGCGTAAACGCCACGTCGGGGCGCGACAGCGCCATGCGCCGCACGACTTCGGCGCAGTGGGCATATTCCGTGGCCTCGGACTTGAGGAATTTGCGCCGCGCCGGGGTATTGAAGAACAGGTCGGCCACGGTCACCGTGGTGCCGGAAGCCAGCGCCGCCGGTTTCACCGCACCGGGCGCCGCACCCTCGGCCTCGATCTGACTGGCGTGTGCGGCTTCGCGGCTGCGACTGGCGAGGGAAACGCGCGCGACCGAGGCCATGCTGGCGAGCGCCTCGCCGCGAAAACCCAGGCTGGCGACACGCTCGAGGTCTTCCAGTGCGCCGATCTTGCTGGTGGCGTGGCGCGCCAGCGCCAGCGGCAATTCGTCGGCCGAGATGCCGGCGCCGTCGTCCTGCACGGAAAGCAGCCTGGCGCCGCCCTGCTCCAGCTTGACATCGATTCTGGTGGCGCCCGCGTCGAGGCTGTTTTCCATGAGCTCCTTGAGCGCCGAGGCGGGCCGTTCGACAACCTCGCCGGCGGCAATTTGGGAAATGAGAATGTCTGGAAGGACTTGAATCGCGCGCATGCGGCATTATGCCAAAAGCCGCATCTCACCCCCAGACAGTTCCGGTAATACTGGAAACTGACAACTGACGACCAAATTCACATTTCGCGGGCGATCTTGGTCCTGCCTGCGGGCGGATGCCTGTCGAAGTAGGTCTTGATGCCGCCGAGGATGGCGTTGGCGAGCTTGTCCTGGTAGGCCTCGTCGTTGAGGCGCTTCTCTTCTTCCGGGTTGGAGATGAATGCGGTCTCGACCAGGATGGAAGGAATATCTGGCGCCTTCAATACGGCAAAGCCGGCCTGCTCGACATCATCCTTGTGCAGGGTGTTGATCTCGCCGATTTCCCTCAGCACATAGCCGGCAAGACGCAGGCTGTCGTTAATGCTGGCAGTCTGCGAGAGGTCGATGAGGGTGCGCTTGAGATATTTGTCCTTGACATCGATATTGACGCCGCCGATGAGGTCGGCGTCGTTCTCGCGCTTGGCCAGCCATCTGGCCGCGGCCGAAGTCGCCCCGTTTTCTGACAGCGCGAACACCGAGGAGCCGCGCGCCTCGGGACGCATGAAGGCATCCGCATGCACCGACACGAAAAGGTCGGCCTTGACCGCGCGCGCCTTGCTCACGCGTTCGTGCAGCGGAATGAAATAGTCGCCGTCGCGGGTGAGGTAGGCGCGCATGTTGGGCTCGGCGTCGATCTTTTCCTTGAGCTTGCGCGCCACCTTCAGGGTGATGTGCTTTTCCCGGCTGCCTCTCGCACCGATCGCGCCCGGGTCTTCGCCGCCGTGTCCGGCGTCGATTGCAACCAGTGCCAGGCGATTGAATTTGGGCGCTTCACTGGTGGCCGGAACATTGGTTCGCAGCGGCTTGTTATCTGCCGGCTGGGCCTGAGCCAGGTTATCCGGCGCGGTCGCCGAATAGAGGTCGATCACCAGGCGGTGGGCGTAATCCCCCATGGGGTTGATCGCAAAGATCGACGGTCTGACCTGGGTCTTGAGATCGAACACCAGCCGCATCACACCGGGCCGGTTGATGCCGCTGCGCACATTGGAGACATAGGGGTCGGCCGTCGTGATCAGCGCGGGCAAACCCGCCAGCGTATCGCTCTGGGCCAGTCCCTCGATATCGACCACCAGACGCTCGGGATCGCTCAGGGTGAAATACTTGAAGCTCAAGGGCGCATCGGATTCAAGGGTGACGCGCGTGTAGTCGGGCGAAGGCCACATGCGGGCTGCCGTCAGCGTGCCGGCGGAGACGCCGGTATTGATCAACAGCAGCATCAGCCATGCGGTGAGGACTCTGTATATCCCTGCCATGCTTGCATCTCCTTTCTGCCTTGTGCAGAAAGCGCCTCGATGTGCGCTGTCCTGCCTTCGCCTGCCACTTCGAGCCGAATTTCCATATCCGGCTTGGGCAGCAGGCCTTGGGCTTTCTCAGGCCATTCCACAACACAGAGCGTGCCGGCGTTACAGTCGTCCCTAAAGCCTGCGTCCAGCCACTCCCTTGGATCCATCATCCTATACAAATCATAGTGTTGCAATACAAATCTAGACAATTCATAAGATTCGACCAGGGTATATGTTGGACTTTTGACACGCCCCTCATAGCCCAGCGCTCGCAGCAGCCCCCGCACCAGGGTGGTTTTGCCTGCGCCAAGACCGCCACGCAGGTACAAGACCCGGCCGGGTTTCAGCAAGCTTGAAAGCCTGGCACCCAGGGCCAGCGTCGCAGCCTCGTCAGGCAAGGGCACGGTCAAGGCGGCGGTATCATTGGTCTTATGCATGATTCAGTCGACTATACGAAACTGGCGCAGGACATCCGCGCCTGGGGGCGCGAACTGGGCTTTGCCGAGATCGGCATCAGCGGCATTGTCCTGCAGGAAGCCGAAGAGAAACTGCTGGACTGGCTGGGGAAAGGCTATCACGGTGACATGGATTATATGGCCGCGCACGGCAGCAAGCGCACGCGCCCGGCCGAGCTGGTGCCCGGCGTCGTCAGCGTGATCACCGTGCGCCTGCCCTACTGGCCCGGGCGGGCTGCGCCCGCTCAAGGTGTGCTGAATGATCCTGCGCTGGCCTATGTGTCGCGCTATGCACTCGGCCGCGATTATCACAAGGTGCTGCGCGATCGCCTGCAAAAGCTGGCGACTCGCATCGAAGCCGCCGTCGGGGCGTTTGCCTATCGCGTGTTCACCGATTCCGCTCCGGTCATGGAAGTGGCGCTTGCGTCACAAACGAAGCTGGGCTGGCGCGGCAAGCACACCCTGCTCCTGAACCGCGAAGCCGGCTCATATTTCTTTCTCGGCGAAATCTACGTGGCCCTGCCGCTGCCCGCAGACGAAGCCAGCAGCGCGCACTGCGGCACCTGCGGCGCCTGTATCGACGCCTGCCCCACGCACGCCTTCGTCGGGCCCTACATACTGGATGCGCGGCGCTGCATTTCCTATCTCACCATCGAGCACAAGGGCAGCATCCCCGCCGAGTTGCGCCCGCTCATGGGCAACCGCATCTACGGCTGCGACGATTGCCAGCTGGCCTGCCCGTGGAACCGCGAGGCCCCGCCCGGCACGCTGGCGGATTTCGATCCGCGGCATGGGCTTGACGCCGCCTCGCTGATCGAACTGTTCGCCTGGGACGAGGACACCTTCCTGAAGCGCATGGAAGGCTCGGCCATCCGCCGTATCGGCCACGAAAGGTGGCTGAGGAATATCGCCGTGGCGCTCGGGAATGCGCCAGCCTCGCCCGGGATCATCGCCGCGCTCGATGCGCGCCGGCAGCATCCATCGGAACTGGTGCGCGAGCACGTGGCCTGGGCGCTCGCCCGTCATCGCATGTAGGAGCGGCGCCCTCGCCGCGATCCGGCGATCGCTCATCGGCCGAGGGCGGGCCTCCTACTGCCGCAATTCCTCACGCGCGCTGTCCTGATTCACGCGCAGCTCTTGCTGCGCGTGGCGGATGACCGAGGCGCCCGAAGTCAGCGCCAGCCCGGCCAGCACCAGGGCCACGACGATGTCGGGCCAGCCGTGCGCAGTCGCCCACACGCCGCCGGCCGCACCGATCACCGCCAGGTTGCCGAGCGCGTCGTTGCGCGAGCATAGCCAGACCGAGCGCGCCTGGGCGTCGCCGTTGCGATGGGCATACAGCAGCGACGCGACGCCCAGGTTGACCGCCAGCGCCAGCAGGCTCACCCAGGTCATGATGAAAGGCTCGGGCACGATGCCGGCCGTCCACTGCCAGGCCGACTTGCCCAGCACGAACACCCCATAGCCGACCATGAGCCAGCCCTTCCAGAGCGCCGTGCGCGAGCGCCACACCGGCGCCAGGCCCAGCACGAACAGGGCCACGGCGTAATTGCCGGCGTCGCCGAGAAAGTCGATCGCATCTGCGAGAAGCGACACCGACTCCGCCTTGAAACTGGCCACGATCTCCACGCCGAACATCAGCGCGTTCAGCACCAGCGCGACCCACAAGGCGCGCCGGTAACCGGGGTGGGTTGGCGCGGCCTCGCAAGCCGTGCCGCAATTGCATCCAGCCACAAAAAACTCCTTGAACCTACACAGTGCCGCCTCAGCCGGGGGCGGGTAGAATGCTGATTTCTCAGCCTCAGGAACCTCTGATTCAGTCCTCCATAAGCTGCGTTGCAGCCAAATTTTGCTGTCTGGCGCGAAACGGTGCGCAGGTCGTATAAATATACGAGTCCGAGCACCGTGACAAAGCCAGCAGCAAAATTTGGCGCAACCCTTCGGGCGTTTGTTTTGAGGGCAAACTGCCGCGTTGTGCGCCTCGGCTTCGTATGTACAATACGACCTTCGTCGCACGCCTTGCATTTTGCCCTCAAAACAAGCGCGCAGCCATGTGGGACTAAATCAGAGGTTCCTTAATCTTGCCACGCATGCCCAGCACTGCCCACTCCTCCATCGGCGTATTCGATTCCGGCATCGGCGGCCTTACCGTCGTGCGTGCGCTGATGGAGCGGCTGCCGTTCGAGAACATCACCTATTTCGGCGACACGGCGCGCGTGCCCTACGGCGTGAAGTCGGTGGAGACCATCTCCCACTTCACCACCCAGATCGCCGAGTTCCTGCTGGAAAAGGACGTCAAGCTGCTGATCATCGCCTGCAACACCATGGCCGCGGTCGCAGCAGGGTTGGTGCGCGACCTCTCGCCGGTGCCGGTGCTGGACGTGATCGACGCCGGCGCTGTGGCCGCAAAGGACGGCAAGCGCATCGGCGTCATCGGCACGCCGACCACCATCAACAGCAACGCCTACGCGCGCGCCATCCACGATCACGCACCCGACTCGCGCATCTACTCGCAGGCCTGCGCGCTGTTCGTGCCGCTGGTGGAGGAAGGCTGGCTGGAGCACGAGGTCACGCGCCTCACGGCGAAAGAGTATCTGCGCCCGCTGCTGGCCGAACAGATCGACACCATGGTGCTGGGTTGCACGCATTACCCGCTGTTGAAACCGCTGCTGCATGAAGTCAGCGGACCCGGGGTGAGACTGGTGGATTCGGCCGAGGCCATGGCCGAGCAGGCCGCCGCGATGCTGAACGAAAAAGGCCTCGCCAATGCCGGGCCGGCCCAGCCGCGCTACGACTTCTACGTCACCGACGTGCCGCTCAGGTTCCAGACCATCGGCGAGCGCTTCCTGGGCCGCACCCTGACCAACGTGCACGTGGTCAAGATGTAGCGGCGCCCTCGCCGCGATTACCAGCGATAACCCGCGCCAGCGATTCAATCGGCCCGGGGCGGGCGTTCTACGCCGGCAGATTTTCCGAAAGCCATTCCTCCGCGATTTCGCGGATCTCGGCATCGGCATCCTCGACACAGGCCAGCATGTGCGGGCGGATGGACTCGCCGCCGATCAGGGTCAGGAAATGGCAGGCGTCCGCGCGCAGCAGCCGGTCTGTATCCTTGAGCATTTCGCCGAATGCCGGCACCAGCGGCTCGGAGAGGCCGCTGCCTTGCAACTCCTCCAGGATGGCGCCGATGCCCAGGCGGATGGCCATGCTGGCCTCGGGATTTTTCATCATGCGCGCCAGCGCGTGGATGCGCTGCGGCTCGTTCTTCACCAGCGCTTCGAATTTCTGGCGCTTGCCTGATTTCAGGGTTTTCAGCAGCCAGGCATCGAACACCTTGTCGTCGTTCACGCCCTGCGCGAGTTCGCGCAGTTTGGCCGGCGTGGCCGCGCCTTCCACTTCGAACGGCCCGATCCTGATCCAGGGCACGGACTGCACGCCGCGCGCCTCGGCTTCCTCGATGTGCACCGCGACATTGATGATCTCGAGCCGGCCGATGGCGCCCTCCTTCAACAGCACGGTCAAGGCCTGCATCGCTGCAGGACAGTGCGGGCAACCGCCCGTCATCAGCAGCAGGGCGTCAGGAGCGCTGTTCTCGCTGCCGCCTACCATTCGATCACCTGCCCCAGCGTGAGCGGCGCGATCTCGCGTCCGGGAATGCAGCGCCTGAGCTCGTCCATGATGGGCGCTTCGTTGCCCGGTTTGAGATGGGTGATCCAGATGCGCGGATTGGATTTCAAGTGCGTCAACTCCAGTGCCAGCGAATCCGGCCAGTGGTGTCGGGAAGCCACGGCGATGTCGCGCAGGCCGTTTTCGAACGAGGTTTCGATGATGAGGTCGGAGAGATCGGCCATCTCGTTCAGGCTATGCATCAGCGCTTCGCTGCGCGTGGTATCGCCAGTGAACACCAGGCTGCGGCTGCCGCTCGACAACTGGTAGCCGCAGGCCGGCACGGTATGGTGCGCAGGCAGACTGGTGATTTTCCTGGTCCCCAGGCTGACCGAAGAGCCCAGCGGCATGCGCTCGAACTTGAGCCACGGTTCGGAGGCATCCGGAATCTCGCGAAAGTCGGGCCACAGTTTCCAGTTGAACAGATGCTGATCGAGGATTTCCAGGGTATCGGGCAGCGCATGCACGGCGACGGGTTTCTTGCGTCGGTCGCCCACCGCGTCGATCAGCAGCGGCAGCCCCAGCACATGGTCGAGATGGCTGTGGGTAAGGAAGACATGGTCGATCTTCGCAAGCTGTTCGAGACTCAGCGCGGTGATGCCGGTACCGGCATCGATCAGCACATCATCGTCCAGCAGGAAGCAGGTGGTGTGGCGGCCGCTGCCGATGCCGCCGCCGCAGCCGAGTACGGTCAGTTTCACCGGCTTCCCCAAAAATCTTGAACAAGGAGGACAAGAGGACAAGAGATTTTGATTTGCCTCCTGTCCTTCTGTCCTCTTTGTTGGCTTTTCAAATCCATGCGCTTCCTACTTTGTCGTATAGACGAATACGCCATCCCAATCTTCCGGCGGCGGCGCTTCGCGGAAATGCGCGATGCGCTCCAGGTAGATATCGTACAGCGCCCGGGGCGATTCCGTATTCAATGCCTTCAGCAGGGTTTCCGCCTCGTCCCATTTTTGCTGCTGGTAGGCGGCGTACGCCTGCTCGAAGCGCTGCGCGCGATCGAGTTGGGCCGGGTCGACGGCGTCCTTCATGCCCAGCGGCTCGTAGATCGCCACCGGCTCTTCCTTGCCCTTGACGCGCACGTCGTCGATTTTCATGAACACGTGCCTTGCATCCGCATCGACCGTGGTCTGCGTGGCCAGGATGCCGACGCCGTATTGCTTGGTGATGCCTTCGAGACGCGAACCCAGGTTCACCGCATCGCCCATCACGGTATAGGACATGCGGAACGTCGAGCCCATGTTGCCCACGCTCATGCGCCCGCTGTTCACGCCGACGCCGATTTTCACGTGCGGCCAGTTGCGCGCGGCGAACTGCTCGTTCAGCGCCGGCAGCGCGGCCTGCATGTCGAGCGCGGTCTGCACCGCGGCCTCGGCATGATTGGGCATGTCGAGCGGCGCATTCCAGAAGGCCATCACCGCGTCACCGATGTATTTGTCGATGGTGCCCTTGTTCTGCTGCACGATGGCGGTCATGGTGCTGAGATAGCTGTTCAGCACTTCGGCCAGCTCGGTCGGCGGCAGCTTCTCGGAAAAATTGGTGAAGCCGCGGATGTCGGAAAACAGCACGGTCATCTCGCGCGACTGGCCTTCCATGCTGTAGTGCGTGGGGTCGCGGCTCATCTCGTCGGCCAGTTCCGGCGGCACGTACTGGCCGAACAGCTTGGTGATCTGGCGCTTGTTGCGGGTTTCGGCGAGGAAGCCATAGGCCGTCGACAGCAGGTACAAACCGATCACCGTGACCAGCGGCCCGGCCATCGGCAAAACCCAGTGCTGCCGCCAGGCGGCGTATTGCCCGCCCGCCATTCCCGCCAGCAGCAGGACGGTGAGCCCCAGGCCATAAACCGGGCCGATCAGCGGCAGGGCGATGGCCAGCAGCAGGCCCGCGATCAGGGTCGCCGCCAGGATGGCGTCCCGCGACCAGGGCGGCGTGTAGCCGGCGTCGCCGTCGAGCATGCCGGCGATCATGTGGGCATGGATTTCCACGCCCGGGAAGGAACTGGAGAAAGGCGTGACGCGCAAGTCCGCCAGGCCCGGCGCGGTGGAACCGACCAGCACCACGCGGTTTTCCAGCACGCCCTTGTCGGTTTTGCCCGCAAGCACATCCCTGGCCGACACATAGGGGAACGGCGCGCCTGCGCGGTACGGCACCCAGGCGCTGCCGTCCGCGTTGAGGTTGACGCGAATGCCGGCCACCTCGACCCAGGGCTGGCGATAGCTGCGGCCCAGGACGCTGTCTTCGTCCACGCCGGCTGCCAGCGGATCGCCGCCAAAGGCGGCGCGCAGGGTGGCCGAGCTGAAGGATTCGTACAAGCCGCCCTGGTAGCGGGTCAGCATGTGCAGCTTGCGCATGGTGCCGTCGGCATCCGGCAGCACCGAGAAATAGCCGGCGATGCCGGCTGCGTCCTGGAACAGTTCGAGGTTGCCGCCATAGCCGATGGCCTCAACCAGGCGGCTGCCGTCCTTCCCCAATGCCCCTGCAGGAAGATTGGCCGGCGGCAAGGCCCCGGTCACACCTTCCGGCAAGCCCGGCGTGATGAAGTAATAGCCGAGCGCAAGAGTTTTGCCGCCGAGCATTTCGGCAAAACGCCCGTCGTAATCCAGCGCCGGACGCAGACGCGCATAGCGGTCGAGAAACTTCGGATCAGTAGAGAGCTCCCTCTTCGCCAGCTGGTCCAACGTGGCAATGCCGGAGCTGATGTCGGGTTCGGCGAAGATGACATCGAAGCCCATGGCCGCGATGCCGTAATCGTTGTAGAGCCGGTCGACCAGTATCGTCATCCTGTCGCGGCTCCACGGCCAGCGGCCGACTTCCTTCAGGCTGGCCTCGTCGATGTCGAGGATGGCGATGCGGTCGTCCAGCCCGCGCGGCGCGCTGCTTTTCAGGCTGAGGTCGTAAATGGCAGCATCCAGGCGCTCGACAAACCCCAGACGCAGAAATGAAGCTTCATGCAGTACCAGCAAGGCAAGCCATCCCGCGGCCAGCAGCCAGGGGATGGCGATTTTCTTGAGCTGCAACCTCACTTGATGCGGTAGAAGCGGTCGGGAAACTCCTTGCCGGTCGGCAGGCTGTCGAAGCGGTCGCCCACGGCCTCGCCCAGCCGCGCCAGGCGGTCAGACGCGGTCGGATGGGTCTTGTACAGCAGCGCCAGGCGATTGTCCTGGGTGTTGATGGCGGCCATGTCCTGCAGCACCGTCGGCAAGCCCCAGGGGTCGTAGCCCGAGCGCGCCGCGAACACCACGCCGACGCGATCCGCCTCGAACTCGGCCTCCTTGTCGAGCCCGCGCGCCAGCATTTCGGCGCCGTTGCCGATCAGGTTCTGCACCGCCTGATCGCCGCTCTTGATTTCCTTCGACACGCTCTGCGACAGTGCGCCGATCATCGCCGATTTCTTGAGCACCTCGAGATGATGCTTCTTGCTGACATGCGCGATCTCATGCGCCAGCACGCCGGCCAGTTCAGCCTCGTTGTTGAGCCGCCTGTACAGTCCCTTGGTCAGGAAGACATAACCGCCTGGGGCGGCAAAGGCATTGATGTCCTCGGACTCGATGACGCCGAAATGCCAGTTCAGCTCCTTGCGGTTCGATTGCGCGGCGACCCAGCGGCCGACGGTGTTGACGTATCGCTGCAGGGTGTCGTCCTTGACCAGCGGAGCCGCCCCCAGCAGATCGCCGGCCACCTGGCGCCCGATTCTGACCTCGTCCTCGACCGAGGTTTTTCCCAGCAGCATCAGCGGACTGGCACTTGAGGATTGTTCGGCAGGCTGTTGTGCAGGCTGCTCTGTCTTCTGCTTCTTGTTCTCTTCGGGCAACTGAAGAATTTTGCCCAGGTCGAAAGCAGCGCTGTTGGCAGCGTACATTCCCAGCATCAGGGCCAGGACCGAAAAAGTCTTTTTCATGGCGTCTCTCCCCCGGATGCGGCATCAGGCTTGGGCAGCGCCTTGATCTTGGCTGCCTTCAGCCCCGATTTGTCGGCGAAGGCCTTGGCCTGGCTTGCCGAGACGGCATAGCCCTCCAGCCTGGACAGTTCCTCCGCATTGAATTTGGCGCCCTTGAGGTCTTCCTCGTTCAGGCCGCGCACGCCTGCTACCGCCACCACCCGGCTGGGATCGGATTTCTGCGTGACCGCGCCGGCCACGCCCGCCACGCCTGCCAGACCGTTGCTGCCTGAACCGCCTGCCCCGGCGCGCACGCTCAACAGGCGCACCCAGCCTTGCGTCTTGCCGGCCTTGACCTGCAGCCAGCCGCCCTGCTTGGCCACGATATCCACCGCCATGCCCTTGCTCATCTTGCCGACCGCGGCGGACGTGGCGCTGGGTTTGGACAGCATGTTTTCAGTCTTGAGCGCCACCCCGGGTGCAGCCAGCGCCAGGCTGCTGGCCAGGGACAGCGTCAGAATTCCGCATAAGCGCCTCATGGCGATCTCCTCGCTTTCAAGCAATTCGCAAACTTTATGGGTGCTATTGGCATAATACAAGCTTCATGGACACCAGACAGGCCATCAACGCATGGAGTTCCTGTTAAATTTCGTCGAACGCACCGGCGCCAAGGCCGTGGGCTGGTGGAATACGTCCTACGGCGTGCTGGCCTTCCTCTCCGAGGTGCTGTCCACCCTGGCGCGCCCCGCCACCTGGAATCGCGCCACGCTCGATACCATCGTCAAGCAGATCTACTTCACCGCGGTGCAGATCCTGCACATCTATCTCATCTACGTGCTGGCGATTTCCTGGGTCATCATCACCATCACGCTCTCCACCGCGCGCGACGTCGGGCTGTTCGATGCCGCCACCGAGATGATCATCCGCGTGCTGCTGCTGGAGCTGCTGCCCTTCCTCACCGCGCTGCTGATCGCGCTGCGCTCGGGCTCGGCGATCAATACCGAAGTGGCGCTGATGAAGGTCAACAACGAACTCGATGCCCTGTCGCACTGCAAGGTAGAGCCCATGCAGTTCGAGTTCCTGCCCAGAATCGCCGGCGGCATCGCCTCGGTGATCGGCTTGACCGTGCTGGGCGGCGTGCTGACGCTGTTCCTCGCCTATCTTTCGATTTACGGCTTGAGCGCATCCGGCTTCCAGGCATTTTCCAATACGATATCCACCGTGTTCAGCGTGGGCGTGTTGATAGGCTTGGGCGTCAAATGCGTGTTCTTCGGCCTTGCCGTCACCACGCTGCCCATGGCTGCGGGGCTGGAAACGCCCAAAAAGCTCTTCATGGTGCCCGTTTCCGTGCTGCGCGGAATGATGCGGGTATTTCTGGCCCTGGTCCTGATCGAGGTGCTGTCATTAACGCTGGAATACATCTGATCGGCTTCGCCGATTCGCAATTGCTGACGGACGCGGTGAAGAGCCTGGCGGACGAGCAGACTGCGCAGGTTTCCCCGGACCTGCCGCTGCGCGCCAACCTGTCCGCGCGCGAAAACATCGCGCTGATTCCGCTGTACCAGAAGCATTTCGACGCGGCCGAGGCCTCGCGCCAGGCACAGGCGCTGCTGGAACAGCTGGGGTTCGCCTCGATCGCCGACAAGCGCGACCCCGACATGAACCCCTCCGAGCGTTTCGCTGCCAAGCTTGCGCGCGCCCTCATCCTCAGGCGCCCGCGGCTGGTCATCGAACGCCCGGGCGCCATGTTGTACGATATCCACTATCCGGTCTTCCTGCGCGGGTTGGCGGCGCGCTACGAAGGAAAGCCGGAGAAATGGGAAGTGTTTGATTTCGACTGGAACCGGCCCCTTTACAGCTAGAAACCAATGTTCAAGAACCTGCACCTGAAAGTCGGCCTTTTCGTCATCACCGTACTCGTCCTGGCGCTGGCCTTCCTCGCCTACGTGCTGCACGCGCGCGGCTTCTTCGAACAGCGCATGCACCTGCAGCTGGCTGCCGCCAGCGCGGAAGGCATTACGCCCGGCATGCCGCTGACCTTCTCCGGCATGTCCATCGGCCAGGTCACCAGCGTAGACCTCAACGACGCCGGCGGCATCGTCATCAAGTCCGAGATTTCCCAAAGCGGGGCGAAATGGCTGCGCACCGACAGCACCTTCAACCTCGACAAGCCGCTCGTCGGCGGCGCCAAGATCAAGGTCAGTTCGCCCGACCTCTCCTCCCCGCAATTGCCGGACGGCTCGACCGTCCTGCTGCAGATTTCCGACCCCGCCCAGGAAATCCCGGCGCTGATCGAGCGGGTGAAGAACATCCTGGCCAACGTCGAGCACATCACCCGCCAGGACGGCGAGCTCAACAGCACGCTGGCCAACGCCAACACCATCACCGCCCGCATGAGCGGCAAGTACGGCGTGCTGGAAGGCGTGCTGGGCAGCGAGGAGAACGCGCGCCCGGTGGTCGAAAGCCTGAAGAACCTGGAAGGCCTGACCGCCAAACTGAACGAGGTCTCGGCCAAGGTCGATGCCATGCTGGTCAAGACCGATCGCTGGCTGTTTGCCGAAGACGGCGTGTCGGAACAGAGCAGGCAGGCGCTGGCCCAGGTGCGCGCCATGCTGGTCGACGCCCAGGGCAGCCTGAAACGCGTGGACGAACTGCTGAAAAACGCCGTCGACATCTCCGCCAACGTGAAAGACGGCACCCAGGACCTTGCCAAGCTGCGCGCCGACATCGACGACTCGGTGCGCAAGGCCAACGACCTTCTCAACGATATCAACCGCATGTGGCCGTTCGGGTCGGATGCGGCAGACATGAAACTGCCATGAAATACGTACTGCTTGTCTCGTTGAGCCTGCTGCTTGCCGCCTGCGGCGGCGGGCCGAAGGCACCGGACTGGAAACTGGACAGCATCAGCCTGATCGAGCGCTACAAGAAGGCCGAGCTCAAGGGCCAGAACAAGCTGGCGGAAAGCCATTTCGAACAGTCTCTGGCTGCCGTCGGCAGCGCCGCCAGGATCGAGGAGACCGCCCGCCTGCACCTGACCCGCTGCGCCACGCGCCAGGCCAGCCTGTCTTTCGAGCCCTGCAGCGGCTACCTGGAGTACGCAAAACTCGGCGTATCGGCTGAGGACGAAACCTATCACCGCTTCATCGGCGGCCAATGGGACGGGCTCGACGCCGGCAAGCTGCCTGCGCAGTACCGCGACTTCGCGGCCAACCGCGAGCCCGCCCGGAATGCCGGAATCCTCCAGAAAATCGACGATCCGCTGTCGCGGCTGGTGGCGGCTTCCATCGCGGTGATGCGCAAGCAGGCCGATGCCGCCACCCTGCAAGTGGCCGCGGATGCCGCCTCCGATCAAGGCTGGCGCAAGCCGCTGCTGGTTTACCTCAAGCTGCAGGAAACACAGGCCGGCCTGAAGGGAGACCAGGCTGAACTGGAAAAACTGCGCGCCCGCATCAAGCTGGTGGAGGATTCGCTGTAAGCGCTTTCTGTCGTACAGCCCCCAATCAACAAAACAGATAAATGGACACGCTCATTCATTGGCTGCAATCGCCTTGGCCGTGGTACGTCGCCGGCCCCATCATCGGGCTCATGGTGCCGCTCATGATCTGGATCGGCAACCGCTCCTTCGGCATCTCCTCCAACCTGCGCCACCTGTGCGCAATCTCGCAACCGAAATCCATCGGCGTAGAGTTTTTCCAGTACAACTGGCGCGAGCAGAACTGGAGCCTGGTGTTCGCCATCGGCGCCATGCTGGGCGGCTTCCTTGCCGGCGTGGTGTTCGCCAACCCGGAGCCGATCAGCCTGTCGGTCGCATTCCTCACCCAGCTCGCCATCTGGAACATTCCCATCGGCGAGGGCTTCCTGCCGCCGGTGCTGTTCGGCTTCTACTGGCAAAGCTTCGTCATCATGTTCGTGGGCGGCGTGCTGGTCGGCTTCGGCACCCGCTACGCCTCGGGCTGCACCTCGGGCCATGCCATTACCGGGCTCTCGACCATGCAGGCCCAGTCCCTGCTGGCCGTGCTGGGCATCTTCGCCGGCGGGCTGATTGCCGCCCATTTCATTACGCCAAACCTGATCGGTGGCATCAAGCCCTGATCCCGGGAACCCCAGTTGACCGCTCTTCGCCGCTTGGAGTGTTTTATGCTGTTTCGATTTATTGCCTTCGACCACCGTCAGCCAGTGGGTGCGCATGCTACGCACCCGAGGTTCCCAGGATGAAGCGCTTCATCCCCTACCTGCTGGCCGGCATGCTGTTCGGCTTCACCCTGGTCAAGTCCGAGGCCGCCTCCTGGTATCGCATCATGGAAATGTTCCATTTCCAGTCCTTCCACATGTACGGGATCATGATGTCCGCCATTGTCACCGGCATGATTGGCGTGCAGGTGATGAAGCGTTTCACCGGCCGTGCCTCGCTGGAGGGCACACCGATGGAAATCCCCAAGAAGGAATCCGGCCGTTACAAGTTCGTAATCGGTGGCATGATCTTCGGCCTGGGCTGGGGCATCATCGGACTGTGCCCAGGCCCGATTTTCACGCTCGTCGGCATGGGCTCGGTCGGCGCATTGTTCGCGCTGCTGGGGGCGCTGCACGGCACCTGGCTGTTCGGCGCCCTGCGCAAGCACCTGCCCGAGTAGTTTCCCCTTTGTCAATCATTGACAAGTCCCTTGCCGACGCTTAATTTGCGGCTTGCGCAATACTTTTCTTATTACAACACGCAAAGGAGGCAACATCATGAACAAACTTGCACTTATGGCAGCCGGCCTGCTGGCCATTACCGCCGCCGGCGCCCACGCCGCACCGGCCCTGATGTCGGCCGAGTGGACCGCCCAGGCCTGCGATGCCTGGAACAGGGACGAAGCCCTGTCCGATGGCCTCGCCGACAAATGGATCAAGAACGACAAGAACCGCGGCCACAAGATCATCCAGATGTACCGGACCGACTGCGGCGACAAGTACCTCACCGAGATGAAAATCGTCGCCAAGGACGGCAAGGCCATGTGCGTGTATGGCGGCAAGCAGCAGACCGCCGCGCTGGATTATGACGTCGACTACCTGATGCATGCCACGACCGAACGCTGGAACCAGATGGGCGCCGGCGAGTACGGCCCCATGCGCGCCATGATGTTCGGCCGCCTGAAGTTCACCGGCCCCAAGATGGAAGCCATGAGCGTGATGGGCCCGTTCGAGGCCTTCCTTCGCCTGCCGGGCAAGATTGCTTCCGACCAGGCCTGCCCCAAGTAATCCGGGCCAAGCACTCAACAAAAAGCCGGGGAAACCCGGCTTTTTTGTTGCAATGAGAAAGCGTTCACTCAGAGGGAGCATAAAAACAGAGTCCCCATTCTCTTACAAAGAGGACAAGAGGACAGGAGTAAAGCGACTTATTGCAGTTTCTCTTGTCCTCCTGTCCTCTTTGTTCAAGCAAGTTTTTCCGTATTCTTGTTATCAGTGCAACTGCGGCGGCGCGGAATCTGCCGCCATGCCGCTGGCGAGCTCTTCCGGGGTGGCTTCGCGGATGTTCAGGATGCTGACCACGCAAGTCGCGTTCTGGCCGGCCAGGGGATGGTTGCCGTCCACGGTCAGTTTGCCGTCCTCGATCCTGGTCACGTAAAAGGTCTTGGTCTCGCCCGCTTTGTTGGCCATTTCCACCTGCGCACCGACCTTGCGGAACGGCGGCGGCACATTGTCGATGTCATCGGTGAAGCACAGCTCCGGATCGTGCTCGCCGAAGGCATCCTGCGGCGCCAGGGTCACTTCCACCTGATCGCCGATTTTTTTTCCCGCCAGGGCGGATTCGATGCTGGGCAAAAGACCGCTGTTCGCGCCCTGGACATAGCCCACGGGCAGGTCATGCTGCTCGACGACATTGCCGGCCCGGTCAAGGATGGAATAGGTGATGTAGACGACCAGCCCGGACTGGACTACTTGCTGATTCATAATGCGGACTCCTGGATAAGTGTTCGCATTGTCCCGGAAAACGGGTGAAGGGTGAAGGGTGAAGGGTGAAGGGTGAAGGGTGAAGGGGGAAGGGTGAAGGGTG
>DISR01000044.1:261-63186 GCA_002421825.1 Thiobacillus sp. UBA6205 | reverse complement strand
CAAGAACGGCATCCTGCCCATCGTGCTGGATGCCGCCGACGTCGATCAGCTGTTCCGCGAAACTGCGGCCAGCGAAGGCTACCACCTGACCGTGGATCTGGCGGCGCAGACCGTCACCACGCCGAGCGGGAAAAGTTTCGGCTTCGCGGTGGACGAGTTTCGCAAATACTGCCTGCTCAACGGCTTCGACGACATCGGCCTGACCCTGCGCCATGCCGACAAGATCAAGGCTTACGAGGAAAAGCGGCGCCTGGCGGAACCGTGGGTGTTCGGTTAAGGTAAAGGTTACACCGCAGAGGCGCGGAGGCGCAGAGATTGTTGGTTTCCTCTGCGCCTCCGCGCCTCTGCGGTTCAGGAAGATTTTGAACTAGGGAATACATAAATGAAAATCGCAGTATTGCCGGGTGACGGCATCGGTCCGGAGATCATCGCGCAGGCGAACAAGGTGCTGAAGGCGCTGACCAGCGACGGCTTGAAGATCGAAATGGAAGAGGCGGCCATCGGCGGCGCCGGCTACGATGCGGCGGGCGATCCCCTGCCGGAAGCCACGCTCAAGCTGGCCAAGGAAGCCGACGCGGTGCTGCTCGGCGCGGTCGGCGGCTGGCAATACGATACCCTGCCTCGCCCGATGCGCCCGGAGCAAGGGCTGCTGCGCATCCGCAAGGGGCTCAACCTGTTCGCCAACCTGCGCCCGGCGCTGCTCTATCCGGAGCTGGCGGGGGCTTCCACCCTCAAGCCGGAAGTGGTTTCTGGGCTGGACATCATGATCGTGCGCGAACTGACGGGCGATGTGTATTTCGGCCAGCCGCGCGGCATCGAGGTGAGGCAGAGCCCAAATGGGGGGAGCGAGCGCGTCGGCTTCAACACCATGATCTATGGCGAATCCGAAGTGCGGCGCGTGGCGCACGTGGCTTTCGGCATCGCCATGAAGCGCGGCAAGAAGCTGTGCTCGGTGGAGAAGGCCAACGTGCTGGAGTGCTCCGAGCTGTGGAAGGAAGTGGTGATCGAGGTCGCGAAAGAGTATCCCGAGGTGGAGCTGTCGCACATGTACGTCGACAACGCCGCCATGCAGCTGGTGAGGAACCCCAGACAGTTCGACGTCATCGTCACCGGCAACATCTTCGGCGACATCCTCTCCGATGAAGCGTCCATGCTTACCGGCTCCATCGGCATGCTGGCCTCGGCTTCTCTGGACCAGAACAACAAGGGCATGTACGAGCCCATCCACGGTTCCGCGCCCGACATCGCCGGCAAGAACGTGGCCAATCCGCTGGCGACCATCCTGTCGGTGGCGATGATGCTGCGCTACACGCTCAACCAGGAAGCGGCTGCCGTGCGCATCGAGAACGCGGTGAAGAAGGTGCTGGCGCAGGGCCTGCGCACGGCGGATATTTATACCGAAGGCACGCAGAAAGTGTCGTGCAGCGAAATGGGCGATGCGGTGGTGAAGCAGCTTTGATTGACCGCGGAGTTCGCGGAGGACGCAGAGTATTGAAAAGATTTACTCCGCGAACTTTGCGAACTCCGCGGTAAAAAGGTTTTTAGGAGATTCTGAAAATGTTGAAAGTAGGACTGATCGGCTGGCGCGGCATGGTGGGTTCCGTGCTGATGCAGCGCATGCGCGAAGAAAAGGATTTCGAGGTCATCGACCCGGTGTTCTTCACCACCTCCAACCCCGGCGGCAAGGGCCCCGATATCGGCAAGGACGTGCCGCCGCTGAAGGATGCGTCGAACATCGACGAGCTCAGGGCGATGGATGCCATCATCAGTTGCCAGGGCGGCGACTACACCAAGGAGGTGTATCCCAGGCTGCGCGCGGCAGGATGGAAGGGTTACTGGATCGACGCCGCCTCCACGCTGCGCATGAAAGATGAAGCCATCATCATCCTCGACCCCGTCAACAAGAACGTCATCCAGGACGGCCTGGCCAAGGGCGTGAAAACCTATGTCGGCGGCAACTGCACGGTGTCGCTGATGCTGATGGCGATCGGCGGCCTGTTCGACCAGGGCCTGATCGAGTGGATCAGCCCGATGACCTATCAGGCGGCTTCCGGCGCCGGCGCGCGCAACATGAAGGAGCTCATCCTGCAGATGGGCGCCATCCACGGCGAGGTGGCCGACATGGTGGCCGATCCCGCCGCCGCCATCCTGGAAATCGACCGCAAGGTGGCGGAGTACATCCGTTCCGACGACTACCCGCTTGACGCCTGGCCGGTGCCCCTGGCCGGCAACCTGATCCCGTGGATCGACGTGCAACTGGAGTCGGGCCAGTCCAAGGAGGAGTGGAAGGCGCAGGTGGAATGCAACAAGATCCTCGGCCGCTCCGACAGGCAGATTCCCATCGACGGCCTGTGCGTGCGCATCGGTGCCATGCGCTGCCACAGCCAGGCGCTGACCATCAAGCTGACCCGGGACGTGCCGCTGGACGAAATCCACGGCATCATCGCCGCGCACAACGACTGGGTGAAGGTGGTGCCCAACGATCGTCAGATCACCATGGAGCAGCTGACCCCGGCCGCCGTCACCGGCACGCTCACGGTTCCTGTCGGGCGCATGCGCAAGCTCAACATGGGGCCGCAGTATCTGTCCGCCTTTACCGTGGGCGACCAGCTGCTGTGGGGCGCGGCCGAGCCGTTGCGCCGCATGTTGCGGATTTTGCTTGAGAAATAGCCCTAAAACCTTGTTTCCTTGGCCGAATCGCTAAAGAATTGGCCGCGCCGCGCCGTCATTAGAGGGCGACTGGCGCCATTTGGCGCCCAAAACGATAGAACCCTCCTGGAGGAAGAAGGATGAAATTGCACCGCCTTACTGCCCAACTCGTTGTTGGCGCCATGTTGACGCTGCCGGTATGGGTGCAGGCTGCGGGGCTGGGCAAGCTGACCGTCAAATCCGCACTGGGGCAGCCGCTTTCCGCTGAAATCGAGCTGCTGGTTGCGGACAAGGCTGAACTCGACAGCCTGACCGCCTCCCTGGCTTCCGGCGAGGCATACAAGGATGCGCAAATCGAATTCGCGCCGGTTCTGTCCACGCTGAAATTCAGCATCGACAAGCATGCGGACGGACGGCCAGTCCTCAAACTGACTTCCAGCAAGCCGGTCAGCGATCCTTTCATGGACATGCTGATCGAGCTGAATTGGGCCTCCGGCCGCCTGTTGCGCGAGTACACCGTGTTGCTCGATCCGCCCGGTATCGCAGTGCCGCAAACTGTCGCCCCCATGGCCGTCAGCGTGCCCGAGACCAGGGCGGAGCAGCCCAAGGCCCAGGAAACGGCCCCCAGGGCTCCGGCACCCACGCTGGCAACTGCGGATGGCGTCCCGCCTGCGACACCGAAGCCGGCGCCTGCCACGCAAGCCGCTCCCGAATCAGCCCCCCCGGCTTTAGAGAGCAGGGTGCGCGTGAAACGCGGCGATACGCTGGGCAAGATTGCAGAACGCCTGCGTCCCTCAAGTGTCAGCCTGGATCAGGCGCTCGTCAGCCTGTTCCGGGAAAATCCGGATGCCTTCGTCGACAGCAACATGAACCGTCTCAAGGCCGGAACGAGCCTGCGCGTGCCCGCGGTCGAGGCCATGGCCGCAGTGGACGCGCAGGAGGCGCGTCGCGAGATCAGCCTGCAGGCGGCGGACTGGCAGGCCTATCGCGCCAAACTCGCCGAGCGGGTGGCCGAACAGCCGGCACAGGAAGAAACCGCAGGCAAGACCGCGATCGGCAAGATCACGCCCAGGGTCGAGGACCAGGCCCAGCCCAAAACGGAAGACGCCAAGGACGTGCTGAAGCTGTCCAAGGCCGCTCCCGTGGCCCCCTCCGCAGCGGACCTGTCCGCAGCCGAGAAGGCGGCGCAGGAAAAAGCGCTGGCCGAGCAGAAGGCCCAGGCCGAACGGGAGGACATGGCGGCGCGCGAGAAGGCGCTGCAGGAGTCCAACGCCCGCGCTGCCGAACTGGAAAAACAGATCCAGGACATGCAGAAGCTGTCCGAAATGAAGGAGCAAGAGGCGGGCGCCGCCGCCGAGGGCACGCAGCCGCCGCCAGCTGCTGCCGCACCGCAGGTGAAAAAGACGCCACCGCCCGTGGTGGATGAGCCGCAGGCAAACTGGTATGACGATTTGCTCGAAAACCCGATCTACTGGATCGGCGGTCTCTCGGTGGTCGTGCTCGGCGGACTGCTGTGGTGGATGGTTGCGGGGGGACGCCTGCGCAGGAGCAAGGCCGCTGAAACCGTGAGCGACAGCATCATCACCGGCGGCGACCTGCAGCCTACCGGCATGGCCGGCGCGGCCGCAACCGGCGGTGTGGTGAATACGGGGGATACCTCGTTCCTCACGGATTTCAGCCAGGCAGGCCTGGCCGAAATCGACACCCATGATGTCGATCCGATCGCCGAAGCCGATGTCTACATGGCTTATGGCCGCGACGCACAGGCCGAGGAGATCCTCAAGGAAGCCCTGACCAAGACGCCTGATCGCCATGAAATCAGGCTCAAACTGCTGGAAATCTATGCTGCCCGCAAGAATGTGACCTCGTTCGAGGCGGTGGCCGGCGAGCTCTATGCGGCGCTGGGCGGCAATACCGGGGCGATCTGGGACAAGGCGGTGGAAATGGGCCGTTCCATCGACCCGCACAACCCCCTGTACGGCGGCACCGGCATGATGCCGGCTGACACGGATACGGCGCCGTTTTCCGCCCCGGATGAAGCGGTCGCGGTGCCCGAGACGCAGCCGATGCAGTTTTCCGAGTCCGAACCCGAGTCCGAATCGCTGGCGGAGCCGGAAAAGGCCCAGCCCGAACCCGAGGAAGCCAGGGAGCCTGTGCTGGCGTTTTCCTCGGAGCCGCCGACCGAGGAATTCGAGTTCGACCTCCCCGAACTGGAGGCCGAGGACAAGACGGAGGCTTCCGCGCCGGGCAAGGCGAAACAGGACCCGTCCCTGGATTTCGATCTTTCCGGCTTCGACCTCAACATCCCGGAGGAATCCGCAAGCCTGGAAGCCCCCAAGGCACCCGCCATGGACTTCTCTGGACTGGACCTGGATCTGGGGGATGCGGCGGAAGAAGAGGCGTTCGATGAGGTCGCCACCAAGCTGGATCTGGCGAGAGCCTATCTGGAAATGGGCGACAAGGAAGGTGCACGCGAAATCCTCCAGGAAGTCATCAACGAGGGCAACGACAGGCAGCAGGGCGATGCCAGGAACATCATGGCCGGCCTCTAGGGGCGTTAATGCGCTAATTTCAACGCAGGTGCGAAATTGACGTTAACAGGCCCCAGTTGCCAACTGCCCGCCGAATCGCCATAGTTTCGACCTATGGCATTTCAAAACAAGAACCGCCGGGAATTCCACCCGGCGGTTTCCGTTTCCAGCTGGCTGATTGCCGCACTGGCAATCGAGCTGGCCGCCCCGTCGTTGCTGCCCCTGTTCGGCGCACTGGCGCTAATGCTGCTGCTGCATGGCGAGGCCGCGCACCGTTTTGCCCGCCTGCTCTGGAAGGCTCGCTGGCTTTGGCTGGCGCTCGCAGCGCTGTATGCCTGGACGATGCCGGGCACCTTGCTCTGGCCATCGCTGGCATACAGTCCCAGCCTGGAAGGCACGCAGGCGGGCCTGGTACGCATAAGCCGCCTGGTCCTGATGCTGGCGACGCTGGCACGCCTGTTGTCCGAGTTCTCGCCGGCCGGCCTGGCGGGCGGGCTGTATTTGCTGGCCAGGCCTTTTTCCGCACTGGGGCTGGACCGGCGTGCGCTGGCTGTGCGGCTCGCGCTGACCCTGGAGCATCTGGAGAGGCCAGCCGACCAGAACTGGCTTGAGCGCCTGAAGTCGCCGATAGAGGAAACGAATGGGCCGGATGAGATGCGCTTGTCGATCGCGCCGCCGGCACCGAAAGACCTGCTGCTGCTGTTCGCGGCCGTTGTCCTGCTGGGGGTGGCCCTGTTCGAGGCCGTCCAATGAAAATTGCCGTCGGCCTCGAATATGACGGCCGCGGTTTCTGCGGCTGGCAATCGCAGCCTTCCGGCTGCGGCATCCAGGATCATCTGGAGAGGGCCATCACCGAGATCGCCGGCGAGAAGCTCGCCGTGACCGCCGCAGGGCGTACCGATGCCGGCGTACATGCGAGCCTGCAGGTCGCGCACTTCGACGTGAACGCGTCGCGCCCCGCCACCGCCTGGGTGCGCGGGGTCAATACCCATCTGCCCGAAGGCATCGCGGTGATCTGGGCGCGGGAAATGGCGGAGGATTTCCATGCGCGATTCGCTGTGGAGGAGCGCGGCTACCGCTACGTGCTGCTCAACCATCCGGTGCGCCCCGGACTGATGGCGGGCAAGGTGGGCTGGCATCATCGCCCGCTGGATGCCGAGGCCATGCAGCGGGCCGCCGACCGGCTGCTGGGGCGCCGCGATTTTTCCGCTTTCCGCGCGGCAGAATGTCAGGCCAGGTCGCCGGAAAAGGAGGTGCGCCAGGCCATAATCAGGCGTCAGGGGGATTTTCTGCTCTGCGACTTTCGCGCCGACGGCTTCCTGCACCACATGGTGCGCAACATCATGGGCTGCCTGGTGCACATCGGCGCCGGCCAGGCCTCGCCGGGCTGGATCGACGAACTGCTCGCGCACAAGGACCGCACCCGCGCCGCGCCGACTTTCATGGCCGACGGCTTGTACCTGTCGCATATCCGGTATCCTTCGCGTTTTGAATTGCCCGAGAGTGGCAGGAACCCATGGCCGTGCGCGTAAAAATCTGCGGCATCACCCGAGCCGAAGACCTGCAAGCCGCCTGCAAGGCCGGCGCGGATGCGCTCGGTTTCGTGTTCTACGCCAGGAGCCCGCGCCATCTGGAGATCGCGCAGGCCGCCGCGCTGGTGGCGCAACTGCCGCCCTTCGTGCAGACGGTGGGGCTGTTCGTCGATGCCGAACCGGCGTTCGTCGAGGCGGTGCTCAAGGCGGTGCCGCTCGACCTGTTGCAGTTCCACGGCAGTGAGGCGCCCGAGCAGTGCCGGCACCACGGCCGGCCCTATCTCAAGGCCGTGCGCATGAGGGAAGGCACCGATTTGGTAAAATACTGCGCGGATTTCGATGATGCGCGCGCCTTGCTGCTTGACGCCTATGTGCCCGGCGTGCCCGGCGGTACCGGCGAGCGCTTCGACTGGGATTTGATCCCGACCGGATTGTCCCTGCCCATCGTGCTGTCGGGCGGACTTGCCCCGGACAATGTCGCGCAGGCGGTGACAGCGGTGCGGCCGTGGGCGGTGGATGTCAGCAGCGGCGTGGAATCGGCGCCCGGCATCAAGGACGCGGCGAAGGTGGCGGCGTTCATCGAAAACGCGCGCTGCGCAGCGAATACATTTAAACCTTGAACAAGGAGGACATGAGGACAAGAGAAAAGCCAATGCCTGGTCACTCCTGTCCTCTTGCCCTCTTTGTGCAGAATTGATTGAGTTCAATCCATGAGCCTTAATGATCTTCCCGATGCACGCGGCCACTTCGGTCCCTACGGCGGCATTTTCGTGGCCGAGACGCTGATGGCGGCGCTGGAGGAATTGCGCGTCGAATATGAAAAGGCGCGCAAGGACCCTGCCTTCATGGCCGAATTCGAATACGAACTCAGGCACTATGTCGGCCGCCCCAGCCCGGTGTATCACGCGAAACGGCTGTCCGAACAGTACGGCGGGGCGCAGATCTATTTGAAGCGCGAAGACCTCAACCACACCGGCGCGCACAAGATCAACAACACCATCGGCCAGGCATTGCTGGCGCGGCGCATGGGCAAGAAGCGCGTCATCGCCGAAACCGGCGCCGGACAGCACGGCGTCGCCTCTGCCACCGTGGCCGCGCGCTACGGCATGGAGTGCGTGGTCTACATGGGCGCCGAGGACGTCATCCGCCAGGCTCCCAACGTGTTTCGCATGAAGCTTCTGGGCGCCACCGTGGTGCCGGTGTCTTCCGGTTCCAGGACGCTCAAGGATGCGCTCAACGAAGCCATGCGCGACTGGGTCACCAACGTCGAATCGACTTTCTACATCCTCGGCACCGCGGCCGGCCCGCATCCCTATCCCATGCTGGTGCGCGATTTCCAGTGCGTGATCGGCAACGAGGCCATCGTGCAGATGCAGGAGCTTGCCGGCCGCCATCCTGACTGCGTGGTGGCCTGCGTGGGCGGCGGTTCCAACGCCATAGGCATTTTCCACCCCTACCTCGCCCATCCGGAAGTCAGGCTGATAGGCGTCGAGGCGGGCGGCTCGGGCCTGGACAGCGGCAAGCATGCAGCGCCGCTCAGCGCCGGCACGCCCGGCGTGCTGCACGGCTTCCGCAGCTACCTGATGCAGGACGAAAACGGCCAGATCATCGAAACCCATTCCGTTTCCGCCGGCCTCGACTATCCCGGCGTCGGCCCCGAGCATGCCTGGCTGAAGGACGCGCACAAGGCCGAATATGTCGCCATCAACGACGACGAGGCCCTGGAGGCGTTCCATGACCTGTGCAGGTTCGAGGGCATCATCCCCGCACTGGAATCTTCCCATGCGCTGGCCCATGCCAGGAAGCTTGCGCCCACGCTGAAGAAGGACCAGATCATCCTGGTCAATCTTTCCGGACGCGGCGACAAGGACATCAACACCGTGGCCGGGGTTTCCGGCATTCAACTTTAAAGAGCAATATGTCACGCATTGGCAGCACCTTCGACAGGATCAAGGGCGAGGGCAGGAAAGCACTGATCCCTTTCATCACCGCGGGCGACCCTGGCAAGGGCCTTACGGTGCTCATCATGCACGCGCTGGTCGAGGCGGGAGCGGATATCATCGAACTGGGCGTGCCCTTCTCCGACCCCATGGCCGACGGTCCCGTGATCCAGCGGGCCTCCGAGCGCGCACTGGCGAACAGGGTGGGATTGAAGGACGTGCTGGCCATGGTCGCGGAATTCCGCAAGACCAACAGCGAAACGCCGGTGGTGCTGATGGGCTACGCCAACCCGGTCGAGCACATGGGTTACGAGGTTTTCGCCAAGGCTGCGAGGGAGGCGGGCGTCGACGGCGTGCTCACGGTCGACATTCCGCCCGAGGAATCGCACGGGGTGGCTGACACGTTCAAATCGCACGGGCTCGACCCCATTTTCCTGCTGTCGCCCACCACCCCGGAGTCGCGCGTGGCGGAGGTGGCGAAGGCGGCCGGCGGCTTCGTCTACTACGTCTCGCTCAAGGGCGTGACCGGCTCCGCCAACCTGGACACAGAGGACGTGGCGCGCAAGGTCGCCATGATTCGCAGCCATTGCGCACTGCCGGTGGGCGTGGGCTTCGGCATTCGCGACGCGCAGACCGCCGAAGCCATTGCGCGCATCGCCGATGCCGTGGTCGTCGGCAGCCGCATCGTCGGCGAAATCGAGAACGCGCCGGAAAACGAAGTGGTGAACCGCGTGAAATACCTGGTGGAAGCGTTGCGCCGCGGCGTGGATGCCGCCAGCAAATAAAAGGAGAAAACCATGAGCTGGTTCCAGAAACTCGTGCCGCCCAAGATCAAGGCACGCCGCGAGGCCAAGAAATCGGTGCCGGAAGGGCTGTGGTCGAAATGCCCGGCCTGCAATGAAGTGTTGTACAAGGCCGACCTGCACAACAACCTGGAAGTCTGCCCCAAATGCTCGCACCATCATCGCATCGATGCGCGCGCGCGCATCGATATGCTGCTCGATGCGGAAGGACGGTGCGAGATCGGCGGCGAAATCATGCCGATCGACCCGCTCAAGTTCAAGGACAGCAAGAAATATTCTGACCGGCTTGCCGAGGCGCAAAGCGGCACCGAGGAAAGCGATGCGCTGGTGGTGATGGCGGGCGCGATCCAGTCCCTGCCGGTGGTGGCGGCTGCCTTCGAGTTCAAGTTCATGGGCGGCTCGATGGGCTCGGTGGTCGGCGAGCGTTTCGTGCGCGGCGTGAATGCCGCGATCGAAGCGCGTTCCGCCTTCGTGTGCTTTTCCGCCAGCGGCGGCGCGCGCATGCAGGAAGGCCTGATTTCGCTGATGCAAATGGCCAAGACCTCGGCCGCGCTCACGCACCTGTCAGCCAACCGGCTGCCCTTCATTTCCGTGCTCACAGACCCGACCATGGGCGGCGTGTCGGCGAGCTTCGCCATGCTTGGCGACCTCATCATCGCCGAGCCGAACGCGCTGATCGGCTTCGCCGGCCCGCGCGTGATCGAGCAGACCGTGCGCGAGACCCTGCCGGAAGGATTCCAGCGCTCGGAGTTCCTGCTGGAGAAGGGTGCCATCGACCGCATCGTCGACCGCCGCAACATGCGCGGCGAACTGGCCGCGACCATCTCCATGCTGATGCGGCGCCCGGCGCTGGCGGCTTGAATTTAACAAGGAGGACATGAGGACAAGAGGAATTCTTCCTCTGATTTCCCTCCTGCCCTCTTGTCCTCTTTGTGAATGGCTTTTTCTGATCCAAGCCTAAGCAGTTGGCTTGCCCGCCTGGAGCGGGCGCATCCGGCTGCCATCGAACTCGGGCTGGAGCGCGTCGCCCGCGTGCGCAATGCCATGGGCCTCGCGCCCGATTTTCCGGTCATTCTTGTCGGTGGCACCAACGGCAAGGGTTCGACCTGCGCCTACATCGAGGCCATCCTGCGCGCGCAGGGATTCAAGACCGGGCTTTACACTTCGCCGCACCTGTTGCGCTACAACGAGCGCGTGCGCGTCGACGGCGCCGAGGCGGGCGACGCGGAGATCGTGGCCGGGCTGCAGGCGGTGGAGGATGCGCGCAGCGGGGTTTCCCTCACCTATTTCGAACACGGCACCCTCGGTGCGGTATGGCAGTTCATGCAGGCCGGGGTGGAGGTCGGAATCCTGGAAGTGGGGCTGGGCGGGCGGCTCGATGCGGTCAATGTTTTCGAGCCTGCGGCTTCGGTCGTGACCACGGTCGACCTCGACCACCAGGCCTGGCTGGGCGACACCCGCGAGGCCGTCGGCTTCGAGAAAGCCGGCATATACCGTACCGGCGTGCCCGCCATTTGCGGCGATGCCGACCCGCCGCAAAGCCTGCTGCGCCATGCACGGGCGATCGGCGCTGAGCTGCTGCGGCCTGGCGCCGGTTTCTCGTTCGCACGGGCTGACGATGGTTGGCGGTTTTGCATGGGCGAGGTTGAACTGGCGGACTTGCCCTTGCCCGCCCTGGCGGGCGATTTTCAGCTGGCCAATGCCGCTGCCGCGCTGGCGGTGCTGTCGGCATTGCCGGCCGTGCTGCCGGTTTCGCTGGCGGCGATCCACGACGGCCTGCGCGAGGCTCGCCTGCCCGGCCGCTTCCAGCGCATGCCCGGTCCGGTCGAGATCGTGCTGGACGTCGCGCACAACCCGCAGTCCGCGAGAGCCTTGGCGTCGAATCTGCGTGCACGGCCAGCGGCTGGCAAGCGCTATGCCGTTTTCGCACTGCTGGCGGACAAGGATGCGGACGGTGTCGTCGGCCCCTTGAAGGATGCATTCGACGCCTGGCTGGTTGCCGGCCTCGCGGGCGAGCGCGGGCAAAGCGGCGAGGCGCTGGCAGCGCATGTCCGTGCGAACGCGCATGCCGCGGTCGAGGTTTTCGGCGATGTGCGCTCTGCGTTTGCCGCCGCGAAACTTCGCGCAACCGAAGGTGATAGAATCACCGTCTTCGGGTCGTTTTACACCGTAGCGGAAATCCTAAGCACCTATTCCGATGCCAGTTCCCCTCTCAGATGATGACCATAAACGCCGGGCGCGCCGCCGGCTGATCGGCGCGGTCGCGCTCACCATCGTCGCGGTGATCATTCTGCCGCTGGTGCTGGAGGATGAGCCTTCGCCGGCCGGCCCTCTGGATGTGCGCATGCCGCAGCCGGCAACGGACGTTGCGCCGCAGAATGCAGTCGAATTCGCGCCACCGCCCGCAAATGCCATGGTCGAGCCGGAGCCTTCCGGGCAGGCAGCGGCGCCCGGATCTGCCCCCAAACCTGCCTCGCCCGTGCCCGCTGCGGTTCCCGCCAAGCCTGCTGTGCAAACGGCCAGGGAAGCGCCCAGGCCAGCGCCGGCCGCGACCGCCTACACCGTGCAGGTCGGGGCCTTCGTCGACAAGGCCAATGCCGAGCAGCTGCGGTCGCGCATTGCCAAGCTCGGCTACAAGCCCTACACCGATGCAGTGGGCGACAGCACCCGCGTGCGCGTGGGTTCGTTCCCGAACAAAGCCGATGCCGATGCGCTTTCGGCCAAGCTTGCCGCTGAGGGCATAACGGCCAAGGTGGTCGAAAAATGACCGCGTTCGACTGGATTGTCGTGCTGGGACTGACGGCATCCATCATTCTCGGCCTGCTGCGCGGGCTGGTCGCCGAGATATTTTCGCTGGGCTCCTGGATCGTGGCCTTTGTTGCCGCGAAGCTGGGCGCGGCGGCGGTGGCGCCCTTGCTGCCCATGGATGTGGAAAGCGAGGGCATGCGCAATATCGTCGGTTTTGTCGTGGTGTTTCTGGGCGTGATGATCGTCGTCATGCTGCTTGGCCGCCTGATCAAGGGCGCGGTGGGTGCAGTCGGGCTGGGCGGTGCCGACAAGGCGGTGGGCGGGGTGTTCGGTCTTTTGCGCGGCATGCTGATCCTGATCGGATTGACGCTTGTTGCCGGATTGACCGCGCTGCCGCAGACCGATTTCTGGAAAAATGCGCTATCTTCGAAAGTATTGGAGATGTTGGCCATGGAGGCGGTGCCCCTGCTGCCTGCCAAAGTGGCTGAACACATTCATTTCAACGGGTGAAACATGTGTGGAGTCATCGGCGTTGCCGCCAATACATCGGTTAATCAGTTGCTCTATGACGGGCTGATGGTGCTGCAGCACCGCGGCCAGGATGCGGCAGGCATCGTGACTGCCGAGGGTGCGCGCTTCCACATGCACAAGGGCCCGGGCTTGGCGCGCGACGTCTTCCGCACGCGCGACATGCGCAACCTGCTGGGCAATATCGGCGTGGCGCACGTGCGCTACCCCACCGCCGGTTCGGCCTCGAGTTCGGCGGAGTCGCAGCCTTTTTACGTCAATTCCCCCTTCGGTATCGTGCTTGGCCACAACGGTAACCTGACCAATACCGACGAACTCAAGCGCGCCCTGTTCGCCGAAGATCTGCGCCACGTCAACACCAACTCCGATTCCGAGGTGCTGCTGAACGTGCTGGCGCACGAACTGCAATCCAACGGCCGCGGCGGCCGCTTGGACCTGAACACCATATTCACCGCGGTTTCCGGCGTGCATGCGCGCTGCCGCGGCGCCTATGCCGTGGTGGCGCTCATCGCCGGCTACGGCCTGCTGGCCTTCCGCGACCCGCACGGCATCCGCCCGCTGGTCATCGGCGTGAACGAGAATGCCAATCCGCCGGAATACATCGTGGCCTCGGAAAGCGTCGCCATCGATGCCTTGGGCTTCAAGATCCTGCGCGACGTGCTCCCCGGCGAGGCGGTGTTCGTCGACGAGAACCGGCGCTTGCACAGTCGCCAGTGCGCGAAGGCGTCTGCGCTGAATCCGTGCATTTTCGAATACGTTTACCTGGCCCGGCCTGATTCCGTCATGGACGGCATCTCGGTCTACAAGACGCGGCTGCGCATGGGTGTTTCGCTGGCGCAGAAAATCCAGCGCGAGTTCGGTCATCTCAAGATCGACGTGGTCATCCCGATCCCGGACACCAGCCGGCCCTCTGCCTTGCAGCTGGCCAACCATCTGGGCGTGCCTTACCGCGAGGGCTTCATCAAGAACCGCTACATCGGCCGTACTTTCATCATGCCCGGCCAGGCGCTGCGCAAGAAGTCGGTGCGCCAGAAGCTCAACGCCATCGCCGAGGAGTTCAAGGACAAGAACGTGCTGCTGGTGGACGACTCCATCGTGCGCGGCACCACCAGCCGCGAGATCGTGCAGATGGCGCGCGACTCCGGCGCGGCCAGGGTGTTTTTCGCTTCCGCCGCGCCGCCCGTGCGCTATCCCAATGTCTATGGCATCGACATGCCGACGCGCGCCGAGCTGCTTGCTTATGGCCGCAGCGATGAGGAGATCGCCCGCGAGATCGGCTGCGATGCGCTGATCTACCAGGATATCGAGGCGCTGGTCGATGACGTGAAGGCGGAAAATCCGGCCATCCTCGATTTCGACACCTCCTGTTTCGATGGCCGCTACATCACGGGCGACGTGACCCCGGAATACCTGGATTACATCGAAGCCTTGCGCAACGGCGACACCCAGCACCAGGCCATCGAGACCCAGCAGCTCGATTTGAACCTGGTGTCGGGCGCGCGTGCTTGACGGCATCGGGCCGAGGGAATACATTTGACAGGCGCCGATTTGAATCAGCTTGCGGGCGCCTTATAAATCCAGCTAAAGCGAGTGCCAACCCGGGACGCGCAAGCTGACCGGGTTTTTTGTTTGGAGACGGGGATGTCTGAAGAATACGATCTGGAAACCCTGGCGGTGCGCAGCGGCACGTTGCGCAGCCAGTTCAACGAGCACAGCGAGGCGATGTTCCTCACCTCCAGCTTCATCTTCGACGACGCGGCACAGGCTGCCGCCCGTTTCAAGGGCGACGAGCCTGGCAACATCTATGCGCGCTTTACCAACCCCACCGTGACCATGCTGGAAAACCGGCTCGCGGCGCTGGAGGGCGCCGAGCGCTGCGTGGCTTTTGCATCGGGCATGGCTGCGATCCTGGCGACGGCGATGGGGCTGATGAAGGCGGGCGAGCACATCGTCGCCTCGCGCTCGATCTTCGGTTCCACCGTGCAGTTGTTCTCCAACATTCTCGGGCGCTTCGGCGTCGAGACGACCTACGTCTCGCCCACCGATCCGGAGGAATGGCGCAAGGCGGTAAAGCCGAACACCAGGCTGTTCTTCGTCGAGTCCCCTTCAAATCCACTGACCGAGGTGAGCGATATCGCGGCGCTGGCGGCCATCGCCAGGGAATCCGGCGCCTGGCTGGTGGTGGACAACTGCTTCTGTTCCCCCGCCTTGCAGCGCCCGCTTGCCCTGGGCGCGGACATCGTCATCCATTCCGCCACCAAGTATCTGGACGGGCAGGGCAGGGTGCTGGGTGGTGCGGTGCTGGGCTCCAGGGAATTGATGGAAGCCGTATACGCCTTCCTGCGCACCGCCGGCCCCACGCTGTCCGCCTTCAATGCCTGGGTGATACTGAAGGGTCTGGAAACCCTGTCCTTGCGCATGGAAGCGCATTCGCGCAATGCGCTGGACATTGCGGCCTGGCTGGAGAGCCATCCGAATGTGGAGCGCGTCTGGTATCCCGGGCTGCCATCCCATCCCCAGCACCAGCTGGCGATGCGCCAGCAGAAGACCGGCGGCGGCATCGTTTCGTTCGAGGTGAGGGGTGGGCAGGCTGCGGCGTGGCGCGTGATCGACAACTGCAGGCTGCTGTCCATCACGGCCAACCTGGGGGATGCCAAATCGACCATTACGCATCCAGCCTCTACGACGCACAGCCGCATGACCGCAGAACAGCGCGCGTTCGCGGGCATAGGCGACGGCCTGGTGCGAGTCGCGGTCGGCCTCGAATCGGTGCGCGACATTCGCAATGATCTGGCCAGGGGGCTGGAAGCGTAAGAATTCCTGCCGCTTTCTTCCTGTTCGCATGCGCAAGCTTGCAGGCGGCGGAAATGCTCCGGCTGCGCTGCCAGGACGGCGGCGGCGAACCAGGCCCGCATTCTCGTGACTGACGGCCGCCTGCACAGGGATGACGGAAACGACGGCGGCATCTTCGCGCCCCCGCTTCGCGCCCATGGCAAAGGCTATGGGTTTGGCGCGGGATGCGCAAATCAGCTCGCCAATTGCCTCGCCATCATTCCGCAATCCGCTGAAATGTTCAGTCTGGCACAGACTGGCATGGTCCTGCCACGGCGGCTGCCAATCGGCGAGCGGGACTGCGCCGGGCGTGTCAGACGGCATGTGAGCGGGGAAGCCGCGAGTTAAGAGCGAGCTGTTCGAATTGCCGAGGAACTACGAAGCGGTCGCGCTTCCCGATTTCGGCGGAGGAGGAGCGGGCAGCAGCTCGCAGCCCTGAGGGGTGCAGGCAAGATAGCCGCCTTCGCCGTACCAGTCCGGCAAAACCCAGCGCTCCAGGGGTTTGCCGCCTGTCGTTGCAAGATGCCGGGCCGGCCGATGCGTGTGGCCGTGGATCATGCGCAGTGCGCCGGACTGGCGGAACGATTCTGCGACGGCTTCCGGGTTGACGTCCATGATCTCGCTGGATTTTCCTGCCTTGGCGCGCTCGCTGCCGGACCGTGCGGAGCGGGCAATGGCGTGGCGCAAAGCCAGCGGAAGCGCAAGCAGGGCGCCGCGCACCAGAGGCTGCCTGACCAGTTTTCTCATGCGCTGGTAGCTGCGGTCGTCGGTGCAAAGGAGGTCGCCATGCGTGAGCAGGGTGCGCGTGCCATACAGGTCGATGACGACGGGATCGTCCAGCAGCGTCATGCCGCATGAATCTGCATAGCGTTGCGCCAGCAGAAAGTCGCGATTGCCGTGCATGAAATGGACCGGCGTGCCGGAAGCCGTCAGGGCCTTGATTCTTGCCGCGGCCTGGCGCGCGATCGGCGCATCGACATCGTCGTCGCCCGCCCAGTACTCGAACAGGTCGCCCAGGATGTAGAGCGCATCGGTGCCGGCAGCGATGCTTTCCAGGAAATGGAAAAAGCACCCGCTGGCTTGCGGGCGCTCTTCGGCCAGATGCAGGTCGGCGATGAAAAGCGTACGGCCGGACATTTATGCAGGCAGGGTGTCAGAAGTCGTCACGAGCGACCGAAGGCCAAGGCGTGCGGCGCGCAGGAACCGGGGTGTATTGGCTTTTGTAGATGAGGATTGCGGAGCGACTGCGGCGGCCAGGCCCCAAGGGGATCCCCCTGCCGCGCCTCCGTGCGCCACCGCGCAACGCAGGCATTCTGCCGCGCAGTCTATTTATGGCGCCGTGCTCAGACAATTTCCGCTTTGTTTATGATGATGTCTTCCATCGGCACGTCCTGATGGCCGGCGCGGCTGCCGGTGCGGATTTTCTTGATGATGTCCACGACTTCCTGGCCTTCCGTCACCTTGCCGAACACGGCATAGCCATAACCTTGCGCCGTCGGGGCGGTGTGGTTGAGGAAGCTGTTGTTGGCCACGTTGATGAAAAATTGCGCAGTGGCGGAATCCGGCACCGAGGTGCGCGCCATGGCGATGGTGTAGGCGTCGTTCTTCAGGCCGCTGGCGGCCTCGTTCTTGATCGGTGCGCGCGTGGGCTTCTGGGTCATGCCCGGCTCGAAGCCGCCGCCCTGGATCATGAAGCCATCGATCACGCGATGGAATATGGTGCCGTCATAGAAGCCGTCGCGCACGTATTGGAGGAAGTTTTCGACCGTAACGGGCGCTTTCTCGGCGTCCAGTTCCAGCGTGATGATCCCTTTCGAGGTGTGAAGCTTGACCATTGTTGTGTCCTCTCTTGTTTACAGGATTGTTTCTTGAATGATGCGCCAGCGACCGTTCTCTCGCTGCCAGTACTGGCGTTTTCTGGATTGGTCGCTGAGGTTGTTGCTCCTGTAGTCCTGGTCGAAGGTGACGATGGCCATGTCCTTGTTTCCGGGCTGCCGGAAGATGCTGAGGCGCTGGAGATCGACCTTGATCCAGTCTTTTGCCGCATTCACCCTGCGCTTGGATTCGGCGAATGCCTGGTAGCGCTGGGCGCCGGACTGGAAATCGGGGGAGTAGTGCCCAAGCAGACGATCCGTGTCGCGGCTTTCCCAGTCCTTGCGCCAGCCGTCGATGGCCTGCTGGAGCTCGTCGCGTGCGGTCCCAAGCGAGCCCGCGTTCACCCAGGTCAGGCTGGGCGCGATGATAACGGGGGTCTGCCCGATGCTGATATAGCGCGCGAGGCTTTTCAGATCGTCGTTCGACAGCACCACGCATCCGTCGCTGGCCTTGGGCGGGCGCGCATAGGTGTTGCGCGGCACGCCGTGCAGCCAGATGCCATAGCCGTTGCGGCCGTTGCGCCTGTCCCATTCGTTGGGGTAGCTCAGCGGATAGGCGCCGATACCGTACAGTTCCTCGAGTTCGCTGTCGGGCTTGAAGTTGGTGATGGTGTAGAGGCCGACTGGCGTGCGCTTGTCGCCTTCCTTGCTCTTGCCGATGCCGAACTTGCCGACCGTGACGTAAAAATCGGCGATGCGGTGAATGCCGCCGGCGGTATTTTCAAAGACGTACAGCCGTGCGCGGCTGGCGTCGACCGCAATGGCATACTGAATGTCGGCCGTAATGTGCAGCAGTTCCTCGGGGATCAGGCCGGGGTTGACCGGGGCGTCAATGGCCAGGATGCGCGCCTTGGCTTCTTCGCGCAGTTCATCCTGCTGTTCACGGGCGCCTGGCGCGTTGCCCAGGGTGGAAATCGGCCGCGCGCGCGCAAGCAGCAGATCCCCTTTCATCAATTGCGCCAGGCGGAAGTTTGGGTGGCGTTCGAGCAGGCTGTCGATGGAGTGCAGGGCGCGATCGAGCCTGTTCTGGCGGATTTCCTGCACACTGCTGCCGAGCAGGCGGTCGACTTCGCCGATATCCGCCACGGCCGGCAACGCCAGCATGCCGAGCATCGGGAAAAGAGACAGGCGGGATGGCATGGACTGGGCGGGGATCAGCGGCCGGATTCGCGCACGATGAGCCACTTGCCGTCAGCCAGGACCAGTTCCAGCGTCTTGCTGGAAGTGGAGTTGAAGCGGTCCGACTGATAAGTCTGCTTGAAGCTGACTTCGGCGCGCTCGGGCGAAATGCGCTTGACCTGGATGTTGCGCAGCGTGACCTTGATGCGTTTCGCATCGAGAATGCGTTCGCGCCGCTCCTCGGCCCATCGCGTGTAGCTCATGCTGGCGGGCATGAAGTCGGGCGAATAATGGGCCAGGTAGCCGTCCACATCCTTGTTCGACCAGGCCTTGGCCCAGGACTGCGCCACTTCGACCAGGTTGGCCGGCTTGGCGGCAGGTGCGGGCGCGGGCTTGTTTTCAGCCGCCGTGGCGGGTTTGGCGGCGACAGTTGCAAGGGCGGGCTTGGTCGTGACGGGCGCGGGCCTGGCCGTTTGCGGCGCTGCGGCGCTGCGCGCTTGCGGCTTGCCGGACACGATGTCCTTGATCAGCGCCAGCTTGGTCTGCGCCGTCTTGTTGCTGTTGTCGATCTGCAGCGCCTTGTCATAGGCCTGTGACGCCATGCGTGCATACAGGTCGCCGAGGTTCTCGTGCGCGGTCGCGTAGCTCGGGTGGGTGCGGATCGCCATTTCCAGGGCATTTTTCGCAGCCTCGTACTTGCCTTCCGCCGCGTACAGCACGGCCAGGTTGTTGTAGGGCTCGGGCAGTTCCGGGTAGTCTTCGGTGATGCCGGTGAACACCTGGATGGCATCGGCGGATTTGCCCAGGTCGGCCAGGATCAGGCCTTTCAGGAAGCGCACCTGGGCGTCCTTGGGATTCTTGGCAAGGAACTGGTTGGCACGGGTCAGCGCCGTATTCAAGTCGCCCTTGCGGAAAAGCTGGTTGATGTCCTGAACGTCGTCAGCGTGGAGCCCTGCCGAAAACGAAAGGCAGAGCACGACGGCGACCAGGCGGGCAAAACTTTGCAAACTGGGCATGTGATAAACTCGAATCAATGGTCAGCAACCCCGAATTCTAACAACTCCCCGTGTCTGTGGGGGGCTTTGCTTCAGATAGCCGCCCGCCCGTCTCGTTCCCCATGCTCAAGCTGTACAACTCCCTAAGCCGCAGTCTCGAGACCTTCGTCCCCATCCGGCCCGGCCAGGTCCGCATGTACGTGTGCGGCATGACGGTATACGATTACTGCCACCTCGGCCATGCCCGCGTCTTCGTGGTGTTCGACATGGTGGCCAGGTGGTTGCGTGCCTGCGGCTACCAGCTCACCTTCGTGCGCAATATTACGGACATCGACGACAAAATCATCAGGCGCGCGCAGGAAAACGGCGAGACCCCCAAGGCCCTGACCGACCGCTTCATCGCCGCCATGCACGAGGATGAAAGCAGGCTCGGCGTGCTGCGCCCGGATGCCGAGCCGCGCGCGACCGAATACGTGACCGAGATGCTGGCCATGATCCAGGCCCTGGAAAGCCGGGGCCTGGCGTACAAGGCCGATAACGGCGACGTCTATTACAGCGTGCGCGGGTTCGCGCATTACGGCCGGCTTTCGGGCAAGTCGCTCGATGACCTGCGCGCCGGTGAACGCGTGGAGGTGGAAACCAGCAAGCACGATCCGCTCGACTTCGTGCTGTGGAAGGCGGCCAAGCCCGGCGAACCGGCCTGGGAAAGTCCGTGGGGCCCCGGGCGGCCGGGCTGGCACATCGAATGCTCGGCCATGAGCGGCAAGCTGCTGGGCAGGCATTTCGACATCCACGGCGGCGGCCAGGACCTGCAGTTCCCGCACCATGAGAACGAAATCGCCCAGTCCGAGGGCGCGCACCAGTGCAAGTTCGTCAATTACTGGCTGCACAACGGCTTCGTGCGGGTGGACGACGAGAAGATGTCCAAGAGCCTCGGCAACTTTTTCACCATCCGCGAGGTGCTGGAGAAATTCGACCCCGAGGTGGTGCGCTTCTTCATCCTGCGCGCGCATTACCGCAGCCCGCTCAACTACTCCGATGCGCACCTGGAAGACGCCAGGGGCGCGCTGACGCGGCTATATACGGCGCTGAAGAACGTGCCGCCGGCCGAGCTTGCGCTCGACTGGTCCGCTTCCTGGGCGTCCCGCTTCAAGGCGGCGATGGACGAGGACTTCGGCACGCCCGAGGCGGTGGCGGTGCTGTTCGAACTGGCCAACGAGATCAACCGTACCCATGATTCGCAGCTTTCAGGCCTGCTGAAGGCGCTTGGCGGCGTGCTGGGGCTCTTGCAGACGGAACCGGAAGCCTTTCTCAAGCGACCGGTCGGCGGGGCAGGCGGGCTCCAGGATGCGGAAATCGATACCCTCATCGCAGCGCGTGCCGATGCGAAGAAAACCCGCAATTTTGCCGAAGCCGACCGCATCCGGGACGAGTTGAAGGCGGCAGGCATTGTCCTGGAAGACGGGCCGCAGGGCACGACCTGGCGCAGGGCCTGAACTTCCTCGCGACCATGGAAATGGGCGCCGAGGGTGTCCCGTTTCTGTTTGCCGTAGTCTCCGGGCTTTGGCCGGCCTTGGGTGGCAAACAGAAAATCCATTTAAATCAAGGTTATGGATAATTACATTGTTTACCTGGGTGCGGTGGGCTGGCGGCAGGAAGCCTGGCGGGGCGGTTTCTATCCCGAGGACCTGCCGGAGGACTGGCAGTTGTCTTTCTACAACACCCAGTTCCGCTGCGTGTATTTGCCTGCCGAATACTGGCGGAACGCCAGCGATGAGGAGGTCGCCAACTGGCTCCAGGACACCCGGGAGGGTTTCCGCTTCGTGCTGGGAACTGCCGATGGGGTTGCCGAGGATGCCGCCCGCCAGGCTGGACGCTTCGGCGAACGCGGGGTGCTTGAGGATGGCGCCGACATCCTCTGGCTCGAAGGGGAACCCGATCTGCGCGATCTCGCGCAACGCATGCAAAAGGCTGCGCAAGGCGGGTCGCCTTTGTACGTGATTTCGCGAGCATCCACCCTGGCCCGGCTCGGAAAAATCAGGGAACTGATGGAGGTGTTGGGCGTATAGCGCCCAAGACAGCCGGCCCTTCCGATAGAATCGCGATTGATAGAAACAACAAGGTCCAGAGCATTGGATAATCTGGTAGAGATAAAAAACGTTACGTTCGGCTACGGCGAGCGGCCGATTCTGAAGGGGATCAACCTGGCCGCCAGGCGCGGCCAGGTCGTCGCCATCATGGGCAGCAGCGGTTGCGGAAAAACAACGTTGCTGCGCCTGATCGGCGGCCAGATCAAACCCGACAGCGGCAGCGTGCAGGTGGCCGGACAGAACGTCAGCGAACTGGATACGGACGGGCTTTACGAACTGCGACGCAAGATGGGCATGCTGTTCCAGTTCGGCGCCCTGTTTACGGACATGAGCGTGTTCGACAACATTGCCTTCCAGATGCGCGAACACACGCAATTGCCCGAGGAAATCATCCGCGACCTGGTGCTGATGAAGCTGCACGCCGTCGGCTTGCGCGGCGCGGCCGACCTCATGCCGTCCGAGCTTTCCGGGGGCATGGCGCGGCGCGTGGCGCTGGCGCGTTCCATCGCGCTCGAGCCCATGCTGGTGATGTACGACGAGCCCTTCGCCGGCCTCGACCCGATTTCGCTGGGCGTGATCGGCAACCTCATCCGCCGCCTGACCGATACCCTGGGGCTGACTTCCATCGTGGTCACCCACGACGTGCAGGAGTCGCTGAAAATCGTCGACTATGTCTATTTCGTGTCCGAAGGGGTGATCGAGGCCGAAGGCACGGCTGAGGAGATGCGGGCCTCGGGCCTGCCTTTCGTGCACCAGTTCGTGCACGGCGAGCCGGACGGCCCGGTTCCATTCCATTATCCCGCCCGCGCCTATGCGGAAGACCTGAGGCTGGCCCTGTGATTGCGCCGCTGCGCCTTGTCGCCAACCTGGGACGGCATACCCTCGAGGCGGTGGCGCGCATCGGCGTCGCCACGCGCTTCTTCCTCGCGACCCTGCTGCGCTCTGGAACCGCCTTCAGGCGCTTCGGGCTGACCATCCGGGAAATCTATTTCGCCGGCGTGCTGTCGCTCATCATCATCCTGGTGTCGGGGCTGTTCGTCGGCATGGTGCTGGGCCTGCAGGGCTTCGAAACCCTGCAGACCTACGGCTCCGAATCCGCCCTCGGCGTGCTGGTGGCCTTGTCGCTGGTGCGCGAGCTGGGGCCGGTAGTGGCGGCACTCCTGTTCGCCAGCCGCGCCGGTTCGGCGATCACCGCCGAAATCGGCCTCATGAAGGCGACCGAGCAACTGGCCGCGATGGAGATGATGGCGGTGGACCCGGTGGCCCGCGTGGTGGCGCCGCGCTTCTGGGCCGGGGTGCTGTCCATGCCCCTGCTGGCGGCGCTGTTCTCGGCCATGGGCATTTTCGGCGGCTATCTGGTGGGCGTGGTGCTGATCGGGGTGGACGAGGGCAGCTTCTGGTCGCAGATGCAGGCCCAGGTCGATTTCGAGGAAGACATTCTCAACGGCGTCATCAAGAGCGTGGTGTTCGGCGTGGCCGTGACCGCGATCGCGCTGTTCGAGGGCTACGATGCGCCGCCGACGGCGGAGGGCGTGTCGCGCGCGACCACCCGCACGGTGGTGACCTCCAGCCTGGTCATTCTGGCGCTGGATTTTGTATTGACGGCATTCATGTTTCGGGGGGTAGGCTGAATGAGCAAGGCTTGGCTGGACCTGTGGGTCGGGTTGTTCGTGGTGGCAGGCATCGGCGCCCTGCTGTTTCTGGCGCTCAAGGTGGGCAACATGAGCTCCGTAAGAATGGCTGACAGCTATCAGGTTTCGGCGCATTTCGACAACATTGGCGGCCTCAAGGTGCGCGCGCCGGTAAAAAGCGCCGGCGTGGTGGTAGGCCGGGTGACGGGCATCAGTTTCGACGACAAGACCTACGAAGCCGAGGTTGTTCTGAGTCTGGACCAGCGCTACGCGTTTCCCAAGGACACTTCGGCCTCGATCCTGACCTCCGGCCTGCTGGGCGAGCAATATATCGGCTTGGAAGCCGGCGGCGATAGCGTAAAATTGAACAATGGAGACCGGGTAAGGCTGACCCAGTCCGCAGTCGTGCTGGAAAACCTGATCGGACAGTTTCTGTTTAGCAAGGCTCAAGAGGGAGCGTCAAATGAAACCGCACAATAATAAACTCGCACTGGCTTTGTTGGCCGCCGGCATGCTGTTGCCTGGCTATGCCGGCGCGCAGACCATCAATCTGCAGCAGGCCGTGGAAATGAGCCTCTCGGCCGATCCGCGCATCAAGGAGCGTGAACACCTGGTCGATGCCGCGCGCGGCCTGCTCGCCGAGGTCAAGGGCAACGAAGGCTGGCGCATCAGCGCGAATGCCTTCATCGGGCTGGCGCCGGCCGTGGACGGCGGTTTCTACCAGGGCGGCGCCTACAACGGAACCAAGCCGCGCCGCGACGGCGACGACTGGAACGGGCTGTCCGACTGGACCCACATCGAATTCGCGCTGATCAAGCCGCTCTACACCTTCGGCAAGGTCGAGGCCTACGGCAAGGCCGCCGAGGGCAACATCGACATCAAGCGCGGCGACGTGCGCCAGACCCAGGCCGAAACGGCATTCGACACCAAGCGCGCCTACTACGGCTATCTGACCGCGCGCGACATCCGCCTGTTCCTGGAAGACATGCAAAGCCGCCTGGAGAGCTCGATCAGCCGCGCAGAGCGTGCGCTCAAGGAAGAAACCGGTGAAGTCACCCAGGCCGAACTCTTTTCCCTGCAGGCCACCAAGGGCGTGATCGGCAAGTACGTGCACCAGGCACGCGCCGTTGAGAAAATCAGCCTGGACGGCCTCAGGGTGCTGACCGGCCTAGGCCTCAAGGCGCCGCTGACCGTTGCGGATGAAAGCCTGCAGCCCGTGCCTTTCCCGTCTGCCGAACTGGCCGACCTGCAGGGCAGGGCGCTGACCGACCGGCCCGAGATGCAGCAGCTGGAGGCCGGCCTCAAGGCAAGGCGCGCCCTGGTGGCCGCCAAGAAGGCCGATATCATGCCGGACGTCTACGCCGGCGTGGTTGGGTCGTACAGCTACGCGTCGCGCCGCGACCAGTTGGACAACCCGCATGTCGTCGACCCGTTCAACGGCGGCGGTCTGACCCCCGTCGTCGGCGTCAAGTGGGATGCGGTCTTTGGCGTCGCGTCCGCCCGCGTCACCCAGGCGCAGGCCGAACTCGAAGCGCTGAACCAGAAAAAACAGTTCGCGCTGATGGGCATTCCCTTCGAAGTCAGCGAGGCCTATGCCAATGCCAGGGCGAATTTCGATTCGCAGAAGGATCTGGCCGAAGGCGCGGCTTCCGCCCGCCGCTGGGTGATCGCATCCATGGCGGACTTCGCCGCGGGGCTGGAGAAGGGCGACAAGCTGGCCGAGGCGATCAAGAGTTACGTGCTGGCGCAGACCGAGTACCTGCGCACCGTGAACGATTACAACGTGAATGTGGCGCAGATCAGCAAGCTGACCGGGGAACAGAAGTAGTTTCCTGCGGTCTGCCCCATACAAGAGATTTCGGGAGAACCCATGTTGTTGCGTGTCATTTCCGGACTGCTGGCTGGCGTGCTGGCTGTGACGGTCTGGGCGGCGGACCCGCCGCCTGACCAGTTGGCAAAGACCACGACCCAGGAGGTCCTGGCCATCCTCAAGGCCGACAAGGACATTCAGGGCGGCAATGTGCAGAAGGTGTACGACCTGGTCGAAGCCAAGGTATTGCCGCATTTCGATTTCAACCGCATGACCCAGCTTGCCGTGGGCAAGCACTGGAATGCCGCGACCCCCAGGCAGAAGCAGTCCCTGGTCAAGGAGTTTCGCGCCCTGCTGGTTCGCACCTATGCGACTTCACTGACCGCTTTCAGCAACCAGGCCATCGAATTCAAGCCCTTCACCATGAAGCCTGCTGCGACCGAAGTAACGGTGCAGACCGAGGTCAAGCAGCCCGGCGGCAAGCCTATCCCGATCAACTACGACATGCACAAGACGGCCTTCGGCTGGAAGGTTTACGATGTGTCGATCGACGGGGTGAGCCTGGTGATCAATTACCGTTCTTCCTTCGCCAATACCATCCGCCAGTCCGGCATTGACGGCCTGATTTCCCTGCTGGAAGCCAAGTCGCGCAGCCTGGAAAAGACGGACTCCCGGCCCGGCAACGGGAACAAGGCGGCTCCGGCCAAGGCCAGGCCTTCTGCCCTTGCCCCTGCCAGAGCGCCAGCGATCCTGAAGGCATGATTGACCGCGACGGCAACCTGTGCAGGCTCGGCGGCGACGTCACGCTGGAAACGGTGCCCGTTTTGCTGGAAAAAATCAGGCCGCTGGTGCAGTTTGGCGTCGATACGCTCGATTGCGCGGCGATCGACAACGTCGATTCCGCCGCGCTCGGCCTTATCCTTGCCTGCAAGCGCGAGGCCGCGGCCTCGCAAAAGAACCTCAAGCTCAAAAACCTGCCGCAAAGCCTGAACAGCCTGGCATCGCTTTACGGCATAGCCGATCAGTTGTGATCCTGGAAACCCCGGTTGATCGCTTTCTGCTCCTGGAAGAAGCTCATGGGGGTTAAGTTTCCTGCTTTTGCCAGCGATTGCCGGCTGTGTGAAAACGCTGCGCACCCGCCGGGGTTCCCGGGATGACCGTTGCGCTCGAGGTTGCCGGCCTGGTCAAGCAGTACCGGCAGACACGTGCTTTGGACGGCATCGATCTCCAGGTCAACCAGGGCGAATTCTTCGGCCTGCTGGGTCCCAATGGCGCCGGCAAGACCACGCTGATCAACATTCTCGCCGGGCTGGTTCGGCCCAGCCAGGGCACGGCCAGGGTCATGGGCTTCGATGTCGCGCGCGACTATGCGCAGTCGCGTCGCGCGCTCGGCGTGGTGCCGCAGGAACTGGTCTACGACCCCTTTTTCACCGCGCGCGAGGTGTTGCGCGTGCAGTCTGGCTATTTCGGCATTCGCAGGAACGACGACTGGATCGAGCACGTACTGCACAACCTCGGTCTGACCCCGCACGCGGACAAGAACATGCGTACGCTCTCCGGCGGCATGAAGCGGCGCGTGCTGGTGGCGCAGGCGCTGGTGCACAAGCCGCCGGTGATCGTGCTGGACGAGCCCACCGCGGGGGTCGACGTGGATCTGCGCCAGACCTTGTGGCAGTTCATTCAGGGCCTGAACCGCGAGGGCCATACCGTGGTGCTGACCACGCACTACCTGGAGGAGGCTGAAACACTGTGCCAGCGCATCGCCATGCTCAAGCAAGGCAGGCTGGTCGCGCTGGACAGCACGCGCAACCTGCTGTCGCGGCGGCATGAACATCAGGCGCAGTTCAGGCTCGACGGCGAGCCGCCGGGTTCGCTCGGGCTCAAACAGGGGCAGGGCAACTGCTGGCTGTTCGGCTTCCAGGAATATGACGAACTGGAAACCCCGCTGGCTGCGCTGCGCAGGGCCGGGATCAAGGTGCTCGAAATGCAGTTGCTCGAACCCGACCTCGAGGACGTGTTCACCGAAATCATCCAGAACGCATGACCGGATTCTCGACCCTGCTCTACAAGGAACTGCTGCGCTTCTGGAAGGTTGCGTTCCAGACCATACTGGCGCCCATCGTCACCGCCATGCTCTACCTGCTGATCTTCTCCCATGTGCTGGAAGAACGGGTGCAGGTCTATCCCGGCATCAGCTATACGACTTTCCTGGTGCCCGGCCTCATCATGATGTCCATGCTGCAGAACGCCTTCGCCAACAGTTCGTCCAGCCTGATACAGTCCAAGATCACCGGCAACATCGTGTTCGTGCTGGTGGCGCCGCTGTCCTATTTCGAATTCTTTTCCGCTTATCTGCTGGCCGCGGTCATCCGCGGCGTGGTGGTGGGCGTGGGGGTCGGCCTGGTGACCGTCTGGTTCACCGACTTGCCCCTGATGCACCCGTTCTGGCTGCTGGCCCTGACTATTCTCTCCACCGGCATCCTCGCCGCGCTCGGCATCATCGCCGGCATGTGGGCGGAAAAGTTCGACCAGCTTGCCGCCTTCCAGAACTTCCTCATCATGCCGCTCACCTTCCTGTCCGGCGTGTTCTACTCGATCCACTCGCTGCCGCCCTTCTGGCAGGCGACCTCGCACTGGAACCCGGTTTTCTACATGATCGACGGCTTCCGCTGGGGGTTTTTCGGCCATTCGGACGTGGTGCCGGGCCTGAGCCTGCTGGTCGTTGGCGCCTGCTTTGTGGCAATATCCGGGTTTACCTTGCTGCTGCTCAAGCGCGGCTACAAACTGAGACATTGACGAGATGGCGAAATGGTAAGTCCACAGGATATTGAACGATGGATAGCGGCGGCGCTGTCCTGTGAGAAACTCGAAGTGAAGGGCGATGGCCATCATTTTGATGCGGTGATCGTGAGCGGAGAATTCCGCGGCAAGAACATGGTGCAGCAGCACCAGCTGGTCTACAAGGCACTGGGCGAGCGCATGCGCGAGGAGATCCACGCGCTCTCCATGAAAACCTACACCCCGGAAGACTGGGCCAATCGCCAGTAATGGATAAATTGTCTATTCACGGCGGCGCCACGCTGAACGGCGAGGTGCGCATTTCAGGCGCCAAGAACGCCGCGCTGCCGATTCTGACCGCTGCGCTGCTCTCAGCCGAGCCGTTGCGCCTTTCCAACGTGCCCAATCTCAAGGACATCAGCACGCTGCTCGCGCTGCTCGCGCACATGGGCGTGCGCATCACCCGCTATGACGACAGGGTCGAACTCGATGCGAAGGAAATCCCGGCCCTGGAAGCACCCTACGACATGGTGAAGACCATGCGCGCTTCCATCCTGGTGTTGGGCCCCACGCTGGCGCGCTTCGGCGAGGCCAGGGTCAGCCTGCCCGGGGGCTGCGCCATCGGCTCGCGCCCGGTCGACCTGCACATCAAGGGCTTGCAGGCCATGGGGGCGGAAATCCACATCGAGCACGGCTACATCCATGCCAAGGCGAAAAAGCTCAAGGGCGCGCGCCTCGTCATGGACGCGGTCACCGTCACCGGCACAGAGAACCTGATGATGGCGGCCTGCCTGGCCGAAGGCACCACCGTGCTCGAGAATGCGGCGCGCGAACCCGAGGTCGTCGACCTGGCACGCTGCCTGACGAACATGGGCGCGAAAATCCAGGGCGCGGGCACCGACGTCATCACCATCGAGGGCGTGCCGGCGCTGCATGGCGCGGAGTGCGCGGTCATGCCGGACCGCATCGAAACCGGCACCTTCCTGGTGGCGGGCGCCATGGCCGGCGGCTGCGTCAAGCTCACGCACACCCAGCCCGATGCGCTCGATGCCGTGATCGCCAAATTGCGCGAAGCCGGTGCGCACGTCGCGACCGGCCCGGACTGGATCGAGGTCTGCCGCCAGGGCAGGCTGAAGTCGGTCGATGTGCGCACCGCACCGCACCCGGCTTTCCCCACCGACATGCAGGCCCAGTTCATGGCCATGAACTGCATCGCCGAGGGGGCAGCCAGCGTGACCGAGACCATTTTCGAGAACCGCTTCATGCACGTGCAGGAACTGCGCCGGCTGGGCGCCAACATCGAGGTCAGCGGGCATACCGCGCTGGTGCGCGGGGTGGAGCGGCTGGACGGCGCCATCGTCATGGCCACCGACCTGCGCGCTTCGGCCTGCCTGGTGCTGGCCGGCCTGGTGGCGCAGGGCGAAACCCTCATCGACCGCATTTATCACCTGGACCGCGGCTACGAGCATATCGAGGACAAGCTTTCCGCGCTCGGCGCGCGCATCAGGCGCGTCCACTAGGCCCGGCGACGCGGACAGGACGCATACACCGACATGATTACCATCGCCCTTTCCAAAGGCCGCATCTTCGAGGAAACCAGCCCGCTGCTGGCGGCCGCCGGCGTCACTCCGGCCGAGGATCCGGAGGCCTCGCGCAAGCTCATCATTCCCACCAACAGAGAGGACGTGCGCCTCTTGATCGTGCGCGCCACCGACGTGCCGACTTACGTGCAGCACGGCGGCGCCGACATGGGCATTGCCGGGCGCGACGTGCTGATCGAACACGGCGGCGATGGCCTGTACCAGCCGCTGGACCTGAAAATCGCGCGCTGCCGCATGATGGTGGCGGTGCGCGAAGGCTTCGACTACGACGGCCGTGTGAAGGAGGGCGCGCGCATCCGAGTCGCCACCAAGTACGTGAAGACCGCGCGCGAGCATTTCGCCGCCAAGGGCGTGCACGTCGACCTCATCAAGCTGTACGGCTCGATGGAACTCGCGCCTCTGGTGGGCCTGGCCGACGCCATCGTCGACCTGGTTTCCTCGGGCGGCACGCTCAAGGCCAACGGCCTGGTCGCGGTCGAGCACATCACCGACATCAGTTCGCGCCTGGTGGTGAATCAGGCCTCGCTCAAGACCAAGCGGGCGATGCTGAAACCGCTGTTCGAGGCGTTTGCCTCGGCCATCCGGGGCTGACCGGCATGAGCAATCGTTCGGTCGAGGATTTGTCGCCGCTCTGGTTCTGGCTGCCCATGGGCCTGGTGCTGCTGCAGCTGGCCGTGCGCTATGCGTCGCCCGAGATGCATGATCTCTATATCCAGGGCCAGAAGGAAACCGGCCTGGTCGAATTGATGACGCCGCTTGCGCTGATTCCCGGCATCCTGTTCGGCATCAAGGCCTTGCGTCTGTGGGAGTTCTTGCCGAATTTCTCCAGCCGGGCATGGATCGCCATGGTCACGCTGGGCGCTCTTTACATGGCCGGCGAGGAAGTGAGCTGGGGCCAATGGCTGTTCTACTGGGACACGCCCGAAACCTTTGCCCGCATCAACGACCAGAACGAAACCAATCTGCACAACACCAGCGCCTGGCTCGACCAGAAGCCGAGGCTGCTGCTGGAACTGTGGGCGCTGATCGGCGCGATCCGCATCTGGGTGCTGGATGCTCGCGGCAAAAAGATCGATCCGGGCACGACCGCCTACTGGTTCTGGCCCGGCCGTCCGCTGGCCTGGACCGGCCTGCTGTCCGCTCTGGTGATGATGCCCGAGCGCGCCAGGGACTGGTGGGATGTTCGCATGCCTGCGCCATTCGACATCCGCGTCACCGAAACCCAGGAACTGGTGCTGGGCTTCTTCCTCGCGTCGGTCTGGCTAAGGCTTCGATCCAGATCAGGTGGCTAAACCGATAGACGCATCAGGAATCAGGCGCATCCTGGTCATCAAGTGGAGCGCCATGGGCGATGTGGTGGGCGCGACCACTTTTATCGACGATATTCGTGCCGCTTATCCATCTGCGGACATTCACCTCAATACCCTGAAGCCGTGGGATCGCCTGTTCGAAGGTGATCCGCGTTTTGCCAAGATTCTCGCCATCGATGTGCGCGGCAGCAAAGGCAAGTTTGTCGCCGCGCTGCAATGGATGAAAACGGTCTGGGCAGCGCATTACGACCTCATCTTCGACCTGCAGTCCACTGATCGCAGCCGCATCATGCTCGGCCTGGTGCGCCTGCTGTCGCCGCAGCTCAAGGCCGTCGTCGGCCACAATCCCGGCTATCCCTATACCCATGCGCCGCAGCGCCCGCCCGAGCCCTATCCCGGCTGGCATTCGGACCTGGCGCTGAAGGCGGCGGGCGTGCCGCGCATTGCCGAGCACGGGCATTTGCATGTCTCTCAGACGAGCAGAGACAGGGTTGCCGGCCTCATGGCGCAGTATGGGCTGGCTGCCGGCAACTATGTACTGCTGCTGCCGGGCTCGCAGAAAGCCGGCTGGCTCAAGCGCTGGGGGGTGGCGCATTACGCCGTCCTGGCGCGCGCGTTGCGCGAGGCTGGTGTGGACAGGATCGCCATCATCGGCGGACCGGACGAGGTGGAGGACTGCGCCGCCATCGCCGAACAGGGCGGGGAAGGTGTCATCAATCTCAACGGGCAAACCTCGATCCCCGAGATCGTGCCGCTGGCGGAAGGCGCCTGCTGCATTGTGGGAAACGATACCGGCGCGGCCCACGTGGCCTCCTGTGCGGGGCGTCCGCTGCTGGTGATTTGCGGCGCGACCGATCCACGCAGGGTGCGGCCCATCGGCGCGCACGTGCAGGCACTGCAATGGAGCGGCCCCTGCATCAACTGTTACCGCAAGACCTGCAATTACCTGCCGGAACTGGCCTGCATGCAGGCCGTGTCGGTCGCTACCGTCGCCGACTGGGCCTTGCATCAGTGCGGGCTCAGGCAGGGCACATGGCAGGCGGATGGAAAACTGAGGGTGTTCTGAGCGCTACCAGTCGAGGCTGGCGGCATAACCGTAGTCGATCAGCATTTGCCCGGCCATCTGCTTGAACAGGGCTTTTTCTTCCGCGCTCATTTCACGCTGCCATTTGCCGGAGCCATCGAACAGCTGCTGGTTGATCTGCCAGTTGCGGTGCTGGTTGTGATGCTCGCCTGATTCCGAGGCCGGCGGCGCGCCCTGTCCGGAACGGAACAGGTCCAGGCGACGCTGGTGGAAATTGCGCATGGCCGGATCATAGGGCTCGTCCAGGAAGGCGCAGACGCGCGGCATGACTTCGTCAAAATTGCCGACCAGTTCCTCATAGGCGAGCTTGAATACCTGGGGGTGGTTCCAGAACGCCTCGCCCGCATGATTGTCTTCCACCCAGCGCGCCACGCCCGCCGCGAAGTCGCCGGTGCGCTTGCGCAGGGAAACAGCCACGTCGCGCCCGTCGCGAATGATGAGCAGAATTCTGGCATCGGGGTATGTCTGCAGGATGCGCCCGATGGCATGGACATGGGCGGGTGTTTTTTCCGCCCAGCGCCGTTTGCCTGCGGCAATGGTGTTCTTGCTCCAGAACAGCCCGGCCAGCAGGATTTTCCAGCCGGATTTCAGGAATACCCGGCTCTCGAACGGTACGGCATGGATGTGCGGGTGCATGTCCAGGATGTTGAGCAGCACCGAAGTGCCGCTGTGTCCGCAACCCACGATGAAAATTGGCGGGGCGCCGATGTGCACCCCTTTCAAGTAGTTGCGCAGGAAGTCGAGGTACTGGCGCGGTTTCTCGTGCGCCAGGATTTTGGTCGTCAGGCCCATCGGCTAGCGATACAACTCGTCCTGCCAAACATAGTCGTGAGAGTAGGGCATGCCCATCGTTACCTCGATGATGTACTGCACCACGCGCTCGCCGCTGAAATGTTCGCGGTAAAAGGCTTGCCCGCGAGCAGCGGTCTGTCGGCGAAGCTCATCGTCGGCCTGGAAGCGGCGGATCTTTGCGACCAGGTCGTCGAAGTCGCTGAAATAGGCGGCGGACTCCTCGCCGAAGAAGCGCTGCAGACGGTTCTTGTCGCTGAGGAAAGTCAGGATGCCGTTGCCCATGAGTTGGGAAATCCGGGCGGAGGAGTACAGATGCCATCCCTCGAAGCGGTTTAGATTGAGCCCCATCTTGCTTCCGGCCAGGGCATCGTCGTAGGGTTTGCCCCAGATCGCCGGATGGCCGTGCATGCCGAAGCTGTCAAACCTCAGTTCGCCATCCAGGGTTTCGTGCAGTTTCTTCACGAAGGGGTAACGCTCGTCGGTGGGGTTGCCCACCCCGCAAAAAACAAGGTCGCGCCCGAAGGCGGTTTTCCCCGCGTTGTTCTGATCTTCCACGCAGGGATCGGTGGGGTTGGGCATGTAGGAGACGATATTCTTGCCCGTCAGGAATTGCTTGAGCGCCTCGCCGCCGGTGGTAATGAAAAGCGCGTCCGCCACCGGCAGGCGATAGCGGATCTTCTCCAGCACCGGCGGATCCCACAGCGGGTCGACGTTGCGATAGGCGATTCTGAGCCCGGGCAGCAGGCGCTTGATTTCGAACAGGGTTTCGTTCCTGATGATGTCGCAGTGGCCGAGCAGCAGCAGTTCGGGCTGGAAGTTCTCGCAGGCCTCGATCAAACGACGATTGGAGCGGCGGAAGCCGAGCGGCTTGATGTTGAGCGGGGCCTCGAAGTGGGCGATGTCGCGGTCGCTGAATTCCAGCACCTTGTGGTTATTACGGATCAGCCCGTTGAAGAGCTTTCTGCCGGTGGCGACCTTGGTGTTGCCGTAGCGCCGGATCATGATGTTGTCGATGTGTAGAACGCGCATGCTTGGGCAGAAGAATGGCCTAAGTGAATGATAAAATGCGACTATAACATCATCGATTTGCCGGCTTTTCCCCGGCCCCTGCTCCCGCATGAATAACAAGCCCAAGGTTTTTTGCATCGGTTTCCATAAAACCGGCACGACATCAATGGAAAAAGCGCTCAAATTGCTGGGTTACCGGGTCACGGGTGGGAACTGGGTGCGCGACCCCGAGGTGGCTCGGGTGGCGCTGGACCGTGCGTTAACTCTTGTCCCGCAATACGATGCCTTTCAGGACAATCCCTGGCCCATGCTGTACAAGGAGATGGACATGGCGTTTCCAGGCAGCAAATTCATTTTGACCTTGCGCGATCCTCAAAAATGGGTGGCCAGCGTGGCCAAAAACTTCGGGACCGATGTGACGCCCATGCGCGAATGGATATATGGCAAGGGTCGCGGCTTCCCAAAGGGTAACGAGGAAGCCTATGTCGAGTGCTTCGAACGACATAACCGCGAGGTATTGGAATACTTTGGCGACCGCAGGCAGAACTTGCTGGTCATGAACGTAACCGAAGGCGAAGGCTGGGACAAACTGTGCCCGTTTCTCGACCTTGCGATACCGGAGATGCCATTTCCAAAGGCCAATGTACGGTTGGAGAAGGGGTGGAAAGGCAGGTTGAACAAAATCCGGTCGTGGGCCGCCAGGAAATCCGTTTGACGCAACCGAAACAGGGAAGAATAGACGGTGTGGTTTTGGCAGAATCCAAATAAGCTGGGAGGCGCCAACGATCCGCCGCCAGTCCATACGCATGGCCCCGTGGCTGTTGGGGGGGTTGGGGGAAGCGGCACGCGCCTGGTTGCGAACATCCTGGCCGAGTTTGGCTATTTCATCGGCGACGATCTCAACAGGGCATCGGACAATCTCTGGTTCACCTTGCTGTTTGTCCGCCCGGGCATTCTCGGGGCCAGCGAGAAAGATTTCTCCAGACTGGTGCAAATATTCGTCAATGGCATGATGGAACGCAGGCCGTTTACGCCTTATCAATTGTGGATGATGGATCAATGTGCAAGGGAAATCGCTTCCCGTTCGGAAAGGGCGCGCCGGAGAAGCCTGGTGCAGTCGCTCCGGAGGGCCGCCACGAATCAAAGGCCGGCAGGGCCGTGGGGGTGGAAAGAACCCAACACCCATGTCGTGCTCGACAGGTTGTTACTAAGCCTTCCAGGGATGAAATACATTCACGTCATGCGCAACGGCCTGGATATGGCATACAGCGATAACCAAAGACAGTTGAGGGTATGGGGCGAAACCTTGTTGGGCAGGCCGATGAAGGGAACGCCGGGCAATTCGGTCAAATACTGGACTGCGGTGCACAAACGCGTGCAGGCGATCGGTGCCGGCATGGGGCGAAACTTCATGCTTCTCAACTTCGATGAGCTTTGCATGGATACGGAGCGCGTGCTTGATGCCTTGCGCGACTTTCTTGAAGTCGATGTCACGGATGCACAGTTGCAGAATGCCAGAGGGCTGATCAAAAAGCCGTCCTCGATCGGACGCTACAAGCAGCATGGCCTGGAGGAATTTGATCAAGGCGATCTGGCCTACATTGCCAGCCTGGGGTTCGATGTCTCCCTAGGAAGGCCATGAGGTTGGCCATGGAGGTCTTGATTCTGGGCATGCATCGCTCCGGAACCTCGCTGGTTTCGGGAATTATTAACAAGTTGGGGATCTTCGGGGGCGAGGAGGAGGCCCTTGGCCGTAGCGGCGAGTGGAACCCCAAGGGCTACTGGGAGTTCAGGAAACTCACCCAGGCCAACAACCGGATTCTCGCGCTGCTGGGAAAACGCTGGGACAGGGTCGCAGGTATTGACGATGCGCTTTTCATTCAGCATGGTCAGAAGATTGCCAGCATTTGCGAAGGGCTCGCGCCGGCATTCGCGAAATTTGCCGAACAGGGCGACTGGGCGATCAAGGACCCGCGCATGTGTCTGCTGCTTCCGGCCTGGCGGGATTATTTCCGGAGCCCATTGGCCGTCCTGGTTGTCCGCGATCCTGTCGAAGTGGCCATTTCTCTGAACAAGCGCAATCAGATGCCGCTCACGGTCGGAGTCGCGCTCTGGGAGGCTTACATGCGTTCTGCCCTTCGGCACAGCCAGGGCATGCCCAGGATTCTGGTCGACTACAATGCCCTGCTGCAGGAGCCTGGACACAAAATCCAGACCCTGCACGGCAAGCTTGCCGAACATGGGGTTGAGGTCTCTGCAATGACCGAGGAGATAATCGGCTTTGTCGATAGCGCCCTGTACCGTTCCAGAAATCGCGATCTGGATTCGAAGGCCCTGCTGAATGGCAGACAGGCCGAGCTTTATGAGCGGCTGCGTGAGGAAAGCCTGGAACCGGGAATCGAGACGGTTTCTGCCGGCGGCATTGAGGCCCTCGAGCTTTACGGGAAAGCCTTCCCGGAAATATCCGGCTGGGAGAGAAAATGGCTGCACCTGTCGAAATATCTTAGACGAGATCAAGAATGATTCATGTCCTGACTGTTCACTGGAAGAATGAAGACTGGATCGAGGCCCAGTTTGGCTTCCTGAAGAGGCATATCAACCGTTCCTTCCAGGTCTATGCATTCCTGAATGGGATTGATCCGGCAGCATACAAGGAAAAATTTTTCTACATCAGCGATGAAGAGATCAAGTCGCATGCAACCAAGTTGAACCTCTTGGCAGATGTCGCCTGCATGGCTGCTGAAAGCAATGATGACTGGCTGATTTTTATCGACAGTGACGCCTTTCCTATCGCCAATGTGGTGGAGTACGCCGAGAGCCGCCTGGCAAAGTATCCGCTCATCGCGGTTCGCCGTGACGAAAACCTCGGCGACCCGCAACCTCACCCCTGTTTTTGCATTACCACGGTCGGTTTCTGGAAGCAGATCGAGGGGGACTGGAAAAGGGGTTATCACTGGAAGAACGCTACCGGAAACATGGTCACCGATGTCGGCGGCAACCTGCTGGAAAAGCTGAGGGAAAAGAACATCGAATGGCTGCCGATGTTGCGCTCCAATAAGTTGGATCTGCACCCGGTTTTCTTCGGAATCTACGATAACCTTGTCTACCACCATGGCGCCGGATCGCGCAAACCGGTTATCCGGGTGGACAAGGCGGTTTTCAGGAAGCCACCTTGGGTGATCAGAAAGCTGCTGACGGCATCTCGTATATACAAATTCGGCAAGAACAGGGCATTGCAAAGAAATCTCGCGCTCAGCGAGCGGATCATGCGGGAAATAAAATCCGATCCGGAGTTTCATCTTCAATTCAGTCGAGGAGCAGCCGAATGAGCGGGCCGAATGACGGCACACTACCCCGCGTCATATGGATGTACTGGGAGCAGGGGCTGGACAATGCGCCAGAAGTTGTCAAGAAATGCTTTGAATCCTGGCATGAACAGAATCCTGGCTGGAATGTCGTTATGCTTGATAAAGCCTCCGCCAGCGAGTATGTCGACCTGGGTTCGCTGATTGGTGCCAACTATGGCAGGCTCACGGTGCAGAAGCGGTCGAATCTGTTACGCCTGAACCTTCTGGCCAGATATGGCGGTGTTTGGGCGGATGCAACCTGCTTTTGTAACCAGCCGCTGGATGGCTGGATTCACGATTACATGAAATCGGGTTTCTTCGTTTTCAGGGACCCGGGCAGAGGCAGGATAATGTCGAGCTGGTTTATGGCCGCACTTCCTGGAAATCATCTGGTTTCCAGTTTTGGGCACCAGCACAATGAATACTGGCGTACCAACAGTTTTCCTGATCAGAAGACAAAATTCAGGAAATTCCTGGTTAGGCTTTTCAGGGTGATGATAGGCAAACACACGGACAGGCAGGATTACTGGCTCTCATTCCTGGCAAGAAGAATTCTCAGGATACACCCTTATTTCATTATTCATTATCACTTTGCTTATCATGTGCGACGCGACAAGCAGAGCAAAATGATATGGGACCATATACCCTACTTCAATGCCGGACCGGCAAAGATACTCAGAAAACGCCTGCTCGGGGTTGAGATGAGTTCCAAGGTGCAGAATGCCTCGGCCGAGGCAATATCGCCGATGTCCAAGTTGACCTGGAAAAAATCACTCCACATCCCTGACGAGGCCTCCCGTTAGCCGGCATTTCTGGATGGCAGAACAATGATTTCACATAATTACAAATGTATTTTTGTGCATATACCGAAAACTGCCGGCCGAAGCATCGAAGATGTTTTCATGAAGCTGCATGGTTACGCCCGCGAGCAGCGCGGACAATTGCTATTGGGGTACAACGACGACCCCGCCAAAGGGCCGGAGCGAATTTCCCACCTTAGGGCTGAAGAGTACTTGAGGTACAAGCATGTTACGTCCGAGGAGTTCAACGCCTATTTCAAGTTTTCATTCGTGCGCAATCCATGGGCGAGGCTGGTATCGGAATATAAGTACAGAAAGCATTTCCAGAAATTCAGCTTTGCGGATTTCGTGTATAAGCATTTGCCTGAACCAAGCATGAAAGACAGATACCGACACATCCTTCCGCAATATGACTTTCTTTTTGACGCGGGGGGGAACAGATTAGTCGATTATGTAGGCAGGTTCGAAACCTTGCAGCAGGACTTCAACAGCATATGCAGTCGGCTGGGTATTGCGGAGACGCCGCTGGACCATGTCGGGCCTTCAAAAAGAACGAGCCCGCTACGTGCCCAATTGCATTACCTGGCCGGCAGGCACAAGCAAAGGCTCCATAAGTCATACCGCGACTTTTATGACGAGCGGCTGATGCAATTCGTAGGCGCCATGTACGTAAAGGACATAGAGCATTTCAATTATTCTTTCTGATGGCTGTTCATCTGGTTGGACTCCTTGAACTGAAGCGTTGAGAACTCCGTTCTTCAAATGCCTTTTGGATAAACAACCTAATGAAACATCACACCTGGCCAGAAGATATCAATTGCTTAGAACAATGAAAATGTTTTGTCTCCTCAACAAATCGGTCAATCTTCTGTTGGGGAAGTATTACCAAGTCGTAGTCAGCAAGAAAGCCGTCAAACAGTCCAAGTTGGTGATGACTCTGCTGGCCAGGGATGAGGCGGATATAATTGAAGCGAACATTCTTTTCCACTTGAGTCGCGGTGTCGACTTTATCGTGGCAACCGATAACGGTTCCAGTGATGGCACAGCCGATATCCTCAGAAAATACGAGAAGCGGGGGGTGTTACATCTCATCCATGAGCCCAGCCGCGTGTTCGATCAGGCGGCCTGGGTCAACCGGATGGGGCGTATCGCCCATAACCAATACGGGGCCGATCTTGTTTTTCACTGCGACGCGGATGAATTCTGGTACCCGGGAAGCGGGTCTTTGAAAAACGAGTTGCTTGCCAGGCCATTGGTTGACGTACTCTCCGCCAAGGTTGTCAATGTAATCCTGCGAAACAGGAACGGCGAAGAACGTTTTCCTTTTGACGCCATATATGCTGCAACAAATCCATTGCCAAAATCACGAAAAAAATCGCAGCTGAGCCAGGATCGGCATGAAACATCCTTGTTGCTGTACAAGCATGCAGGAAAAGTGATTTACAAATTGCGCAAAGGTTATCTTCCTGTGGGTTGGGGAAACCACAGCATAAGAATGAGCAAGGAGCTTTCATCCTACTATTCGGGCACCTCGCACGATATAAATGTTTTTCATTTTCCCGTCAGGGGCTTCGGCCAGTTTGTCAAAAGGACGGCGAATCATGGAGAGGGGCACCAGAACTTTCATGGCACTGCTGCTGGCGCAGGCCTGAGCGATAAGGGATTGCTCAACAAGAAATGGTATGAGATTTACAAGTCAGGAAAATTGTTCGACGAATTTAATCGTTTGAACATGACTGAGTCAGAGGCCAAGAAACGATTGGATACTGGCGTAATAACGACGAAAGACAGGCGTCTTCAGGTGCTTGTGGATTTTATTGCGCATCCGCAGCGCAATTTGACAAGTTGACGGCCGCCTAGGAAAAACACTCGTCGAGTTCCCCCTTGAATCTGTCTTTGAGGGACTGGAATTCCTGAAGAGCAACACGGCCTATTTCGCTTGAATTTAATTGGCTGGCCGTGTCGCATATCTTTTCAGTTGTTTCCATGGAAAGGCCTTTCCGACCACAATCGAACATGAGCGACTTGCTGTCCAGCATGTCGAACAAAACAAATTTCTTATGGTCGTCGATGGTCGACCCAAAATCCCCTTCGGATGTTCCAAGGCAAAGCGCTGGGGTGCCCCGGCCGAAACTGTTGATTGAAAAGTGGTAGATATCGGTGATGGCGAACTGCGCCTGCGAGATCAAGCGGCTATTGCGCATGAAACCTCCCCGTAATGAATTAAAAGGAGATTTCTTCCCTAGCCAGTTGATCTCGACTCCGCTGATGCGGGTGGCTTTTTCAACGGCTTTCGCAAGGCGACGCCCCTCCTTTTCGCCAATTGTTCGCTTGAATGAGTAGACAAAGTGATTGCTCTTGGGCCAGACGGGGAGGTTTAACAGACTGGCACAGTCAAATCCCAGCTTTATTTGCTCCATATGCGAGATGCCGACAAGGAACTGATAGGAACTGGAATCGCGGACAACAATTCTTCTAGACCGTAATACAAAATCCCGGAAAGCTTGGTTGATTGCCGGATTCGACAGATATTCCTTGGCCCCCATGAAACATCCGCCTATTGCGTAGACACTGGCATCGCCGTCAAGTTGTTCTTGCAACAGAAGATATCGGTTTGTCCAGTTATTGAGCGCTTCTTCTCTATCAATGACGCCTTCATGTGTAATTTCCTTGTTGCAATAATCCCTGGTGCCCCATAGGGGATTGTTCTGGAAGTCGCCCCAATAAACGATATTCCGATAATTTCTAAAGTCCTTTGGATCACGAATCTTTTCGAAACGCAGCTTTCCCACCTTGCGGTCGCCTTGGGTTACGATCAGGTCGTATGAGCGTCCGAGCTTGTCGAAATATTGCTTGGCAGCCAGGTCCACAGAGTGCATGCCGCTATTGCGCTTGCTGATGTTGGCGGCACAAATAACGGCAAAGTCTTTTTTCATATCTGCGGGCTCGGGGGCGTGCTGGTGTGTAAGAAATATGCAGATTAAGACTATGAGCCAATCAGTTTCCTGTATTTTCTGATTATCTTTGTCGTCATGCTTCTCTTCTTTTGTGGCTGCATGTTGTGCAGCCCCTTAAGCGATTCATACATTTTTTCACCGCCGGGAATCTCCCCGATCCTACCCGAATGTTTGGCGCGCATTATTATTTCAATAAGGAATACTTGGCTTCCGCGCTTCTCCTTGATCGACGCCGGCCAATTGCTGGGGATGTTCATGTCGGTGAATATTTCCGGTATCGAACCGGTAGAAACGAGAAATGACAGTTTTGTCCGGATGCATTTGTCGCAAAGGCCGCAATTATGCGGTTTCTTGCTTGCGTCAATGCAAAAAGTCAGTGAGTTTAATGCCACATCTGATGTTGCCAGCAAGGGCAGCTTGTCGGATCTGCTGATATCACTTGAATCCGTGATCAAGCTGCAACTGCCATCATTGAACAAGAAATTGGTGGCCAGATTCGAACCATATGGATGCACGGTAAATTGTTGGTCCAGTCGATAATCTGCAGCGACTGTCAGTTCGTTGAATCTTTCTGAATGCAAAAAGCCAACGCCGGCAAGTACGAATATATGTGTCAAATGTCCATCGTTGAACATGTTTGTTTTGTATTTCCTATAAGTGCCATAGGCGTCTGTCTTGACTATTAATCTTTCCTCGCTGACCATGCGCGCAAAGGGCTCGGTTTTTTCCAGCATATCGAGAAACTGGCTTTCATTGTCTGTTTTGTAATCCATGCCGTGGACAGTGAGCAAGGACTGACGCTTCCCCTCCTGGTGCCTTTTCAGGATGGTGTACGTGCTATCGACACCGCCAGAATAGAAGCACAGGTTCTCATCGTTTACGGAATGAGGTGCGTCAGTTGTCGAGGGCACATCCTCAAACGTCACGTCGACCGCACTGAAATGCTTGGGAAACCATGCTTCCCAGATCTCGGACATCCGCCGGGCGTTGCGGCTGGTGGCTTCCGAGCCAGAGCCTTCAATATGGATATTGCATCCAGATCGCATTGCAACGGGCAAAAAGAACCATGCGGCAAAGTCGTTCCGTTCCTGATTGGGTCTTGAGGATCCGTTGGTGAGAATTTGAATTGAGTCATTCCCTGTTTCAAGCCTAACTGAATTATTGGACTTGATAATCTTTACTTTGAGAGTGTTGTGATCCATGCGCATTGGCGCCTCCTTGGCAAGTGCGGCATTTGACGCGCTTCGGTCCATCAAATTTGAATCCGCGTTTTCTGGAAAGTAGGTGCGCCGCATCCATGGGCGCGGGGTGCGACTTATTTCTGAGCAGTAAAGTAATCGTCGTAAAGTGCTTGAGCATAGCTTGCATAGCCGGCTGGCAGCGGATGCCCGTCATTGTCGTGCGGATAGATCCCCCCCCTGACCTTGACCGCCTCCAGCAGGGCAGGGGCAATATCCACATAGGGGATGGTCTGGATTTTTAGCCAATCAAAGAGATTTGTTCTGATCGCGTTTTCATTGGCGGCCAGTTGCATGTGGACTTCTTGGAGTGGCTGCGAAGCATCCGACAGGTGGCGGTGAAGTATGAATTCCTTGGATGGAATGACCATCACAATTGCCTTGGCGCCTTTTTCCTTGCTGCGTGTGATCATTCTCGAAATCAGGGTCTTGGTGATCTCAAGACTTTTTGCAATTTCCGGATGCTTGAGGTCCATGGAGTCACGTAGCACCCGCAGCCTGGGCTTGCTCATGACGGTGTCGTTTATGCCGTCGTGCACGACGACATTGCGCTTGTCATCCTTGGGCAGATAAGCCCGCAGCTGGCGCGCGGTGACGCTGACCAGCACGCCGAGCTTGCTGTTCACGAGTTGATTGCCGGTTCGCTCAAGGAATCCGGAACGCCTCTTGTCCTCCGCCTCTTCATCAGGGAACCTGGCATTTCCACAGTAACCCAGATCGAGCCCCTCCTCGGCTGCGCGGGTTTTCCAATATTCGGTGCGCAGGTAGGGATGGCACAGACCCTTGATGTCATTCGGCAGATAAAGCCCGATCACGATGAATTTCGGCTTGAGCTGCAATGCGCGGTCGAACAGGTGGTAGTACTGCAGCGGTCCGTAGCCGCCGATGCCGAGGTTGTAGACGGAAAGCCCGGTCAGCTTCGCCAGTTGCCCCGGCCAGTTGGTGTCGATGTCGGCATTGAGGCCGTAGGTGTGGGAATCGCCGAGTGTGACGATATCGGCCTGTTCCGGGATGGAACGATTGCGAAAGCCGTCCTGATCGGTGCCCGGCCAGTCGGAAGGAATCCTGTAGACAAGGATCGGATCCTTGATCTTGTCCGGCTTCATTGGCTGACGCGGAAGATCCAGAATCTGCAGCGCGGTCTCCATGAGCGCCAGGGTGATGATGACGGATACCGACAGCAGGATCAGGTTGCCAAACCGGCCGGATTTTCTCGCGCCCATGTCAGTCCTTTTCGAATGCGTTCTTGTAGTCGAGCCGCGCGGCCGGATCCTGGTCATCCTTCAACAGGATGCAGTTGCCGATGACAAGCGCATCCATTTCCGTGCCCATCAGGCAGCGCCAGGCATCCTCCGGCGTGCAGACGATGGGCTCGCCGCGCACGTTGAAGCTGGTGTTGATCAGCACCGGGCAGCCGGTTTTCCGGTGGAAGGCGGAAATCAGCGCGTGGTAGCGTGGATTGGTCTCCGCATGCACGGTCTGGATGCGTGCGGAATAGTCCACGTGGGTGACGGCGGGAATGGCCGAGCGCGGCACCTTCAGTTTCTCGATGCCGAACAGGCCGGCTTCTTCGGCCGTTGCGCCGATGCGGCGCGATTTCGCGACATCGGCGACCATCAGCATGTAGGGGCTGTCCTGATCCAGTTCGAACCATTCGGCGACATGCTCGCGCAGCACCGAGGGCGCGAAAGGACGGAAGGATTCGCGGTACTTGATCTTGAGGTTCAGCACCGACTGCATCTTGGGTGAGCGCGGATCGCCCAGGATGGAACGTCCGCCCAGCGCGCGCGGGCCGAATTCCATGCGGCCCTGGAACCAGCCGACCACATTCTCGCTGGCCAGCAGGCTGGCCGCGGTTTCGATGAGTTCCTCGTCGCCCAGCACCCTGAAGCGCGCGCCGGCCGCGGCAAGGCGCGCTTCGATGTCAGCCTGCGCGTACACCGGACCGAGATAGGCACCGCACATGCGGTCGGCGCCGTTCGAAGACGCGCGCGGCTGGTCGAGCGTGAGATGATGCACCGCCAGCGCCGCGCCCAGCGCGCCGCCGGCATCGCCCGCCGCGGGCTGCACCCAGACGTGCTTGAATGCGCCGTCGCGCAAGACCTTGCCGTTGGCCACGCAGTTGAGCGCGACACCGCCGGCGAGGCACAGGTTCTCGATGCCGGTTTCCTCGCGCAGCGCACGGGTCATTCGCAGCACCGCCTCTTCGGTCACCGCCTGCACCGAGGCGGCCAGGTCCATCTCGCGCTGGGTCAGCGGATCGTCAGGCTGGCGCGGCGGCGCGCCGAACAGCGCGGCGAACCTGGCGTTGGTCATGGTGAGACCGGTGCAGTAATCGAAGCAGGACTGGTCCAGGCGGTAGGAGCCGTCGGGCTTGAGGTCGATGAGGTGGTCGAGGATGGTCTGCGCGTATTTGGGCTCGCCGTAGGGCGCGAGGCCCATGACCTTGTACTCGCCCGAGTTGACCTTGAAGCCGAGGTAGTAGGTAAAGGCGGAGTACAGCAGGCCGAGGGAATGTGGAAAATGGATTTCCTTGAAGATTTCCAGGCTGTTGCCGCGGCCGATGGCAGCCGAGGTCGTGGCCCATTCGCCCACGCCGTCCATGGTCAGCACCAGCGCCTCGTCGAAGGGCGAGGGGAAGAAGGCGCTCGCCGCGTGGCTGAGGTGGTGCTCGGAGAACAGCAGTCGATCGAGCCAGTTCACCTCGGGTGCAATCTTCTTCAGTTCCTTGGTCAGCAGATCTTTTTGAAACAGTTTCTCGCGCAGCCACAGCGGGATGGCCATGCGGAAGGACTTGAAGCCCCGCGGCGCGAAAGAGAGATAGGTTTCCAGCAGGCGCTCGAATTTGAGGAAGGGCTTGTCGTAGAACGCCACCTTGTCGACCTCGGCCAGCGTGATGCCCGCCTCGGCCAGGCAGTAGTTCAGCGCGTTGACCGGAAAGCGTGCATCGTGTTTCCTGCGCGAGAAACGTTCTTCCTGGGCGGCTGCGACGATCTCGCCGTCCCTGAGCAGGGCGGCGGCGCTGTCATGGTAATAGGCGGAAAGCCCGAGGATGACCACCGGGTCGTCCGCTCAGAACAGGGTGTAGATGAAGGGCGCCACGGCGGAGCCTTGCGCCAGCACCAGCAGGCCGCCGAGCAGCACCATGATGAGGATGATGGGCAGCAGCCAGAATTTCTTGCGCACGCGCATGAATTCCCACAGTTCACGGAATATGGACATCGGGTTCTCCTAGAATTGCCTGTGCAGGCTGTTTTTTTCCGGCCCCGGCGGTTCGCGCCGGATCCAGTAACTTGGGCTGTCGGGGTCGAACCTAAGGCGCAGGAAGTCCTTTCCGGCCAGTCGCATCAGCAGCCCGATGGGCATGATGACCAGGTAGAACATCACGCCCAGGATGATGGGGCTGGTGATGGCATGCAGCAGCGCGCCGAACTTCAGCCACAGCTTGTTGAGCGGGCCGAGCAGGGCCGGGCAGATGAAGGCTGTCGCCAGAAAGACGAGCGAAATGCCCAGGGGGGCGGGGCGCAGCGGTCTGTCCCACAGCAGCGGCCACAGGGCGATGAGCAGGAAGAAGATGAAAAAGGTCAGGCCGAAGAAGCGGTCCGACGAGCCTTTTACTTCGTGCTGACGGTCAAGGTTTTCATGGCTGCTCATGCGGCATCCAGTGGGATTGGCAAAGGTTGAATTGTATCCGAAGCCCCTTAATCCTTGCTGCCATCGGAATCGGCGGAGGCGCGGGGAAGCAAGCTGTCGCCGTGCTTCCGGAACTGTTCCGCCTCGTACAGCTTGGCGTATTTCAGGAACACGTAGTAGGCCATGGTCACCGAGCCGATGAATCCCGCCCAGCCGTTGAGGAAGCTGCGCTTGAAGAAGTAGCTGCGGATGAAGAACAGCGGCGGGTAGAACACCATGATCCAGGGGTTGGCGCGCTTGCCCCTGGCCTGCTTGTCGGCCACCAGCCCGGTGGAGTAGTGGTTGATCTTGTCCACCTTCACGTGCACGCTGGTTTCGCCGAAGTGGTAGAAGGGGTGCTGCAGTTTCTTCACCGTGCCATGCACCTTGGGTGCGGCGTGGATGGGCATGTCGCTGACATGGCCCCTGGTCTTGTCGAACAGGCGCAGGAAATGGTTCATGCGCACGCGGGGCGAGGACATTTTCCAGAACAGCTGTTCCTGCCGGGGCAGGGTGTAGCCGTCGGCGTCGGGACCTTTTTCCATGAGCGCGCGAATTTCCGCCTGTGACGCCGGCGACAGCACCTCGTCGGCGTCCAGCAGCAGCACCCATTTGTTCGAGGTCTGTTCCAGCGCCATCTGCTTTTGCGGCCCGTAGCCCATGAATTTGTGCTGGCTGAACTTGCAGCCGTAAGCGCGCGCGATCTTTTCCGTGTCGTCGCTGCTGAATGAATCCAGCACCACGATCTCGTCCGCCCACTTCACGCTCTCCAGGCAGGCGGCCAGGGTGCGGTCGTTGTTGTAGGTGGTGACGAAGGCGGAGAGCTTCTGGGCGCGGCCTTCGGCTTGCGGCGAAGCGGGATTTTCCATGTCGACTCCTGATGGTTCAGTCATGGGTTGTGCGGCTGAGCTTTCGGTAAAGCTCGCTGTAGGCGGCGACGATGGCCATCTCGCTGAAGTTTGCTTCCAGCTTGGCAAGACCGGCCGCGATCATGTTTTGCCGTGCCGCGTCATCGAATGCCAGTGCTTGCAACAGGCTGTCGGCCAGTCCTGCGGGATCGGATAGCGGCGCAAGCAGAGCGTCCTCGCCGGGTGTGGCAAGTTCCATCGGACCCTCGGCAGCGGTGGAAACGACGAGGGCGGAATTGGCCCAGGCCTCCAGGATCACGTTGCCCAGCGGCTCGTGGCGAGAGCTGCAGGCGAAGACGTCGGCAAGCTGGTACCAGGGCGAGGGATCGTATTGCCAGCCGACCCAGGTCACGCGCTTTTCCATGCCCAGTTGCCGGGATTCGTCTTTGAGTTCCGACCTCAAGGGGCCGTCGCCAGCCATGACGAGGTGCAGCGGCCGGCCGTGCAATGTCGTCGGCAGGCGTGAGAAAGCCTGCAGCAGGTCGGAAAATCCCTTGTTGGGGTGCAGCCGGCCCAGTCCAAGAATGATGAGCGCCTCCTCCGGGATCAGCCATTTCCTGCGCAACTCGTTGAGTGTCTCGGGTGCAAGCCGGGGCGCGGCATCGACGAAGTTGCCGATGTGGAACACGCGCTCGGGCGGCAGGCCCTCGCGCATGAGGTAATCGCAAATGCCGCGCGTGTTGCCTATCCAGGCGTGGGCATGTCGGTAGCCCTTGAGGTCGTAATAGCCGCCCAGGCGCGCCACGTGCACGCTGCCACCGTTCGCCGGCAGATGCGTGAGGCGGGTGGCGCGGCCCATGTAGGTCTGCACGATGGCGGGAGTCCGCTTTCTGACGATCCGGCCGATGCGCAGCCGCGACCAGATATCCCAGACCCCGGCCAGCGGCGCATGGTGGCGAGTAATCTGCGGGTCCACGGCGGCGTCGATTTCGCCGCCGGCCACGGTGACCACTTCGACGGCGTGCCCGTGCCGCGCCAGCGCGTTCACCAGGCGCACGAAAAAGCGCTCGGCGCCGCCGAGTTTTCTGCCGCCGATGATGTGCAGCGAAGAAATGCGGTCGCTCACTGGGCTTTGTACCAGGCTATCAGGCCGGGCTAGAGGCGCCACAGGGTGTAGCCGGCCTGTACGATGGCGTCCGGGTCGTGCGCGCTTTTCACGTCGGCGAATACCCCGCCGGGCTTGAGCAGCGGTTTGAGCGCGTCCATGGGCAGTTGCAGATAATCGCGATGCGCGACGGCGGCGACGATGGCGTCGGCGCCGCGCGGCAGCGCGTCCCATGTAGTCAAAGTGATGCCGTATTCATGCATGGCCTCGGCGGCATCGGCGACCGGGTCGTGCACGAACACCTCGCAGCCGTATTCCTGCAGTTCCCTGACGATGTCCGCCACCTTGGAATTGCGCAGGTCGGAACAGTTTTCCTTGAAGGTCAGGCCGAGCACGGTGACCTTGGCGCCCTTCACCGGGCTGCCTGCCTTGATGAGCTGCTTGACGGTCTGCTGCGCGACGTATTGCGCCATGCCGTCGTTGATGCGGCGGCCGGCGAGGATGACCTGCGGGTGGTAGCCGAGCATCTCGGCCTTGTGCGTGAGGTAGTAGGGGTCGACGCCGATGCAGTGGCCGCCCACCAGGCCGGGGCGGAAGGGCAGGAAGTTCCACTTGGTGCCGGCGGCTTCCAGCACTTCCAGCGTGTCGATGCCGATCTTGTCGAAAATGATGGCGAGTTCGTTCATCAGTGCGATGTTGAGGTCGCGCTGGGTGTTTTCGATGACCTTGGAAGCCTCGGCGGCCTTGATGGAACTGGCGCGATGCACGCCCGCCGTGATGATGGAGCCGTACAGTTCGGCAACCTTGTCGAGCGTTGCCGCATCGTCGCCGGAGACGACTTTCACGATCTTGGTGATGGTGCGCTCGCGGTCGCCCGGGTTGACGCGCTCGGGGGAATAGCCGACGTGGAAGTCCTGCTTCCATGTGAACCCGGATTCGCGCTCCAGAACGGGGATGCAGATTTCCTCGGTCGCGCCAGGGTACACCGTGGATTCATAAACTACAGTAGCGCCGCGCTTCATGTATTTGCCGGCCACGGCGGAGGCACTCACCAGCGGCGTGAAATCCGGCTGGTGAGCGGCGTCCACCGGCGTGGGCACGGCGATGATCAGATGGTCGGCCTTGCCGAGTTCGGCGGGGTCGGTGGTGTAGCTGAGCTGCGTCGCGGCCTGGAGCTCGGTATCGGGCACCTCGCCGGAAGGGTCGCAATGCCTGCGGTAGCTGGCGATTTTGCTTTCCGAGAGGTCATAGCCGATGGTGGGGTAGCGCTTGCCGAATTCGACGGCGAGCGGCAGGCCGACGTAGCCCAGGCCGATGATCGCGATGGTGGTCATTTTTTTGTCTGTATGGCTTCTCAGCCCGCTAGTTTAAGCGATGCGGCGGCTTGTTCGTAGAGCGCGAGCGTGCTGTCAAGCATGTTTTTCAGGGTGTAGGGGTTGTCGGCACTGACTGCCGCGGGATTTTCCAGCAGGCAGGTGACGGTCTCGATCAGTTGTGCCACATTGCCGGTCTCGACCGCGCCGGCGGGGTAGAGCGTGCGCAGAATCTCGCTGACGCCGCCGTGGTCGTAGCCCACCGCCGGCACCCCCAGGCTCAAGGCCTCGAGCACGGTGCGTCCAAAGGACTCGGGTTTGTTCGAGAGCGAGAGCACAAGATCGGATATGGCAAAGATTTCGCGGATGTCGCTGCGATTGCCGGTGAAGGTGATGGCTTTGTCCAGGCCGCGATCATGCACGGCCTTGCGCACTTCGGCGGCGTAAGCCTGGCGGTTGGGATCTTCGCCGCCGACGATGAGGCCGTGGAGATCAAGATGGCGTGCGCGCAAAGCGGCAATCAGCTCGATGAAATCGTGGTGCCCCTTCAGGCGGGTGATACGCCCTGGCAGGGTCAAAATCCTTTTCCCGGCCAGTTCGGGATGTGTGGTTTGCCAAGTCAGCAGCCAGTCCGGAGGCGGGCGGTAGCCATATGGGAATTCAGAGGGGTCAACGCCACGCGGGATCAGCGCGATGCGCTGTGCATCGGCGGCAGAGTAGTGATGCAGGATGTAGTCGCGTGAAGCTTCTGAGACGGCGATGACTTTCTCGCCCTTGACCATCACGGCGCTGTAGGCGTTGACCGAATAGAGGCCGTGCACGGTGGTAATGAAGCGCGGCCGCGTTTGCGGGTTCATGCTGCGCCACGCCAGGTAGCAGACCCAGGCCGGCATGCGCGAGCGGGCGTGCAGGATGTCGACCCTGTTTTCGATCAGGAAGCGGCGCAAGACCGGGATCAGGCGCAGGGTCCACGGGCTTTTCTTGCCGATGTCCCAGGTGACGTGCTCGCTGCCTTCGCGCAGCAACTGTTCCACCAGGCGGCCGCCGGCCGAGATGACGAGGGAGCGGTGGCCGTGCTCGACCAGATGTTTGCCCACTTCCAGGGTGCCGCGCTCGACGCCGCCGGACTGCAGGGCGGGCAGGACTTGCACGACGGTCAGCTTGCGCGAGCGCATGTTTGCTTGTTCAGGCATTGCAGGAGGTGCCGGGCGCAGCGCCCGGCCTCGTTCAGGGGTTGATCGTTGGGCGGCAGCACACCGCTGCGTTCCCAGTCCGCGAAGCCGGCAAGGCGCTTGTCGCGCACCAGTTTCTCCAGTCCGCGCGCCACGCGTCCCGGTTTCGCATAAGGCAGTTCGAAACAGCCCACGGCGGCGCCGGAGGTCAGCGCCTCGTACACCATGGAGGCGCTGTCGGGCGTGACCCAGACTTCTGCGGCATTTGCCAATTGCTCCGGCAGCCAGGCGGCGTCCACCGCGTCGTGCGCGCAGGCCTTCACATTGCCCAGTCCGAGCCTGGTGAGATCGGCAAGGAAACCGGCCGGGGTGCGGCGCGAAGTGGTCAGTTGCCACTGCGTTGCGGGACGATGCAGGGCGATCAGATGAATCTGCTTCAGCAGGGCGGTTTCATTCCAACCGTATTCGGCCGAGGGGCCGCCGATCAGCATCAGGCCCTGTTCTTGCCTGCGCGCCGAACCCGGCAGGACGCGGTTGATCGGCCCCTGGGTGACGAGCACGGAAGGGCTTTCCGGCAGGCCATCGTGCGCCGGCACGATCACCCAGTCGAACCAGGAAAGCGGCAGCGAGGGCTTCATCAGTACGGCGATCCTGCCGCCGTGTGCGCGCCGCGCAGCCAGCATGGGCCAGTGCGTGCCGTGGCCGGCGCCGACGATGAGATCGGGCCTGGGCAGATTCTTGCCCGGCTGAAAGCGTCCGGCCAGCCAGGATATGGCGCAGGGCCAGCCCCTGGCGACGGGCAGGGTTTCCACCTGGCAGGGCATCAGCCGGCAGAGCGCCTCGGCCAGCCCCAGCGACTGGTTGTCGTGCCCGCGCTTGCCGTCGCTGAAGCGCCAGATGGTCAGCATGCGCTCGCACCCTGCCAGTGCCGCCCGAACCCGGATTGCCAGCTATAGGGCTCGGGATCGATGTGGGGCGATTCGCCCAGCATCAGCTCAGCCAGTAGCCGACTGCTGGCGGGCGCCATGGTCACGCCGTAGCGAAAATGGCCGGTGTTCACCCAGACGTTTTCGTAGTCAGCATGGCGGTCGACGGTCGGGATATTGTCCGGGCTGCCAGGGCGCAAACCCGCCCATGAGCGTATGGGGCGCCGTGTGCGCAATTCCGGCAGCAGGCGGCAGGCGGCCTCGTGCAGGCTTTGCAGAGTTTCGGGCGTGGTGTCCGCGTCGAAGCCGACGTCTTCCACTGTGCTGCCCGCGAGCAGATGTCCGTCGCGGCGCGGCACCAGATAGAGACCGTCCCGATAAAGAATGTGCTCCAGTGCGTGGCTGCCAGGTGCGTACAACAACATCTGGCCGCGCACCGGACGCACATTGGGCACCGGCGCCATTTGCCCGAGCCTCTGCCCGACCCAGGCGCCGCCGGCCCAGACAAAGACGTCGGCCATGTATTCGAGCTTGCCGGCCAGGGCCGCAAGCACTTTGCCGCCGGCCTGACGCACGCCGGTGATTTCACAATCCGACAGGATTTTTCCGCCAAGCACCGTGACTGCCCCGGTCAGTGCCGCGATCAGCCGGGGGTTGCGCAACTGGCCCACCGAGGGCAGCCAGATTCCGCCGCGCTCGCTGCGGCTGGCCGGGAAGTCGTGCGCACAGCACCATTCCAGGGCGTGCTCGCCGGCTGCGGCAGCATCGAACTCCATGCCGCAGGCCCAGTATTCGGGATCGTGGCCGGACAGGCGCGCGGTTTCCGCCGCCCACTCCGGCCACGCCCGCATCCCGCCCAGCGCCAGCCGGTTCGTCGGCTCGTCATATTTCCAGGGCGGCAGGGGGCAGAGAATGCCGGCACCCGCCCACGAGGACTGGCCGGGGCGCTTCGCGTCGGCAAGGGTGACGCCATGTCCCTGCCGCAACAGCACATAAGCCGTGCTCAAGCCCGCGACGCCACCGCCGATAATGAAGAAGTTCAAGATAAAGCCGGATTCCAGTAAATTCCGCTGATTCTAACAAAGCGGCCGTTTGTCCGGCCTGGCTGGGGTGTGGCCGGGGCTGGCCGTTAAAGTGCATAGAGGAAAAGTATCGATGGAGAAAACGAGCGTGCAGCGAGCCAAAGGGCGTCATATTCGGGAGCAGGGCTTTACCCTGGTCGAAATCATGGTCGTGATCGCGATCCTGGGCATCCTGCTGGCCATCGTGGTCCCGAACTACAATCAGTACCTGCTGCAGTCGCGCCGCGCGCAGGCGCAGTCCGAAATGCTGCAAATGCGCCTCGGCTTGGAGAAATGGCGCGCCAATCGCGTGTCCTATCGCAGCGACGCGACGGCCACCGCCGCCGGCACCGCCACCACCAACACGCCTGCCAACGCCGGATTTACCGGCAGCAACGACTATTACACCTACACCATCGCTGCCGGCGACAATACTTATACCATCACGGCCACCGCCGTCACGGGCAAAAGCCAGGTCAACGACAAGGCCGGCGCCACGACCTGCACGCCGATGACGATCAACCAGAACGGCGCCAAGACGCCGTCGGCCTGCTGGAAGAAATGACGATGCCGGGCCAAGCCTCCTTCTCGTTCCGGTCGATGCGGCGGATGCAGGGATTTACGCTGATCGAGATGATGACCGTGATCGTGATCATGGGCATCCTGCTGGCGCTGGTTGTCCCCTCGTTCGATGCCTATTTCGAGAAAAGCCGCACCAAGCGCGCGGCGGAAACGCTGGCCGCTTTCCTGGTCAACGCCAAGAGCGAGTCGCTCAAGCGCAACGCCACCGTGCGCGTGGTGTTCCAGTCGGCCAGCAGCGGCGCGAGCTGGTGCGCCGGGATGACCGCTGCCAATACCTGCGACTGTTCCGCTTCGCCCAACACCTGCCAGATGGATGGCGTCGACCGCACGGTGGCAGGCGCGGATTTCAATGGCGTGGTGCTGAGCGCTCCAGGCGACGATTTCATCTACGGCTTCACCCACAGGCGCGGCACCGTCAACGCCCAGACCATCCAGTTGCAGTCCGTCAGCGGCTACGGCATGAATGTCGTGGTCAGCAGCACGGGCCGCATCCGCCTGTGCTCGCCCAGCGGCACCATAGGAGGGTATGCCACATGCTGAGCAAACAGAGAGGCTTCGGCATCGCCGAACTGCTGGTGGGCATCGCGGTGGGCATGATCGTCGTCGCGGCTGCCGTGCAGATGCTGTTCACGACACTGCGCAGCAGCAACGACAACATCAAGATGGCGCGCCTCGAACAGGATCTGCGCCAGACCATGCAGATGCTGACGCGCGACCTGCGCCGCGCCACCTCCTGGGATCCGACCGTCGATGTCGCACGGGCCTCGATTTCCGCTCCGCTGACGCTTAGCGCCAATACCGGCAGCGTCAGCGTGACCAGCACGACCGGCGGCGCGCTTGCCAGCATCGGCGACCGTGCGATCGGCGGCACGCTGATCCATGTCGACAATGCCGGCACGGTGTATCAGGGCAGCATTACCGCCCACAGCGGCGGCACCCTTACCGTAACGCTCAGCGGAACCTGGCCTGCCGCTGCCGCCGCGACCGATGGCATTGCCAAAGGCAGCTGGAGCATCCTGCGCCCCGAGTCGGCGCTGACCGTGTCGACCAGCTGCGTGCTGATCAATTATGATTTCGATACCGACGGCGACGGCGATTACGACGTCGGCCGCTTCGGCTATCGCTACGACAGCGTCAACAAGGCCGTGGAAATCCGCACCGCCGGTGCCGGCACCGATACCTGTTCCAGCGGCGGCACCTGGGAAGACCTGACCGACTCCAACGTTGTCGAGATCACGGCGTTCTCGGTCACCGACAATTCCCCTGCGACTGTTACTGGATCGGGACTCACCGTCGCGATACGCGAATACACCATCAGCGTGACCGGCCAACTCAAGGCGGATGCCACCGTGTCACGCACCTTCCGCGAAACCATCCGCGTGCGCAACGACGGGCTGAGCTAGTGATGATGAGAACGCATGCCACTCCCTTCCGCCAACAAGGCGTTTCCCTCGTGGTCACGCTGGTGCTGGTCGTCCTGCTGAGCCTGCTGGCGCTGTATGGCGCCGGCGTGCTGGTGCTGGACACCCGATCCGCCGCCAACGACTACCGCACCAAGGAAGCGCTGGCGGCGGCCGAGGCCGGGCTGGAGCAGGGCTACAGCCTGCTCAACATCAACCGGAAACGCATCGGTTCCAGCGGCCTTGACGCCAACGACGACGGCGACGTGGCCGATGCCACCGATTCCGGCTGGACCGCCTGCGCCGGCACCGAAACCACCGCGCCTTGCGTGGCCATCCGCGCGGACGACCGCGCGAACTGGAGCTACCTCACCATCAATGCGGGGCTGGTGGCGGCCCCGACGCAAGGCGGCAGCTTTACCCTGTTCCTGATGACGCCCGGCAGCGGCGACAGCAACCAGCTGGTCTACAACATCGTCGCGCGGGGGCTTTCCGCCGATGGCACCAGCCAGTCCATCGCCAAGCAGGGCGCCTATTTCTACCCCCTGATCCTGGGCGAGGTCGATACCCCGCTGGCCGCGGCCAGCAACATCCCGCTTTCCGGCAACTACAGCATCATCACCAACTCCAATGGCGGCGGCTCGGGCGTGCCGGTGACGGCGTGGTCCGACAGCGCCATTACGCCGGGAGGCAGCTTTGCCAGTTGCCACATGGGCGAGTTCGACGGCAATGCCTGCCCCTCCGGCGACGCTTTGAGCAAGAACGGCCTGACAGGCCCGGACCTGGTCGGCAACGACCCCAACTTCCCGGCCGACCTGTTCCAGTACCTGTTCGGCGTGGCGGAAACAGACTATCAGCAGGTCAAGAACCAGGCCACGGTCGCGGCAGACTGCAGCGGACTCAATTCGGCAACGGAAGGCATCGTCTGGGTGACCGGCGATTGCAATCCGCCCGGCGATGTGGGAACTGCGGACGCGCCGGTGCTGCTGGTGGTGGAAGGGGACACGACCATCAACGCCGGCGACCAGTTCTACGGGCTGCTGTACATGTTCGACCCTTCGGGCGGCACCCCCAGACTCATATCCAACGGCAATGCGCACCTGCACGGCGCCATCATCGCGCATGACGGCGTGGACCTGCAATTGAACGGCGGCTTTGTGCTCGAATACGACGCCGACGTGCTCGCCGCCCTGTCGCGCAGCGCTTCCAACCGCGGGCTTACCCGTCTGCCGGGAAGCTGGTCGGACCTGCAGTGAGGAGAAGGCCATGAAGCGAATCAAGAACATCAGGAAACAAGGCGGCTTCAGCCTGATCGAAGCGCTGTTTTCCGCCATCGTGCTCGGCATCGGCCTGTTGGCGCTGGCGGGCTTTCAGGCAGTGGCCCTGCAGGACGGCACGCTGGTCAAGATGCGCATGGTCGCCACCAGCCTTGCGCAGGAAAAACTCGATGACCTGAAGAGCTTTTCCAGGCTGAAGGACGATCCCGCTGTGGACGAAAACGGCGACGGCGATAACGCCAACGATTGTGCGGCGGGCACGTTCTGCTACTCCGAGATCGCTGCCGATGCCGGCGGCCAGGAAGACGGCAGCGGCAACCTGGTGCTGGCATCCGGTTCGGTGACGGCTTCCGGCACGGTCTATGCCCGCAACTGGACCTCGGTCTGCTATTCCGAGAACATCGGCGCGGCGCCCGGCGTCGATGGCGCTTGCACCGATGCCGACTTCAAGCTGGTGACCGTGAGCATCAGCTGGACCGACAATTCGGGCACGAGCCAGACAGCCAGCCTGCAGGCCGTGATCTACGGCATCGATCCGTCCAACGTGGCGCGCGCCGCCGCCAACCCCGCCGCGTCGCCCGGCCCGCGGGTCGGCTATACGCCCATCGGCGTGCCGGATGCGGTGCCGGTTCCGATCAGCACCGGCGACGGCAAGTTCAAGGAATCCAGCAAGCCCCTGCCGGACGTGAGCTCCAAGGGCTACAGCCTGCGCACCGAATTCGATGCGGTGAGCTACACCACCACGGGCGGTTCGTCGACCAAGGATTCTCAACTCGAGTTCGCCACGGTCAACTGCGTGTGCGAGTTTGCCGGCAGCGGTACCGGCTATTCCGCTTCCTACTTCTACTGGGACGGCAACACATTGCAGATCAAGACGCCCAGCGCGATGATTTCCAAGGTGACCGGCACCGCGCCGAGCATCCAGGGTGATTCCCAGGACAGCCTCTGCGACGACTGCTGCCGCGACCATCACGACAGCGAGGCGCCCAATGCCGCGAGTCCGACCACCGCGCTCTACGACCCGGATCGCCCCGCGGCGGATTACGCGGTGAGCGGCAATCACAAGCACTACAATTATGTCGATCCGGACGATCCTGCACTGGGCCTGGTCGAGGTCGCCGAGTCGACCGGCAACCGCTATCTCGAGGCCTGCCGTTTCGCCCGCGTGGACGGCATTTACCGGCTGCTGCAGGATTGGCGCGCGCTGGACATGGTCGTGATGCCTTACGACAATTACCTCAGCGTCGATGACACGCTGGAGGACTACCAGGATTACCTGATCGACTATCTCGAGTATCAGGCCCGTGTCGACTGCACGGCGGCAAGCGCCAGCGGCTGCACGGAAATCAGCCAGTCCGCCGCGCCCTCCAAATCCGACCTCGCCACGCGCAACCTGGCCGGGCAAACCCCCGGGGACTACAACCAGTTGCTTGCGCGCGCCCTGTATGCGGACCGGGTGTACGGCAAGACCGCGCCGCGCACGCTGGATGCCACCTACTACGCGGCCCTGGCAGAGAAGATCCATGACGGCGCTTCCTGGCTCGACCGCCTGCCGTTCAACGAAGTCAACGTGACCCTGCTGGCCAACTGGGCCTCGAGCGATGCCTCCGTGGTCACGGTGACGAACGAGAGCATTTCCGACATTTCGGCGACGGCTGCCGACTACTACGGCGTCTATAGCCGCGGCCTCACGCTCATCCAGTCTGGGAGCGGCGGCAGTGCCGACATCACGGCCTACCTGCTGCCCAGCAACAGCGGGCTGACCGGCGGCACCCAGCGCACGCCGCTGGCCGGCGTCGTGGACTACGACAGCAGCCTGGCGGCTTCCGGCACCATCAGCTATGCCGGCCCGGTCGGCATCGATCCGGATGACCACCGCAGCGGCATGCGCGAAAGCAATTCCCTCAATATCGCGCGGGTATCCACTGCCAGCACCACGCTGGTATCCGGTGACATTCGCGTCGGCAACAGCAGTGCCACGCTGGCTTCCAGCACCGATGTGACCCTGTCCGCAACGCCATCGACCGGCATCAGCTGCACGATCGCGGCGCCTGTTGCGGGCGTGGCGACCTACACCTGTACGGCAGGCAGCAGTTACAACGGCACGCTATCCGCGTCCACCGGGACGACGGGAGGATTCTTCGATGTCGGCGGCGACATTGCCTACGATACCGAAAGCGCCACCGTGCCCGAGGATTCCTGCAACATCAGTTCCGGCGCAATCGATGTCAACTGCAGGAATTTCTGGGTGTTCGGGCCCACCGCCAATGTGCTCGGCAAGTGCTGGGGCAACGAGTGCGCCAGCAGCACCTTTGCTTCCAAGCTGGACGGCACCGGGCCCGACGTGGCCTGTACCCTCGACGGCAGCATCGTGACCTGTCCGGTAACCCTGGACACGACCGCCAAGACCTGGACCGGCACGATCAAGATCACCGGCAACGGCACCAGCTATGTCAGCGCCAGCGCGACCTGCAGTTCCAGCGACGGCTCGGGCGCCAAGACCACTGCCTCGATCAGCGCCGGCCCCGAGGACAAGCAGTCGGCGTTCGACGTCTGTGCGACAAGCGGTGCCGCCGTGGCGCCCGCCGCGCCGGTTCCCGCCTGGGTCGGAGTCAATCCGAAGACGCTGAGCTGGTCGGCGGTGACGGGCGCGACCGGTTACAAGATCTACACCTGTGCTGTGGCGAACAAGACCAGCCTGACGGCCTGTTCGCCCGGAACGCTCGATACCGCACAGGCAGGCACGACCTTCGACCCGGGCGCACCAGTCACCAAGCAAACCATCTGCGCAGCCATCAAGTCGACGAACGGCACGGATGACAGCGGCTTCAGCAGCGTCAAGTGCATCCACCTGAATGCGGCGGGCAGCACCTACACGTATCAGTAAGATTGGCGGGCGGGGCTACGGGCAGAGCGCCGCCCGCCTGGAGTGGCCGGAACTCAAAGCCCCTTGGGCAAAGGGAAGCTGACCTTCTCCTGCAGCCCGTCGAGCGGGGCCACTTCGGTGGCCCCGAGTTTTTTCAGGCGCTCGGTGACGCGCTTGACCAGGATTTCCGGCGCCGAAGCGCCGGCGGTGATGCCGATGCCTGTTTAACAGGCTGTTGAAGAACCCTCCGGGGCGTGACTTTCCGGGCAGTCTGCTTTGTCGCGCCGCTTGCGAATGGGAGTTGCCATTCGCTGCGCGCCGCTTCGCGCATCCCATCCCGGAAAGCCGCGCCGCGGCCCCGTGGAGTTCTTCAACAGACTGTTAACCTTTCCGGGCAGAAGCTGGAGGACGAACTTGCGGAAATGATTTGCAGCTGCATGATATTTTGCTATACATTGTGTACATTGTATTCAATGTGAGGTTTCGAGAATGTCTGCCACCATCACGATCCGGGTCAGCGAGGAGACCCGCGCCGAGCTGGAAAGAATCGCCGCCGGCGCTCGTCGCTCCAAATCGTTCATCGCCGCCGAAGCGCTGGAATCCTATCTGGCCAAGCGTCGCTGGCTGGAGGCCAAGATCAGTTCCGCGGAGGCTTCCGGCGTGATGAGCGAAGATGAAGTCGAAGCGCTGTTTGCGGGGCTGACGCGTGCGGATTGAATGGGCGAAAGAGTCGGGTGCGGATTTGCGGCAGATTCACGCATCCATTGCGGCAGATGACAAAACGGCGGCGGCGAAGGTGATTCAGACCATCGCGATGTGGTAAATGCCAAATTGGATAAAAGGAGTAATTTATGGCCAGCAATCTTGAAAACCTTGTACTGGAGCACCTGCGCCACATCCGTGGAAAGGTCGACCAAATCGCCGAAGATGTCGAAACAGTGAAAATGCGCCTGAACTCCGTAGAGCGTTCGGTGGCTGGATTTCACGAAGATCTGGCCATCATCAGCCGGAGACTGGATGGTGTCGATGGCAGAATCAATAAAGTCGAAAAAAGGCTGGAACTGGCAAGTTGATAGCGAGCCGTCAAGGACAAGGCAGCGCCAAATGTTCTGGCCAAGCGTCGCCGGCTGGAGGCCAAGATCAGTTCCGCGGAGGCTTCCGGCGTGATGAGCGAAGATGAAGTCGAAGCGCTGTTTGCGGGGCTGACGCGTGCGGATTGAATGGGCGAAAGAGTCGGGTGCGGATTTGCGGCAGATTCACGCATCCATTGCGGCAGATAACAAAACGGCAGCGGCAAAGCTGATTCAGACCATTCGCGAGGCGGTACAGGTCCTCGCGGAGAATCCGCTGATGGGACGGGCAGGCAGCGTTGGCGGGACTCGGGAACTGGTTTTGATCCACTATCCCTATCTGGTGATTTACAGGGTGAAGAAAGATGCCATAAGGGTGCTTGCGGTGATCCACACTTCGCGCCACTGGCAGACCGACTTTTCCCGCGAGTAGCGCGGTGGGGCGTTTAACCCGGATATTTCACCAGATCGGCCCGGGAAATGACCGAAAGGCGCGTAAACACAAGATTGCGGGGCAATCGGCATCGAATCCGATTTGCAGCACCGGCCTTTGCGGGTGCTGGCGGCCCATTGGCGGCATCTTCGCGCCCCCGCTTCGCGCCAATAGCGACGGCCATGGGCTTGGCGCGGGATGCGCAAATCTGCTCGCCAATTGCCTCGCCATCATCCCGCAATCCGGTGAAATATCCAGGTTAGACGGCGATCACAACCCCTTGGGCAAAGGGAAGCTGACCTTCTCCTGCAGCCCGTCGAGCGGGGCCACTTCGGTGGCCCCGAGTTTTTTCAGGCGCTCGGTGACGCGCTTGACCAGGATTTCCGGCGCCGAAGCGCCGGCGGTGATGCCGATGCGGGATTTGCCCTCGAGCCATTGCGGCTCGATGCCGGTTTCGTCATCCACCAGATAGGCGGGCACGCCGAGGTTTTCGGCGACCTCGCGCAGGCGGTTGGAATTGGAGCTGTTGGGCGAACCGACCACGATGACCAGGTCGCATTCGGCGGCAAGCGTCTTCACTGCGTCCTGGCGGTTCTGCGTGGCGTAGCAGATGTCGTCCTTCCTGGGGCCGACGATGTTGGGAAATCTTGCGCGCAGCGCCTCGACCACACGCGCCGCGTCATCGACCGACAACGTGGTCTGGGTGACGTAGGCCAGCTTGTCGGGATCGGAAACCTGAAGCTTCGCCACGTCCTCCGGCGTTTCCACCAGGTACATGCCGCCCGCGCTCTGGCCCATGGTGCCCTCGACCTCGGGGTGGCCCTTGTGGCCGATCATGATGATTTCCAGGCCCTTGTCGCGCATGCGCGCGACTTCCACGTGCACCTTGGTGACCAGCGGACAGGTGGCGTCGAACACGTTCAAACCGCGTTGCTCGGCCTCGTGCCGCACGGACTGGGAAACCCCATGCGCGCTGAAGATGACCGTGGCGCCGGCCGGCACTTCGTCCAGTTCCTCGACGAAGATTGCACCCTTATGCCGAAGGTCATTGACGACATAGGCGTTGTGCACGACCTCGTGGCGCACGTAGATGGGCGCGCCGAACTTTTCCAGGGCGCGTTCGACGATGGCGATGGCGCGGTCCACGCCGGCGCAGAAGCCGCGCGGGGTGGCGAGGAAGATGGTTTGCGGTTTGCTCATGCCTGCTTGTCCTTGTGGATGGCCACGACTTCCACTTCGAATTCGATGGGACAGTCGGCGAGGGGATGGTTGAAATCCACCCTGACGCCCTCGGGGCCGACATCGAGAATGCTGCCGGCCAGGGTCTGGCCGTTGGGCAGTTCGAATTCGACCAGGGTGCCGGGCTCGAGTTGCATGCCGGGCGGGATGTCCTGCGGCTTGAGGGTTTGCAGCAATTCCTCGCTGCTCACGCCGAAAGCCTGCCAGGGTTCCAGCAGGAACACGTGCCGTTCGCCGGGCTTCAAGCCGATCAGCCACTGTTCCAGCGATTGCGCCAGCGTGCCGTCGCCAAGGGTGAGGGTGTCGGGTTCGGCCTCCTCGAAGTTGGATACGATTTCCTCGCCGTTGCGGAAGCGGATGGCGTAGCGAAGCCGGATGGTATCGCCCCAGGCGACGGCGGCCTCGCTCATGGAGATTTGCGCTTCAGGCTGTCCCAGATCAGCAGGCCCGCGCCCACGGTGATGGCGGAATCGGCCACATTGAAGGCAGGGAAGGCCCAAGTCTGGTAATGGAAATAGAGGAAGTCGACCACGAAGCCGTGCCATACGCGGTCGAATACGTTGCCGAGCGCGCCGCCGAGGATGAGGGCGAGGCCGCCGGCCATGAGCGCATCATCGTGGTGCCTGCGCAGCAGGTGCAGGATGAAGGCGCTGGCGCCGACGCCGACGCCGAGAAAGAACCAGCGCTGCCAGCCGCCGGCGTCGGCCAGGAAGCTGAAGGCCGCGCCGGTATTGTGCACGTGCACGATGCTGAAGACAGGCAACACCGGAATCATGGCGTGGTATTCCATGCCGAGGAAGATTGCCCATTTGCTGATCTGGTCGACGGCAAAGACCAGGGCGGCGAGCCAAAGCCACTTATGCATGCTGTCGCGCCTCGCCCTGGCCGAAGAGGTTGCTCACACAGCGGCCGCACAGTTGCGGATGTTCGGTATTGGCGCCAACGTCCTCGCGGTAATGCCAGCAGCGCTCGCATTTGGCATGGCCGGAGGCGATGACCAGGATGCGGTTCTCCTCGGCCGGCACCAGTTCGGCGCGGGAAGTGATCAGCACGAAGCGCAGGTCGTCGCCCAGCGAAGCGAGCAGGGCATGGGTCTCGGGTTGTACGTGCAAAATCACTTCGGCCTGCAGCGAGGAACCGATCTGGGAGGCGGCGCGTGCGTTTTCCAGTTCCTTGAGCACCTGCGCGCGGTAGTCACGGATGCTTTCCCAGCGCGCCAGGAGTTCGGTTTCTCCGGCCTGCTCGGGCAGCGCATGCCAGGTGTGGAAGAACACGCTGTCCTCATTGTTTCTGCCCAGCACGGCGTGCACTTCTTCGCCGGTGAAGGAGAGGATGGGCGCCATCAGCCGGGTCAGCGCCTGGGTGATGTGGTAGAGCGCGTTCTGCGCCACGCGGCGCGCCTTCGAGTCCTTGGCCGTGGTGTAGAGGCGGTCCTTGAGGATGTCGAGGTAGAAGCCGCCGAGGTCCTCGGAGCAGAAGCTCTGCAGCTTTTGCGCCACAAGATGGAATTCGTAGGCGGCGTAATGCGCGGCGAGTTCTTCCTGCAGCTTGCGCGTCAGGGCCAGGGCGTAGCGATCGATTTCCAGCCATTCGCCAACCGGCATCGATTGCGTTGCGGGATCGAAGTCGTCGGTGTTGGCGAGCAAAAAGCGCAGGGTGTTGCGCAAGCGTCGATAGCTTTCCACCACGCGCTTGAGGATCTCGTCGGAGATGGACAGCTCGCCGGAATAATCGGTGGTCGCCACCCACAGGCGCAGGATGTCGGCGCCGTACTGGTCCATGACCTTCTGCGGCGCCACCACGTTGCCCTTGGACTTGCTCATCTTGCGGCCCTGGCCGTCGACCACGAAGCCGTGCGTCAACAGCGCCTTGTAGGGCGCGCGGCCGTCGCTGGCGCAGCCGGTCAGGAGCGAGCTCTGGAACCAGCCGCGGTGCTGGTCGGAGCCTTCCAGATAGAGGTCGGC
>DISR01000044.1:0-136 GCA_002421825.1 Thiobacillus sp. UBA6205 | reverse complement strand
GCGAGATGCACCAGTCGGGACGGTTCTTCATCATCGCTTCCAGACGCGCGCGGCCCCAGGCCGGGAAAAATTCGGTTGCATCCACGGCTTCGGTCGCCAGGGTGCGCAGGGTTTTACCCTTCCCCCTTCCCCCTTC
>DISR01000003.1 GCA_002421825.1 Thiobacillus sp. UBA6205 | reverse complement strand
GGCGGGGGCGCCGCTCCCACAAAAAAAACATAAACCCCCACACCGGCGCCGCACTCACGCGATGACGGCCAAACGCAAATAGGCGACAATCCGCACCATGATCCATCCCGTCATTCTTTCCGGCGGTTCGGGCACGCGGCTGTGGCCGCTGTCGCGCGCCGCGCTGCCCAAGCAGCTTTTGCCCCTGGTTTCCGAGCGTTCCATGCTGCAGGACACCCTGCTGCGCCTTTCCGGCCTGCCCGACGCCGGCGCGCCCATGGTCGTGTGCAACAACGAGCACCGCTTCCTGGTGGCCGAGCAGATGCTGGAAATCGGCGTTGAAAAACCCGTCCTGCTGCTCGAACCCGTGGGCCGCAACACCGCGCCGGCGGTCGCCATTGCCGCGCTCGCGCTGATGGAGCACGAGACCGACGGCATCATGCTGGTGCTGCCCGCCGACCACCTCATCGCCGACGTCAAGGGCTTCCACGCCGCCATCGCCCAGGCCGTGCGCGCCGCCGAGCAGGACTTCCTCGTCACCTTCGGCGTCAAGCCCGACGCGCCCGAAACCGGCTACGGCTACATCCGCCGCGGCGAAGCGCTGGCCGGCCTCGACGGCGCATACCGCGTGCGCGCCTTCGCCGAAAAACCCGACCAGGCCGCCGCCGAAGCCTACCTGCAAGCCGGCGACTACCACTGGAACAGCGGCATGTTCGTGTTCAAGGCCGCGCACTACCTGGAAGAACTCGCCAGCTACCGCCCCGACATCCTCGCCGGCGCGCGCGCCGCCTGGCAGCAGCGCAAGAGCGACCTCGACTTCTGCCGCCTGGATGCCGTCGCCTTCGAAGCCTGCCCGTCCGAATCCGTCGACTACGCCGTCATGGAAAAGACCCGCGACGCCGCCGTCATCCCCGTCGACATCGGCTGGAGCGACGTCGGCTCCTGGTCCTCGCTGTGGCAGACCGCCCAGGGCCGCGACGGCAACGGCAACATCGTGCGCGGCGACGTGCTGCTGGAAAACGTCGGCAACTCCTACGTGCGCGCCGAAAGCCGCATGGTCGCCGCCATCGGCGTGGACGACATGATCATCGTCGAGACCGCCGACGCCGTCATGGTCGCGCCCAAGAACCGGGCGCAGGAAGTGAAGAAAATCGTCGAGCGCCTGCACGACGATGCCCGCGGCGAACACCTGTGCCACACCCGCGTATTCCGCCCCTGGGGCTGGTTTGAACAGCGCGACATGGGCGAACGCTTCCAGGTCAAGAGAATCATGCTCAAGCCCGGCGCCAAGATCTCCCTGCAAAGCCACCGGCACCGCAGCGAACACTGGGTCGTCGTCAACGGCACCGCCCGCGTCACCCGCGGCGAAGACCTCCTCACCCTGCACGAAAACCAGTCCACCTACATCCCCGCCGGCATGGTCCACCGCCTGGAAAACCCCGCCGCCGAACCCCTGCACATCGTCGAAATCCAGTCCGGCGAATATCTGGGCGAAGACGACATCGTGCGCCTGGAAGACGTCTACAAGCGCGACTAGCCGGAGGACTTAGCGCCCCCCCTTTGTGGGAACCACGCCTTTGTGGGAGCGGCGCCCCCNNGGCGCCCCCGCCGCGATTGGCCTTCCCCTCCGCCCCTGTGGGAGCGGCGCCCTCGCCGCGATTGGCCTTCCCAAACTCCATCGGCCCGAGGGCGGGCCTCCTACAACACCGCTGCGGCCTGTTTGGGGATGTGCCTTTGTAGGAGCGGCGCCCTCGCCGCGATTCAAACCCCAACCCCCAATCGGCCCGGGGGCGAGCCTCCTACACCCCCGCTGCCGCCCCTGTGGGAGCGGCGCCCCCGCCGCGATTGGCCTTCCCCAACCCATCGGCACGGGGGCGGGCCTCCTACACCCCCGCACCCCTTGTGGGAACCCCGCCCCTGTGGGAGCGGCGCCCTCGCCGCGATTAACCCCAACCCATCGGCCCGGGGGCGGGCCTCCTACAACACCGCACCCCTTTTGGAGTAATAAAACTGTTATGAATAAATAACATATAAATTATTAAACAGTTGTTTACATATAACATATGTGTTATTAAATAAAGCCCGTCAATCAAAAAGGCGATTCCCATGCGCGCCACCGAACGGGCTTCGGCCCGCCGTCAACTTGATAAGCGTTTGAATACCCTGCGCAACGCAGAGGAACTCGCACGTCCTCCGCGCGGGTGGGTCAGGGCCATACGCGAAGCGCTGGGCATGACCGCGGCGCAACTGGCCAGGCGCATGGGGGTTACCCAACCGCGCATAGTCGCCCTCGAACAGGCAGAAGCCAGGGGAGCCCTAACCCTCGAAAGCCTCGAAGCGGCGGCGAGGGCGCTGGATTGCCGCCTGGTCTATGCCCTGGTTCCCCGCCAGCCGCTGGATGTGCTGGTCGAAGAACGAGCCCGCCGCCTTGCGCAAAAGCGCCTCGAAGCCATCAGCCACAGCATGGCGCTCGAAGCCCAGGGAGTCGAGCCGGCCGAGGAAAGCGAACAACGCGAACGCCTCGCGCGCCAGCTCATCGAAAAGGCCGGCTCCGGGCTGTGGAAAGAAGACGCATGAGCGACCCGCTCTTCGAGCAGGATGACGCCGCCACGCCCCTTGCCCATGAAGAGCGCGAAGGCCTGATTCCGTCCTACATCACCCTGCGCCGCGAACTGAACCAGGCCGAGCAGGAAAACATCCTGGCCGCCGAAGAATGGGCCTTCGCGCGCAAGCGCGACGTGCTTTCGGAGCAGACCCTGAAAGGCCTGCACAAACGCATGTTCGACCGCGTCTGGCGCTGGGCCGGGGCTTTCCGCCACAGCGAGCGCAACATCGGCGTGGCGCCGCACCGGATCGCCATCGAACTGCGGCAACTGCTGGACGACTGCCGCTATTGGATCGAACACAATACCTACCCGGCGGACGAGATTGCCGCGCGCTTCCACCACCGGCTGGTATGGATACACCCCTTTCCAAACGGAAACGGCCGCCATGCGCGACTGGCGACCGACCTGCTGCTGGCGGCGCAGGGGCAGCCGCGCTTCTCCTGAGGCCGGGCAAATCTCGTCGATGCGGGACAAACCCGCCGGGCTTATGTCGCCGCACTGCGGGCGGCAGACGCCAAGGACATACGGCCCCTGCTGGAATTCGTACGCAGTTGAGCGCGTTGTTTCAACCGGCCGGACATGGCGATTGACCACCCCTCCACCCCTTTGGGAGCTGTGCCTTTGTGGGAGCTGTGCCTTTGTGGGAGCGGCGCCCTCGCCGCGATTCAACCCCAACCCATCGGCCCGAGGGCGAGCCTCCTACAACACCCCCTGGGTGGGGCTGTGCTTTTGTGGGAGCGGCGCCCTCGCCGCGATTGGCCTTCCCCAACCCATCGGCCCGGGGGCGGGCCTCCTACAACACCGCTGC
>DISR01000091.1 GCA_002421825.1 Thiobacillus sp. UBA6205 | reverse complement strand
GCCATTCCGGACTGCTGTCGTCGAGTGTGTGCGCTGTGACCAGGGTGACGCCGCGGGCGACGCCGCGCTGCGTCAGCGAGATGCCGCATTGGGTCGCGCCGGCCAGGCCCGCGGTGATGCCGTTGACCAGCTCGACCTCGATGCCGCGTGCCGACAGCCATTCGGCTTCTTCGCCACCGCGGCCGAAGATGCACGGATCGCCACCCTTGAGGCGCACCACGCACTTGCCCTGGCGGGCGTAACGCAGCATCAGACGGTGGATAAAGGCTTGCGGCGTGGAGCGGCAGCCGCCGCGCTTGCCCACGGGGATGATGCGTGCGTTGGGGCAGTGTTCGAGCACGGCGGGGTTGACCAGGTCATCGATCATCACCACCTGCGCCTCGCCCAGCGCGCGCACGGCCTTGAGGGTCAGCAGTTCCGGGTCGCCAGGGCCGGCGCCTACCAGCCAGACTTTTGTGCTCATGGGTAATCCTCGTCTTGGTTGGTATCAGAGAAATGTGCGTTCCGGCTGACTGGCCAGCAGACGCTTGATTTCGGGCACGCAGGAGCCACAGCTGGTGCCGCAACCGAGTTCCTGCTTGAGCCCAGCGAGGTCCAGGCCGCGCTCGATGCCTGCGCGGACCTTGCTTTGGCTGACGTTCATGCAATTGCACAGGGTGCGGTCGGTGTTGATCGTCGCGCCGCCAGGCGGCGCACTGAGCGGTGCCAGCAGCCAGCGACGCAGCTCGGCGTCGGCACTGCCGCTTTCCCAGAACCCGCGCAGCCACTGCCGGGCGGCGGTTTCGCCGGCCAGGCGCAGGGCAACGATGCGGCCGTCCTCGATGCGTACGCGCTTGCCGACTGCACGACGCGGGTCGTCATAGGCCAGTACCGGGCCGTCGTCAAGGCCGAGCAGGCGGTCGATGGCGTCCAGCTCGGCAGTCGTTGGCGCGGCTTCCCGGGCGGCGCGGATCAGCAATGCCGAGCGTTCGCGCCCGCCGAGGCTGAAACTGGCGTAGTCGAAGGTTTCGAACAATGGCCGCAATGCCTCGAAGCGCTGCTGCACGTCGCCTTCAACTAGCGCGAAGAACTGCCAGGGCAATTCGACCTGTTCCACTTCAATGCCGGCGTGCTTGAGCTCAGGCTGCTTCGACAAAGGGTCGACGCTGGCCAGGGTCAGCACGTTGCAGCCCAGCCCCTTGAGGAAACGATCACCCCAGTGCATCGGCAGGAAGGCCTGGCCGGCGCGCAGACTGTCATCCTTCTGCACCGGGAGGATCAGGCTGCCGCGACGACTCTTCACGTTCACCAGCTGGCCGTCCAGCAGGCGCCGGCGACGCATGTCCTCGGCATTCATGCAGAGCAGTGCTTCTTCGACATGGCCGAACAGCCGCGCCGCGGTGCCGGTACGGCTCATGCCGTGCCACTGATCGCGCAGCCGGCCGGTATTGAGCGTCAACGGATAGCGCGCCTCGCGCTTTTCCTTCGGCGCCTGGTAGTGCTCGGCGATAAAACGAGCGCGGCCATTGGCAGTGGGAAACACACCGTCGCCATACAGCCGCGCGGTGCCGTGTTTGCTGCCCTGCGGGAAAGGCCATTGCTGCGGGCCGAGCGTATCGAGCACGGCATAGCTCAGGCCGCTGTAGTCCAGATCGCGACCGGCGGTGAGCGGCTTGTACTCCTCGAACAGCGCTTCGGCATCCTCGAAGGCAAACAGGCTTGGCTCACAGGGACGCAGGCGGCTTTCCAGACGCCGGGCGAAGTCACAGGTAATCGCCCAGTCCGCACGGGCTTCGCCTGGGGCCGGCACGGCGCGGTGCACGTGGCTGATGCGACGCTCTGAATTGGTTACCGTGCCTTCCTTTTCGCCCCAGCTCGCGGCCGGCAGCAGGAGGTCGGCGTGGCGGCAGGTTTCGGTGGTGAAGAAGGCTTCCTGCACCACGACGAAGGGGCAGGTGGCCAGGGCTTCATGGACTTTCTGCTGGTCCGGCAGCGACTGTGCGGGGTTGGTGCAGGCGATCCACAGCGCCTTGATCTTGCCTGCGCGCACCGCCTCGAACAGCTCGATGGCGGACAGTCCAGGCTGCTTGGACAGCTGCTCGACCCCCCAGTAGTCCGCCACTTCGGCGCGGTGTTCGGCATTGGCTGCGTCGCGGTGGCCGGGTAGCAGATTGGACAGGCTGCCGGTTTCGCGTCCGCCCATGGCGTTCGGTTGGCCGGTGAGCGAGAAGGGGCCGGCGCCTGGCTTGCCGATCTGTCCGGTGGCCAGGTGCAGGTTGATCAGTGCACTGTTCTTCGCGCTGCCGGCGGTGGACTGGTTCAGGCCCATGCACCAAAGCGAGAGGAAAGCAGGCGCGCTACCGATCAGCCGTGCACAGGTTTGCAGATCATCTACAGAGATGCCGCAGAGGTCGGCGACCATTGCCGGGGTGTAGTCTCGCACCAGGCTTTTCAGCGCATCGAAGCCTTCGGTATGGGCATCGATGAAGCGGCGGTCGATCCAGCCTTCCCACATGAGGATATGCAGCAGGCCGTGGAACAGCGCGACATCGGTGCCCGGCAGGATCGGCAGGTGCAGGTCGGCCAGCTCGCTGGTGTCGGTGCGCCGCGGGTCGACGACGATGATGGTCATCTCCGGTCGCTTCGCCTTGGCTTCCTCCAGTCGGCGGAACAGCACCGGATGCGCGTAGGCCATGTTGCTGCCGGCGATCAGCAGGCAGTCGGCCTGCTCGATGTCCTCGTAGGAGCAGGGCGGGGCGTCGGCGCCCAGGCTGCGCTTGTAGCCGACCACCGCCGAGGACATGCACAGCCGCGAGTTGGAATCCAGGTTGTTGGTGCCAACCAGGGCGCGGGCCAGTTTGTTGAAGGCGTAATAGTCCTCGGTCAGCAACTGGCCGGAGACATAGAAGGCGACGCTGTCCGGACCGTGTTCGCGGATGGTCTCGGCGAATACGTTGGCCGCATGTTCCAGTGCACTGTCCCAGTCGGTACGGCTGCGGGCCAGGTCCTTGCCAAGGCGCAGCTCGGGGTAGAGCGCGCGAGCATCGAGGTCGCCGGTCAGGTGCAGGGTCGACCCCTTGCTGCACAGCTTGCCGAAGTTGGCCGGGTGCTTTGGGTCGCCAGCCACGTCGAGGATGCGCTCGCCGTCGTGCTCGATCAGCACGCCACAGCCGACGCCGCAATAGCAGCAGGTCGAGGCGGTTGTCATACGCATGGCGTGTTCTCCTGAAAGATCGAGCGGGGGCAACGTCGTAGGGTGGACAGCGCTTTGCTTGTCCACCGCTTCGCCGGTTGTATCAGGCACATTTGGCTGCGTTATTCAGCGCCAGCTTTACACGACCATTCTCGACGCGCGCCTCATGGCGATGGGCGCAACCCACATCTGGCGCAAGCGCTTCGCCGCTGGCCAGATCGATCTGCCAGTTGTGCAACGGGCATGCGACCTGCTTGCCGTAGACGATCCCCTGCGAGAGCGGGCCGCCCTTGTGTGGGCAACGGTCGTCGAGGGCGAAGACCTGATCGTCGGAGGTGCGGAAGATCGCGATGTCACCCTTGGGGCCGGCGATGATGCGCGAGCCAAGCGGGTTGATCTCATCCAGGGCGCAGATATCGAGCCAGTTCATGGTGTTCTCCAGTTTGTGTTGTCAGGCGTTTTCGGTTTCCAGCTGCTTGACGGCGATGCGGTCGAATTCCTTCTTCAGCTGCGGCTTGGAGAGCTGCTCCTGCCACGGGTCCTGCTCGAAGGAAAGCGAGAACAGCAGCCGTTGGTACAGGGCCTTGCGTCGCTCGGCGTCGTTCAATACGGCCTTCTTGATGTGATCCATGCCGACGCGCTGTAGGTAGTGCACGGTGCGTTCGAGGTAGAAGGCTTCCTCGCGGTAGAGCTGGAGGAACGCCAGGCTGTATTCCATGACCTCCTCGGCGCTCTTCACCTTGACGAAGAACTCGCCGGCCTCGGTCTTGATGCCGCCGTTGCCGCCGATGTACAGCT
>DISR01000084.1 GCA_002421825.1 Thiobacillus sp. UBA6205 | reverse complement strand
TCGCGGCTCGATGGTCGTCACCGACCCCAAGGGCGAAAATTACGCCATCACCCGCCGCCAGCGCGCCCGCTTCGGCAAGGTGTGGATGCTCAATCCCACCGACCTCATACATTCCGAACGGTTCAACCCGCTCGACATGGTGCGCGCGGGCACGCCGCAGGAAACCGATGACGCCGAAGCGCTCGCCCGCCTGCTCGTCGTTCCCGACGCGCGGGAATCCCACTGGGATGACAAGGCCACCTCTCTGGTCAAGGGACTGGTGCTGCACGTCCTGCACAGCGAACCCGCGCCCAGCCGCACCCTGTCCACAGTGCGCCGGCTCTCCGCCGGCCAGCGCGAGACCTTCATCACCCTGCTGACGCATATCGCCGGGCATTCCCCCTCTCCCGCCGCGCGGGAAATCATTGGCGGCATCCTCACCAGCGCGGTGGACTCCGGCGGGGACTTTTCCGAAGAGTTTCAGTCCATCCTCTCCAACGTGCAGAAGGCCACCGAACCGTGGTCAGCCACCAGCCCGGCGGGCAAGCTGTCCTCCAGCTCGACCTTCCGGCTCTCCGAACTGGTGGAGGGCACCGGCACCCTGTTCCTCTGCGTCGATGAAGACCTGCTCGACGTGTATTCCCGCTGGCTGCGAGTCATGGTCGGTTGCACCCTCAAGACCCTCACCCGCGCCAAGGCCCGCAAACCCCGCCGCAAGGTGGTGCTCCTGCTCGACGAGGTGGCCGTGCTCGGTCGCCTCGACGTGCTGGAAAAACAATCCGGCCTGCTGCGCGCCTACTGCACCCCGGTGCTGATTTGGCAGAACCTGCCGCAGGTCGCCAAAATCTACGGCGACAACGCCGCCGCGTTCCTGGCGAACGCCTCGGCGCGGCTGTTCTTCGGGGTCAACGACAACGAAACCGCCACCTATGTCGCCACCATGCTGGGCCACACCCCGGCGGAATCGCAATCGGCAAGCGTCAGCTCGTCCGCCTCCGGCTGGGAGCGCCGGAGCCAGTCGCAAAGCCAGTCCGACAGCAATTACTGGCTGCTCGACAGCGCCGAAATCCAGCGCCTGCCGCTGACCAAGGTGATTGTGAAGCTGCGTAACTGCCCGTTCCCCATCTTCGGCAAGCGCCTCGATTACCGCAAGATGTGGCGCTGGCGCGGCCTGTGGGACAGATGGGAGGCCATCCCGCAAGGGTTCACGCAGGAGCCGCAACCGCCGGAACGGTTCGACCCTGCGCCGCAGGCGGCGGCCCACGGTGAGCCTGCGTCTCCGCCCCCGGCCTGCTCCTAGTCGAACAGGCCGCGCTTGCGCCCCGGCGCACGGCTGCGTGTCCTCGGCTGGGCCAGCCGCGCCCACCCTTCCAGCTCGCGGATACGCACAAGCCCGCGCTCGCGCCGGTTGCCGCCCAGCCGCATCAGCTCGTCAAGCTGCTTCATCATGCCGACAAGCTGCCGGAACCGCTTGCGGGCGTGCTCGGCCTTCTGGCGGCGCTGCTTCTCCTCCTCGGCGGCTTTCCAGCGGTTGAACCGGAACTGGCTGCCTTTGAGCCTGCCTTCCGTCCAGAAGGTGATGCGCCGCTCCCAATAGTCCATCTTGCGCTGGTAGCGGTCAAAGCGCCGGTTGATGCGCTCAACGTCACGGCGTAGCCGCTCGTCGTTGCCGACAACAATCCGCTCCAGCCAGTCCAGCCGCGTGCCGCTGTCGCGCGCCGGATACTCGCGTACGCGCTTGGCCGGGGCTTGCCCCGGAGCGCGCGCCTTCACCGCCCCCACCTCGCGCACCCGGCTGACCGGCGGGCGCTGGTGGCGCACCGCCTGCCGTGCCCTCGGCCCGACGTGGATTTCCGGCGCGCGATTCAGCTCGGCGGCGCGGGCCATGTCCTTGCGCTGCAAGGCGTCGTCCCGCTGCGCCACAAGGGTGCGGTGGTCAACCCGCACCTGCCGCCCCGCGCGCGCCAGCGCGGCATTGCAGGACACCGCCCATTCGGCCCGCCACAGATTCAACAGCTCCTTGCTGTTCCATTCCCGTGTCTTCACGGGATCCAGTCCGTCCGGGGTTGCCCGGCGCAATGTCAACATGACATGGGCATGGTAATTGTGGCGGCTCTGCCCCTGCTCCGGCACTGGGTCATGCAAGGCGATATCCGCCACCATGCCCCGGTTGACGAAGTGCGCCTGAACGAAACTGCGCACCAGCTCAAGCCGCTGGGTATGGTTCAGCTCGTGAGGCAGCGCCATGTTGAACTCACGGGCAAGCTGTGCGTCTTCGCGCTTCTCCATGCGCTCGACCGTGGCCCATAACAACTCACGGTCTTCCAACCACGCAGCGGCGCCGATCGGCGCCATGATTTCGGCATGGGCCACACCTCCCCTGCGGCGGTAGTCGTGGATTTCGCCGGTGCGATAGTCCCGTACCTGGGAGCCGCTGCGATAGGCGGCAGCAGCAGCCGCTTTGGAGCCGGGGCGCCAACTTCCATCAGGATTCTGTTTGGCCTTGCGGCCCAGGATCTGCCCTGAGAAGTGGTAAATCGCCACGCTGTTCCCCCATGGTGGCACCCCTGCCACCTTTATAAAACGAGGCCCGCCAGGGCCTGCCTTTCCGGCCACACGCCACCCCCGTGGCGGCCGGAGCACCTATGTTGCGAAGCAATGTATAAGTGCGCTATTACTCCGTCAATTCCCTCTTCTCCTCCGCCGGATTTCGCCTATGCTGGTTCGGCCCCTCCCTCACTTCGCCCCCTGATGAAACCACCGCCCTATCACCCCACCCGCCTCGTTGGTAACATTGCCGCACTGGTGCTCCTGGCTCTGGGGGGTGCGTATCTTCTCGACCACA
>DISR01000092.1:29614-53785 GCA_002421825.1 Thiobacillus sp. UBA6205 | reverse complement strand
GGCGTCGGCATCGGCGGCGTGCTCGAGCCGGTGCAGGCCAATCCCACCATCATCGGCGACAACTGCTTCGTCGGCGCGCGCTCCGAGGTGGTGGAGGGCGTCATCGTCGAGGACAACTGCGTCATCTCCATGGGCGTCTACATCGGCCAGAGCACCAAGATCTACGACCGCGAGACCGGCGAAGTGCATTACGGCCGCGTGCCCGCCGGCTCGGTGGTGGTATCGGGCAACCTGCCCTCCAGGGACGGCAAGTACAGCCTGTACTGCGCAGTGATCGTCAAGAAAGTGGACGAGAAGACCTTGAGCAAAGTCGGCATCAACGAGCTGTTGCGCGGCATCTGATTGCCATGAAAAAAGCCTTTGTGCGGCAACCGCACAAAGGCCCTCAAGAATGCCCGGGAAGCGCCGTTTTAAAAAACACCACGGGCATTGATTAATGCCGCTGGTGCGGCAATGCCCATAACAACAAGCACGCCAGGCGCTTGCGTCGGCATGCAACCCAGGTAACCCTGCTGTACTTCCCTTGACAGCCTAGTTGTCCATGCCCGCAGCTGCGGGCGTTTTTTTGTCAGCTGATATCGACTTCGGTGCCCGTTTCGACCAGATTGAAGAGGTCGACGACGTCCGCGTTTTTCATGCGGATGCAGCCATGGGAGACCGGCACGCCGAGCAGATGTTCCTCGTCGGTGCCGTGGATATAAATGTAGCGCGCATGGGTATCGACGCTGCCGCCCTTGTTCTTCCCCTCTTCCAGTCCTTCCAGCCAAAGGATGCGGGTGAGCATCCAGTCGCGTCCAGGCTCGCTGGCGGAAAGCGGCGGCGACCAGATTTCGCCCGTGGCCACGCGCGCCTTGAACACTGCGAACATGGGCCGGCCTTCGCCGATCTTTTCGGCAATGCGATGGCGCCCGCGCGGGGTGCAGAAGCTGCCGTTGCGCTCGCCCAGCCCATTCCTGGCGGTGGATACCGGGTATTCGCGGATCAGCTGTCTGTCCCGGGGGTCAGGCTGGTTCTCCCACAGGTACAAACGCTGCAGCCGGCTGTCGATCTCGATGAGGTGTTTGCCCATTATTGATCGTCCTTGTTCTGGCGCCGGCGCTCGGCGAAGAAGTCGCTCACGAGCTTGCCGCATTCCTCGGCCAGCAGGCCGCCCTCGATTTCGGCGTGGAAATTCAGTTTCGGCTCGGCGAACAGGTTGACGATGCTGCCCGCCGCGCCGGTCTTGTATTCGGCCGCCCCGTACACCACGCGTTTCACCCGGGCATGGAAGACGGCACCGGCGCACATGGCGCAGGGCTCGAAGGTCACGTATAGCGTGGAATCGACCAGGCGGTAATTGCCGACGTTCTTCGCCGCGTCGCGCAGGGCCATGACCTCGGCGTGCGCGCTGGGGTCGTGGCTGGAAATGGGCTGGTTGTAGCCGCGCCCGACGACGGCGCCGTCCTTCACCACCACCGCGCCCACTGGCACTTCACCCTTTTCCCGGGCCAGCCTGGCCTGGGCCAGGGCTTCGCGCATGTAGTCCTCGTCAGTCATATCATCAACTTCAGGCCGATCAGGATGGTCACGATCTCGAACGAGCGCTTGATCCACAGATTGCCCTTCCTGATGGCGACATGGCTGCCAAGATAACCGCCGAGTATCGAGCCCGCAAGCAGGGCCGGCATCCAGTCCCAGGCGATGGTGCCGAGATAGCCCAGCACCAGGGCGCCGGTGCCGTTCCAGAACAAGCCGCACAGCACCAGGGTGTAGGCCACGGCGCGCTTGTAATCCAGGCCGAAATGGCGGATCAGCCAGATGGTGAGGAAAAGCCCGGTGCCCGAGGTGATGGAGCCGTTGAGAAAGCCGACCACGAACAGGCCCAGCATGCCGGCAACGAGGCCGCCGCCCTGCCAGTTGCGCGGCGCGTATTCCATGCCGAGCTGGGGCCTGAAGATGGAATACACGCCCAGGCTCAGCGTGAGCAGGCCCAGCAGGAAGGTGGCGAGGTCTTCCGGCACCTGCAGGATGACGGAGGCACCGACCACCACGCCCGGCAAACCTGCCCCCAGGATGATGAGCGACTCGCGCCGGGCCAGATGGCTTTCCTTCAGGTGCCGCACGGTGGCACCGATGCCCAGGGCCACACTGGCGAGCTTGTGCGTGGCCAGCGCCACGCTGAATGACAAGCCGAGGAAAATCAGGATGGGGAACTGGATCAACCCGGCCCCGCCTCCGGACAGGGCGGAAAAGAAATTGGCCAGCAGCGATGCGACGAACAGCAGGAACTGTAAGGTGAGATCCATCAATCAACCGGTGGTGCCGGTTTCCGCCGCCGTGCGGATATAAAACAGCCGCAAGCCTTCTGCAGCCAGCTTGGTCAACAGCGCATCGGCCTGCTCGGCGGTGGCGGCAAACATGACCTCTACCGGCAGTTTGCCTCCGAGTTCGAAGAAAGTGTCCTCGCGCATGCGGCCGTCGTGGCCGTAGCCGGCGATGGCGCGGAATGCCGAGCCGCCCGGTATACCGAGCTCACGGGCCGACTCCAGCAGCCATTCGTAGACCAGTCGGCCCTGGTGCTTGTGATCTTCCTCAGTGAACAGGCGCAGCATGACGGCGTTCATCTTTATCCCCGAATGAGTTTGAAAGTCCACAGCCCCAGACCGGTCGCGCCCAGCGAACCAAACAGGTGCAGCGCGGCCGTCGCCAGCGCCCAGGCATGCTGCCCGCGTGCGATCATGGTGACGACTTCGGCGGAAAACGTGGAAAAAGTGGTGAGCGCACCGAGAAAACCGGTGATGAGCAGCAGGCGCCATTCTGGCGCCAGGCCGGGATGCTGCGAGAAGAAGGCGATGGCCACGCCGATAAAATAGCCGCCGATCAGGTTCGCAGCCAGCGTGCCTGCAGGCAGCGCGGGATAAACGGGGTTGAGCCACAGGCCCAGCCCCCAGCGCAGCCAGGCGCCCAGCATGGCGCCCACGCCCACGGCCAGGAAACCGCTCACTTGATGGCTGTTGAAGTCTGCATAGGCTGGATTCTACCGCTCTGCGCAGTGAATTACTCTATGGCGCCCTTGATGATCTTGACCTGCAGCTTCTCGATGTCGACCAGCACTTTCCTCAGTTTCGGATTCCTGGTCTGCGCAGGCTTGCGGTAGGACACGTAGACAGTCTTGTCCCCGGGCATCTTGTACACGGAAATGATGAACGGGCACAGGGCGATGGCATGCGGGTCGGCCTCCATCATGGCGCGCGAAAGCGTGGAACTGCAGAATTCGAACTGCTCGCCGCCCTCGTAAACCTGCCTGGTCGAGCCGACATCCTTGCCGGTGCGTTCCAGCATGTCGGCAATATGGCCGACACTGTTGATCACCAGCCCTTCGGATTCGATGCCGATGCGCACGAAATCGCGCACATCGGCATAACTGCCCTGGGTCTTGTAAATGGCGACGTAATTTTCCGCTGCCGCGGCCAGGCCGGGCATGAGCGCCAGCATCACGAACATGAATGGTTTTTTCATTCTTTTCTCCTATTCCGGAACAAAATCACAAACCTCGCCCAGCTTAGCGGCTTATCCTGCGGCGGCCAATGATGATTTAATGCGAGTATGACTAGCAAAACCATAGAAGTTCAGGGCCGGGTCTGGCTGCGCATCAACGGCAAATCACTGCTCGGCAAGGGCAGGCTGGAACTGCTGCGCCAGATCGAGGTGACGGGTTCGATCTCCAGGGCGGCCAGCGCGATGAGAATGAGCTACAAGAGCGCATGGGACGCGGTCGACGCGATGAACAACGCCATGGGCATGCCGCTGGTGGAAAGCGCCAGCGGCGGCACGAGAGGCGGCGGCAGCCGGCTTACCGATGCAGGCAGGCGGCTGATCCTGGAGTTTCAGCTTCTCGAAGAACGCCACAGGCAATGGCTGGAAATCGCTTCAGGAGATTTCAGCGCACGCCTGTCGGCGAAATAGGCCTGCCTTGTCGACTGCGTGAATAATTGGCCTAACATTTCACTAGGCCGGCCCGGGAAATGACCCCAAGGCGCATGAACACACGATTGCGGAGCGGTCGACATCGAATCCAGTTTGCCCTGCCGGCCTGGTGAAATACCCGGGCTGGCAGGGGCTGGCCTTGCCTGCCCCCGTTTTATTTGCTGCCGCTTATTTATTCCAGCGTTCCGCCGCGGCGTCGTCCGCGCCGCGCGCTTCCACCCACCGCTCGCCTGCCGGCGTGCCCTCCTTTTTCCAGAATGGCGCGCGCGTCTTCAGGTAGTCCATGATGAATTCGCAAGCGGCGAAAGCGTCGCCGCGGTGCATGGACGACACGCCCACGTACACGATGCGATCCAGAGGCAGCAGCCTGCCCACGCGGTGTATCACCGTAACGTCGAGCAAACTCCAGCGGCCCATGGCCTCGTCCACGATCTCGCGCAGTGATTTTTCCGTCATGGCGGGGTAATGCTCGAGCGTCAGCGTGGCCACACTGTCGCCCTCGTTGAGATCGCGCACCAGGCCGACGAAACTGGCGACCGCACCGACCCTGGGCTGTCCCGCATGCAGCGCGGCAATCTCCGCACCGGGGTCGAAGTCGGATTCCTGGACAAGAATTTTCATGAGCTTGTTTTCACTACCATCGGCGGCGCCCGGGTTTCAACATCTTGCGCGGAGCACCAATCCCGCTTGCAGGCGGCCAGGTGCGGCCGCCATCAGTCGAGGGGCGGCGTGTCTCAACGGAATATAGCGCGCTCAGGCCGTATCGTCATGGGCTGGCAGCTTCACCCGCCGGTCACGGGCGGAAAGATGGCGATCTCGTCGCCATCCTGCACAGGCGTAACGATACCGGCCAGGGTCTGGTTCACTGCCATGCGGTTGCCGGAATCGAGGCCCAATTCCGTGCTCCACGGTTCTCCACGCGTTCTCAGCAAATCGATGACCGCGGCGGCGCAAGTGCGTTCGCCCGGCATCTCGATCACTTCACCGTCGATGCCAAAAAGCTCGCGCAACTTGGCGAAATACAAGACTTTTACTTTCACTCGACCACCTCTGAAAACGGAATGAAACGCACCCACTCGCCGCGCAGCACGGTCTGGCCGATTTCGATATCGACAAAACCATCCGCCCACACTGCCGAGGTCAGCACGCCGGAGCCCTGATTGGGATAGATGCGGGCCTCGCCCGCGCCGTCAGCACCCGCAACCAGGTGTGCGCGCAGAAATTCGCGCCGCTTGCCCGGCGTAGGCCAGTCGAAAGCCGCGCGAACAGGGTAGGCGCGATAGAGAACCTGGCTTGCGCCCATGCGTTTCAGCAGGAAGGGACGCGCGAACAGGCAAAAAGTGGCGAAGGCGGACACCGGGTTTCCTGGCAGGCCGATGAAGTCGGCTTCGCCGATGCGGCCGTAGACCACGGGCTTGCCGGGCTTCATGGCCACCTTCCAGATATCGATGCGGCCTAGCTGCTCGACTGCGGCCTTGACGTGGTCTTCCTCTCCCACCGATACGCCGCCGGTGGTCAGGATCACGTCGGCGCGGCTGGCGGCCTTTTCCAGGGCTGAACGCGTGGCGTCGTAAGTATCCTTCACTACGCCGAGATCGACGACCTCGACGCCCAGCCCCGTCAGCAAGCCCGCCAGCGTGGCACGGTTGGAGTTGTATATCTGTCCCGGCTTGAGCGGCATGCCGGGCTCGGCCAGTTCGTTTCCTGTCGAAAACATCGCCACTTTCAGCCGCCTCACAACTTTCGCCTCGGTCGCACCGATGGAGGCGGCCAGGCCCAGTTCCGCGCCTCTCAAGCGCGTGCCGGGTGTGAGCACGTCGGTGCCCGGGCGAATGTCCTCGCCCGCGCGGCGGATGTTTTCCCCCGGGTGCGGCGCCTTGTAAATCGTCACCGCGGTGTCTTCGAGCGCAGTATCTTCCTGCATGACCACGGCATCGGCATGGGGCGGGATCGGCGCGCCGGTGAAGATGCGCGCAGCCTCGCCGTGCCCCAGCGGCTTGCCCTCCTGGCCTGCGGCAATGCGCTGGGTTACGGTCAGCTTGCAGTCGGGCTGGCGGCAATCCCCGCTGCGCACCGCGTAGCCGTCCATGGCGGTATTGTCGAGCGGCGGCACGCTCACGAACGAGGTCAGGCCATTTGCAAGAATTCTGTTGTATGCCTTTGATAGTTCAACAGTTTCCACCAAATCAAGCGGGCGCGCCCGGTTGAGAAGTTCCTGCAAGAGTTCTGTTGCGGTCAACACTTAAATCCCTATCGTTTGTTTGATGAAAGCGCGGATGGTGGCGACGTCATCGAGCGCCAGCCAGGTTGGGGAGTCCGGCGGCGCGGCGATATCGCTTGCCACCGCCAGAATGTTCACGTCGTCGGGATACAGCCAGGGCTTGCCATTGCCCGCACGATGCACCTCGATTTTCGGAATCGGGTCGCGTTTCCAGCCTTCGACCAGGACGAGGTCGCAGGGCGTGAGGCGTGCCAGCAGGTCCTGCAGCCGTGGCGGCGACGCGGACTGGTTTTCGTGCATCAGCGCCCAGCGCACGTCGCTCGCCACCAACACCTCGCCCGCCCCTGACTTGCGGTGGCGCCAACTGTCCTTGCCGGGCTGGTCCACGTCGAAACCATGATGCGCATGCTTGATGAGCGAAACCCGCACCCCATCGGCGCGCAACAGCGGAATCAGCTTCTCCAGCAGCGTGGTCTTGCCCGCACCGCTGTAGCCGGCGATGCCGAGCGTCTTCATGCGCGCCCTGCCTTTTTTGGCCGGCTGCGGCATGGCTGCCCGCTTGTGTCGGCGGATTTTCCGGGAGAACTCATGTCTAAAAAAAATCGCAAAGTGGTTATATTCTCACATATATAACGCTAGAATGCATCCATGCTTACCGACCCCTTCGGCCGCCAGATTGAATATATCCGCCTCTCCGTCACGGACCGGTGCGACTTGCGCTGCACCTATTGCATGCCGGAGGATTTCAAGGGATTCGAGGAACCGGCGTACTGGCTGACCTTCGACGAAACCGAGCGCCTGATCGGCGCCTTTGGGCGCCTGGGCGTGAAACGCGTGCGCCTTACTGGCGGCGAGCCTTTGCTGCGCCGCAATTTGCCCGAACTCGCAGCCAGGCTGTCTGCCCTGCCCGGCATCGAGGATCTTTCCCTCTCCACCAATGCCACACAGCTTGCCAAGTATGCGCGCGCCTTGAAAGACGCCGGCATAAGCCGTCTCAATGTCAGCCTGGATTCGCTCAAACCCGAGCGTGTAGAGCAAATCAACGGCCGCGACGTGTTCGACCGCATCATGGCGGGACTCGATGCTGCGAACGCCGCCGGCTTCGACCGCATCAAGCTCAACATGGTGGCCCTGGCCGGGGTCAATGACGACGAGATCGATGCCATGATCGAGTTCGCCATGCGCGGCAATTACATTCTGCGTTTCATCGAGACCATGCCCATGGGCGATACCGGCCGCGCCTCCTCGTTTCTGGACCTGCAGCCGGTGAAGTCGCGCCTCGCGGAAAAATACGGCCTCGTCGAAACCAGCTTTCCCGGCGGCGGCCCCGCACGCTACCTCGGCACGCCTGACGGCCGTTTCAGCATCGGTTTCATCACCCCGCTATCCCAGCATTTCTGCGGTACCTGCAATCGCGTGCGAGTGTCGGTGGACGGCACCCTTTACCTGTGCCTGGGCCAGGACGACAAGCTGGAACTGGCCCCCCTGCTGCGCGCCGGCGCAAGCGACTCGGACATCGAGCAGGCCATCCTCCAGGCCGTCGCGCGCAAGCCAGAACGTCACGAATTCCGCGAAGCGCCGCAGAAGCTGGTGCGCTTCATGTCCATGACCGGCGGCTAGCCGGTCTGCATAACACGGCCAGGCGGGCAGAAGCCCGATCCGGCCCGCCTCACATCGCTGCAATGAGCTTGTCATAGGATTCCGCGAACAGGCGCAGCCCTTCCGCCTGCAACTCCTCGCCGATGGCCGTCGGGCTGATGCCCAGCGACTCCAGTTCGACGATGTCTGCCTCGGCATCCGCCACCCCAAGATGCACCGTGGGAGCTGTTTCGCCATGGTCGGCCAGGGCAGCCAGGGTCTTGTCCGGCAGGGTGTTGATGGTGTCGGAGCCGATCAGCGGCTCGACATACAGCAAATCGCTGTAGGCCGGGTTCTTCGTGCCGCTGCTCGCCCACAACAGATACTGCGGCCTTACCTTGTGCGCGCGCAGGTAGCCGAAATATTCGTCGCCCATGAAAAAATCCAGGTAGCGCTGGTAGGCCAGCTTGGCCACGGCCACCGCGGTCTTGCCGCGCAGTGCCAGAGCCTGGTCCGTGCCCAGCGCTTCCAGTTTCTTGTCCGCCAGGGTATCGATGCGCGACAGGAACAGGCTGGCCACCGCCTTCAGCCGCAGCGGGTCGCCGCCCCTTTCCAGCCATTGCTGGGCGCCGCGCATGTAGGCCTCGAAGGTGCGCGCCACATGGTGCAGGGAAAACAACAGGGTCACATTCACGCTAATGCCTTCCGCGGTGAGGCGCTCGAAGGCGCGCAGGCCCGCTTCCGTGCCGGGCACCTTGATGAGCAGATTGTCGCGCGCGACGAGGCCGTGCAGGCGTTTGGCTTCGACCACCGTCATGTTTTCGTCATGCGCAAAGCGCGGCGCCACCTCCCAACTGACGTAGCCGTCGTCACCGCCGCTGTTGACGAAAGCCGGCTCGAGAAGCTCGCAGGCCGCGCGAATGTCCTCGCGAAGCAAGGCCTCGTAGCGCCGCTCGGGGTCTGGCTCGGCCTTGCGCAGTTGCGCCATCTGTGCGGCGTAATCCTCGGTTTCGGAAACGGCCTTGTGGAAAATCGTCGGGTTGGAAGTGATGCCCGTAACACCCTGCGCGATCAGTTGCGCCAGCCTGCCGTCGCGGAGATGCCCGCGCGTCAGGTTGTCGAGCCAGATGCGCTGGCCATAGGCATGGAGGTCGGAAAAAAGCGGCATGGCATGGTCCCGTTTTCGTTGCTGACGGTTCCAGTTTAGCCGCTCGGTTTGACGGTTGTGCGTCACCTGATCCAGCAGCCGGCGGAAAACGGCAGGCGGAAAACAGCCGGCATGCACGCCGTGCCGGGCCACGTCAGCGAGAATGGCCGGCCGGGCAGGCAATTGCCGATGCCGTCAGGCGTCCCGAGAAAACGCCCCATGCAGTTCGTACAACCCATTGTTTTTCTCCGGTCGACAAAACTGCCTATGGGTCGCCGGGTTATTAATTCGCTGACAGCCAATAAACTGGCGGCATGAAATTCTCCGGACAGTTGGCTTTCGACAACCGGTTTGCCGCATTGCCAGCGCAATTCCACACCCGCCTTGCACCCACGCCCGTGCCCGAGCCCTACCTCGTGGCATGCAATCCCGATGCCCTCGGACTGCTGGGCCTGTCCCCGGCTGCGGCCGGTTCGAGTGCATTCATCGAGATTTTTTCCGGCAATGCCGCCTTGCCCGGCGCCGATCCGCTGGCTGCGCTCTATGCCGGCCACCAGTTCGGCCACTATGTGCCGCAACTGGGCGACGGCCGCGCCATCCTGCTGGGAGAGGTCGTGCATGCGTCCGGCAGCCGCTGGGAAGTGCAACTGAAAGGCGCCGGCCGCACGCCATACTCGCGCGGCGGCGACGGCCGCGCCGTGCTGCGCTCCTCCATCCGCGAATACCTCTGCTCAGAGGCCATGCACGGGCTCGGCATCCCCACCACGCGCGCCTTGTGCATCATCGGCACGGACCTGCCGGTGCACCGTGAAAGCGTCGAAACCGGCGCGCTGGTCACGCGCCTTGCGCCAAGCTTCATCCGTTTCGGCAGTTTCGAGGTGTTCTACTACCGCAGCCAGCACGACGAGATCAGAATCCTGGCCGACTTCACCCTCGAGCACTATTTCCCCGAACTGCTCGACGAACCCAAACCCCATGTCGCCCTGCTGCGCGAGGCAACGACGCGCACGGCCAGGCTGATGGCGCAATGGCAGGCCGTGGGTTTCTGCCACGGGGTGATGAACACCGACAACATGTCCATCCTCGGCCTGACCCTGGACTACGGCCCCTACGGCTTCATGGAGGCCTACGACCCCGGCTGGGTCTGCAACCATTCCGACCACGACGGCCGCTACGCCTACGACCAGCAGCCGCAGATCGGCGCCTGGAACTGCACTTGTCTCGCCCAGGCCCTGCTGCCGCTGATGGAGATCGACGACGCGAAGGAAGCGCTTTCGGGTTATGGCGAGGTTTTCGCCACCGAATACATGCGCCTGATGTGCGCCAAGCTCGGCCTGCCCTTCGAGGAGGCCTCGGCCCCGCTGGTGAACGACCTGCTGGATCTGATGGCGAAAAACCGCACCGACTACGCCATCCTGTTCCGCGCGCTGGCCGGTTTCGATTCGAGCGCGGGCGCCAGGAACAGCGGGCTGCGCGACCTGTTTCTGAGCCGCGAGGCATTCGATGCCTGGGCCAAGGCTTATGGCGAGCGGCTGCGCGCCGTCGGCAGCAGGGACACCGACCGCGCCGCACGCATGAACCGCGTCAATCCGAAATACGTGCTGCGCAACTACCTGGCCGAAGCCGCCATCCGCAAGGCGCGCGACGAGCGCGATTTCAGCGAGATCGAGCGCCTGCGCAGCCTGTTGTCCCGCCCCTTTGACGAACAGCCAGAATTCGAAGACTATGCGAAGGAACCGCCCGACTGGGCCAAGGAAATCGCCGTCAGCTGTTCGTCATAGTGAAAACCGTTCTGAGCGTTTTGATCTGCCTGGGCCTCGTCGCCTGTTCCGGCAATGCCATCCGCAACAAGGACGGCAGCACGACGCAGCGGCCGCTCAGTTTTTCCGGCATTGCCAAGAGCGACATCGACGATGTCACCGAGCTCACGCAGCGCGAAACCCTCGCCGGCCTGAGGCGGCTGGCCGAGAAGCTCTATCGCCGCAACCCGGCGGAACTGCAAAAGAACGGCGCGGGCAGCCCGGAAGCTGCGATCGCCGACATTTTCAACCCCGTCAACCACTGGCACCTGTCCTCGCGCCGCAAGTTCGACTGGCAGGCCGGCATCAACAGCGCCTTCAGCGAGAATTTTGCCGGTGACCGCATCGAGGCCTTGATGAAGGGCCTGCTGACCATGCTCATGGCCTCATACAGCCACAAGACCGAAGTGTATGTGATCGACAGCCTCGATCCGCAGAAGCTTTACAATGCTGCACGCAACCTCGAAATCGCGGCCTGGCGGCTGTCGAATGCGAAGCGGCCCGATGGGTCGCTGCTGCTGCTCAGCAACGGAATGGGTGCCGACGGCATTGCCAACCTCAGCTTCGAACGCGAATTCGGCAAGTTGATCGCCACCCAGGACCTGATCGCGCGCATCGTCGAGGACAAGACCAACCGCGCCATCCGCTACGGCGTCGTCAATGTCGCGAGCCTGGTTTTTCTGCCCATCTGATTTTTTTCAACAACCAAGGAGCAAACATGTCCGAACTCATCATCGAAGACCTCAACGTCGGCAACGGCGACGAAGCAGTGGCCGGCAGGAGCGTGGTCGTGCATTACACCGGCTGGCTCACCAGCGGTTCGAAATTCGATTCCAGCAAGGACCGCAACGATCCCTTCGACTTCCGCCTCGGTGCCGGCCAGGTCATCCGCGGCTGGGATGAGGGCGTGGCCGGCATGAAGGTCGGCGGCAAGCGCAAGCTCACCATTCCGCCGGAAATGGCCTACGGCAGCCGCGGCGCCGGCGGCGTCATCCCGCCCGATGCCACTCTGGTGTTCGAAGTGGAATTGCTGGCAGTCAGGTAAGTCCGTTCGTTCACGAATGCCGGCCAAATTTGCATGGCCGGCGTTCCAGGCTGAAGGATCCGGCGTCCTTGCAGAACGCCATCCGGTGACGTTGATTCAATGTAACGACTCGCGATCGTTCCGACGGGAAATGCCATGGAAATCCTGATCCTGCTTGTCCTGATAGTGCTGAACGGGCTTTTCTCCATGTCCGAACTGGCCTTGGCCACCGCGCGTCGGCCACGGCTGGCACGGCTTGCCGAAGGCGGGGACAAATCATCGGCCATTGCCATCGAGCTAGGCGACGAGCCCACCCGCTATCTTTCCACCGTGCAGATCGGCATCACCTCCATCGGCATCCTCAGCGGCATCGTCGGCGAAGCGGCCCTGGCCGCGCCCTTCTCGCTCTGGCTGCAAAGCTTCGGGCTGGAAGCGGGCGCAAGCAATATCGCCGCGACCGGCCTGGTGGTGGTGGTCATTACCTACGTCTCCATCGTCATCGGCGAACTGGTGCCCAAGCGCCTGGCCCAGTTCCATCCCGAGCCGATCGCACGCGCGGTGGCACGCCCCATCCGCCTGCTCGCCCTGCTCACGCGCCCCTTCGTGCACCTGCTGTCCGTTTCCACCGACACGCTGCTGCGCCTGATGGGCAAAAGCCAGCAAGCCGCCGCCAGCGTCACCGAGGAGGAAATCCACGCCGTGCTGCAGGAAGGTTCCGAAGCGGGCGTGATCGAACGGCATGAGCATGAGATGGTGCGCAACGTCTTCCGCCTGGACGAGCGCCTGCTGGGCTCGCTCATGGTTCCGCGCGCCGATATCGTCAGCCTGGACGCGGCCTTGCCTTTCGAGGAAAACCTCAAGCTGGTGCTGGCATCGGAATACTCGCGCTTTCCCGTGTGCCGGGGCGGCATGGATGACACGATCGGCATCGTCAGCGCCAAGCAACTGCTCAATCCTGCCCTGGGCGGCGGCGGCATCGATCTCGCGGCGCTGGCCAAGACCGACGTGTTCGTGCCGGAAAGCCTGACCGGCCTGGAACTGCTCGATCATTTCCGCACCACCGGCACGCAGATGGTCCTGGTCATAGACGAATACGGCGAGGTCCAGGGCCTGGTCACCCTGCAGGATGTGCTCGAATCGGTCACCGGCGAGTTCGCGCCGCGCAGCCATGAGGAGGCCTTCGCCATCATGCGCGATGACGGCTCCTGGCTGCTGGACGGCATGCTGCCCATCCCCGAATTGAAAGACCACCTGGGCCTGAAAGCCGTGCCCGAGGAAGAAAGGGGCGGCTACCACACCCTGAGCGGCATGGTGATGTGGCTGCTGGGCCGCCTGCCCCAGACCGGCGACATCGCAACCTGGGAAAACTGGCGCCTCGAAGTGGTCGACCTGGACGGCAAGCGCATCGACAAGGTGCTGGCCAGCCGCATTCCGGAGCCGGACAAGCCCTTGGCGGGCGAACTCGTTCCTGAAGAGCCCGGTGCCTGATGCGGCCATGGCCAGGGCTTAAGCGCATGGCACGCTACCTGTGGGCTGCCCCATGCAGCGCCGTGGGACTGTTGCTGTTCCTGCCCGCGCTCATTTTCGGCGGTTCCGTGCGGTTTTCCGAAGGCGTGATGGAAATCTCGCTTGCCCGGTTTCTGCGGCGCATCGGCAGGCCGCAGCCGCCGTTTCGCGCCATCGCCTTCGGCCACGTCGTCATCGGAACCAGCCGCGCCAGCCTCCGGCGACTGCGCAGCCACGAACGGGTGCACGTGCGCCAGTACGAGCAGTGGGGCATACTGTTCTTCCCGGCCTATTTCCTGTCCAGCCTGCACCAGCTATTGCTGGGCCGCAGCCCCTACTGGCACAACTGGTTCGAAAGGCAGGCCTATGCAAGGCAGGGGGGAAATGACGTTGCCCGGGGGCAAACCGCGCCCGGGCCCTTGTCAAGTCTCCGCCGGCATAATCGCGAATGAATCCTCGCAATCCCTGGCCGATCGAAACCGCCTGAAATTCATTGCAAGAATCCGGACATGAACAGCCTGATGACCGCCTGGGAGGCACACGAAAGCGAGTTGCGCAACTGGCTGCGCGGCCGCCTGGGCAATGCACACGATGCCGAGGACATGCTGCAGGACCTGTTTCTGAAGGCCATGCGCCAGAAGCGGAAGTTCTGCGAAATCGGCAATGCGCGCGCCTGGCTCTACGAAGTGGCGAGGAATGCGGTGGCCGACCGGCTGCGCCTGAAAAAGGAACAGGTGGAACTGCCCGAAGACCTGGCGGCCGAGCACGAGGAAACGCCCGCCGTGGAATCGCTTGCCGCCTGCCTGCCGCGCGCGCTGTCCGAACTGTCGGAAGAGGACCGCGACGCCATCACCCGCTGCGATCTCGAAGGCATGAGCCAGGAAGACTATGCAAAACTCAAGGGCCTGACCCTGCCCGGCGCCAAGTCGCGCGTGCAGCGCGCCCGCAAGCGCCTGCGCGAACACCTTACCGAGGCCTGCCAGGTCAGGTTCGACGAGGCGGGCAAGGTCTGCTGCTTCGTGCCGCGCGGCAAAGGCTGATTTCTTTCAGTTCACCTGCATCCTTTTGCCGCCTCGCTCGTCTTCTCGTCAAGACCGACACGGAGTTTTCCATGAACACCCTTGCCATACACCTGAAAAACCTGCCCAGCCGCCAGCCGATCCTGTTCCTGATCGTGGCGGCCGCGGCCTGGCTGGGCCTGTACCAGTCGCTGGGCCCGGTGTCGGAGGCGCTGGTTGGCGTGCTGCCGGTCGAACGCGACAGCCACTTGGGCGATGCCTTGCAGTTCTTCTTCTACGACACCCCCAAGGTGCTGCTGCTGCTCATCGGCGTCGTGTTCGCCATGGGCATCGTGCATACCTATGTCTCGCCCGAGCGCACCCGCGCCCTGCTGTCCGGCCGCCGCCTGGGCGCTGGCAACGCCATGGCGGCGAGCCTGGGCATCGTCACGCCTTTCTGTTCCTGCTCGGCAGTGCCGCTCTTCATCGGCTTCCTGCAGGCCGGCGTGCCGCTGGGCGTAACCTTTTCTTTCCTGATTGCCGCGCCCATGGTCAACGAAGTGGCGCTGGCGCTCCTGTTCGGCCTGTTCGGCTGGAAGGTCGCCGCGCTCTACCTGGGGCTGGGCCTGTCCATCGCCATTTTCGCCGGCCTGGTCATCGGCAAGCTGGGCATGGAGTCCCATCTGGAAGACTGGGTGCAGAAGCTGCAGAACAGCCAATCGCCTGCCGGCGCGGAGGCATCGCGCCGGAACTGGGGCGAGCGCATCGAATACGGCTTCCGGCACGTGCACGAAATCGTCGGCAAGGTGTGGCCCTACCTCCTCGCCGGCATCGCGCTGGGCGCCGGCATCCACGGCTACGTGCCGGAAGATTTCATGGCCTCGATCATGGGCCATGACGCACCCTGGTGGTCGCTGCCGGCGGCAGTGGCAATCGGTGTGCCCATGTACGCCAACGCGGCGGGTATCATCCCCATCGTCGAGGCGCTGATGGGCAAGGGTGCGGCGCTCGGCACGGTGCTCGCCTTCATGATGAGCGTGATCGCGCTTTCGGCGCCCGAAATGATCATCCTGCGCAAGGTGCTCAAGCCCCGCTTGATCGCCGCCTTCGCGGGCGTGGTGGCTGCCGGCATCCTGCTGGTGGGCGCTATTTTCAACCTCGTCTTGTGAGAATCGAATCATGGAAATCAAGGTACTCGGCACCGGCTGTGCCAACTGCAAAACCACCCTCAAGCTGATCGAGGAGGTCGCCGCCGAAAAGGGCGTGCCCGTGCAACTCGACAAGATCGAGGACATACAGGCCATCATGGGCTACGGCGTCATGACCACGCCCGGCGTCGTGATCGACGGCAAGCTCGTGCATGCCGGCGGCGTGCCGACGCGCGAAAGAATCGCCGGCTGGCTGGCCGGCGCGCTCAGCGCAGCGCAGGCCGCACCCGCCGGCAACTGCTGCAGCGGCGGCAAGTGCTGCTGAAAACGAACAAATTCCTGTTTATCCCGGAGGGAGATTCATGCAACGGATGTTTCGCATTCTTTTGCTCTGGCTGTCGGTCGTTTCCCTGCCGGCATTCGCCGACCGCTCTTTCATGGTCGATGCCGACTGGCTGGCCACGGAAAAAGAGAAGAACCCCAAACTGGTCATCCTGGAAGTGCGCTATCACCCGCACCGCTACCACACCGTCGGCCACATCCCCGGCGCGGTCCAGGTGCAGCGCTTCAAGGATCTGGGCGACAACGCCGGACGCTCGATCATGCTGTTCCCGAGCAGGGAGGCCTTCCAGGGCACTCTGCGCAACTGGGGGGTCAACAACGATTCCACCATCGTGCTGTACGACGACTCGCGCTCACCGATGGCGGCACGGCTGTATTACCTGCTGGAACTCTACGGCTTCGACATGAGGCGGGTGAAAATCCTCGACGGCGGCGCGCAGGAATGGACCGGCTTCTACGAACTGACCAGGGAAGCGCCCAAGATCAGGCCGGGCAAGGTCACCCTCAAGCCGGCCAACCAGAAACTGTTCGTCGAGTGGCCCCGGGTCTATGACGATGTCGTCGCAAGCCGCGACCCGAACGTGGTCCTGGTGGATGCGCGCCCCAGGGACATGTACACCGGCAAGCTCATCCGCCATTCCGTGCAGGGCGGCCACATTCCGGGCGCGATCAACGTGGTGAGCCTGGATGCGACCGACGGCCAGAGCCAGAAATGGACCGGCGAGGACAAGCTGGCCGAGTTCTACAAGGACGTGCCCAGGGACAAGACCGTGTACGTGTATTGCCACGACGGCTTCCGCATGAGCCTGGGGTGGCTGCAGATGAAATCGCTGGGTTTCAGGGACGTGCGCGTCGTCAACGGCGGCTGGGGCGTCTGGGACCGTGCCTTTACCCTGCCCGTGGTAGAGGGCGACGCACCCTACGACGCCGAATACGCCCTGTAGGTCGAAAAGCGACGCCCCGCCCCAAAGCCATGGGCTTCGCTTGCGACGCCCGCCGCGGGGCTTCCCGGCTTGCCGGGGCAGTTGTCGACCCCCTTTATATCGACAGCTGCCCCGAGAAAGCCAGCTGCATGGCGACAGCGCCCCGAGTCGCAAGACCCTCGCAAACCGGCCGATCGCCATTTCCGGCAGTTTTAAGGATCAATGAGCATGCGCACCCTCCTGCGCGCCATCCAGGCTGACATCACCACGCTTGCGGTGGATGCCATCGTCAATGCCGCCAACCACACGCTCCTCGGCGGCGGCGGCGTGGACGGCGCGATCCATCGCGCAGCGGGGCCGCAACTGCTGGAAGAATGCCGGCTGCTGGGCGGCTGCGATACCGGCGACGCCAAGCTCACCCGCGGCTTCAAGCTGCCGGCAAAATACGTCATCCACACTGTCGGCCCGGTTTGGCGCGGCGGCACACACGGCGAAGCGGAACTGCTGGCCTCCTGCTATCGTCGCGCCATCGAAGTGGCTGCGGATAACGGCCTGCATAGCCTCGCCTTTCCTGCCATCAGCACCGGCGCCTACGGCTATCCGCCAGAGCCGGCGGCCAGAGTCGCGGCAAACGCCGTTCGTGAAGCCATTCTGGCGCGTGAGGTTATCCGCGAAATCATATTCTGCTGCCATTCCCGGAGCAGCCTCGAAATCCATGCAGGCCTGCTCGGCACCTAGCCCGGATATTTCACCAGGCCGGTCCGGGAAATGGCCGAAAGGCGCATGAACACACGATTGCAAGGCAGTCGGCATCGAATCCAGTTTGTACCGCCGGCCTTTGCGGGTGCTGGCGGCCAATTGGCGGCATCCTCCCGCAATCCGGTGAAATATCCGGGCTAGGGCCTGTCCGGTGACTTGTTGTTGGTACGCTCAGGACACGCCATCGATAATCTCTTCGACGAGGGCTTTTGCCAACCACGGCGCCGTGGAATATTTGCCGGTATCGATGGACAGGTATCTGCCGCGCCTGAACAGTCCGAAATCCTTGCGCCGGTGCAAGGTGGAAGCCGGATCGGACAAGGCTCCCTGGCCTGCCGCGAACACCCAGCCCCCTTCCAGGGAGAGGCTCTCAATGTTCTCGCGCAAGGCTCTCGCCATTGGGATGAACGCTTCCAGGCGGTCGAAAATGACGTCGCATTTCCTTTGCACCGCTTCAGGATCCAGGCGTGCCGGATCGGGCGGTTCGATCGCGGAGCTGTCGATCCTCAGCCCTTCCGGATACCACGACAGATAGAAATCGCGCCGATTGTAATTCTTGATGTCGCCGTAAGGGCCGGTCGCGACAAGGACACACGGGAGGTCGACCTCCTTCCGCGTGCGCAGAAAAATCGACTGCCGGTAGCGGTGCGACCATATTCCGGACGGCTTCATGCCGATGCTTTGGTCAACGGCCAGCCGCCCCTGCCAAAGGGCATTGATCACATAATCGTAGGGTCCGAAGTCTCCCGTGCTCGAGCGCACATGCCACGGCCCGTCAAAACAGCCCTCGCTGCAAGGACGCGCAGCCAGAATGCGCTGTTCCGCCAGCAGCCGGATCGCAGGTTCGGCCTGCAGCGCGCCGACAAACCGGTCGGCTATCCAGAGCGTTGAGACGGAGCGTTCGGGAATGCGGAATCCGGCAACGATGTCGGGAGAATCGGTGATCGTGCCTAGCCCGGAGGAACTGAGGCGCGCAGGCGCGCATTGCGAGACATCCGCCAGATAGCGGCGGGCGTCCGGGTTCTGGCGAACAAGCCCGGCGACCCGGGAAAAATATTCCTGCATCGCATCGGGTTTCACCACCGACCGGGAATGGCAAAGATAGAGATCGTCCTGCGACGTAATCACAGATCCGAGCGAACAGGAAAGCAGGTCTTCGACAATGGGTTTGAACAGCAAGCCGCCCGGGATGACCTTCTTCGCGGTCATGAGCGTCGGATCGGCATTGTAGATGAAGCCCAGGTGGATTTTGCCTTCATTCCAGCGGCTGGCCCCGGAGAAAGGCTGGGCGGCCATGTCGAAAAGGTCGACGGCGACCCCGCGCCGCGCAAGAAACAGCGCACAGGACGCGCCCATGATGCCGGAACCCAGTATGGCGATGCGCCTTGGCTTCATCCCGTTCCGCTTCCGTCCCATCGCGCTTTGTAGGACGCCGGATCGAAGGGGTGGCTGGCAAACACCAGCAGCACGCTGCCCGCCGTCAGATAGGTCTGCTGCCCCCAAACCCCTGCAGCGAGCAGCAGGCCGGGCGAGCCCGGCTCCAGCAGCACGGTTTCCGATTCTTCTGCGTGGCGCATCAGGACGGATATTTTTCCTTGCACGCATACCAGCAGCTGCTCGCCATATTTGTGCGCATGGCGGCCGCGGATTTCGCCTTGCGGCACATTCGATATGGTGAAGATTCTGCACGGCACAAACGGCAGGCTGCCCAATTCGAACGGCAGCAGCAAACCCCGGCCGTCCTGATGCGCGTCATGCGGTATCAGCCTGGCCCGCCCATCGAAAAAACTCCCCGCCCCCGGCATTCGCTCCATCGGTTTTCAGAAATTCGTATGGCCGTTGTTGATCGCGTGCTGCCTTGCCTTGAGAAGCCGGTTGGTCAACGGCACCGCCAATTTGAGCTTGTCGTCCACCGACAGGCCGGAATCCCATATTTCCTGCATGCAGACCGCACTTACTTCATACCATTGGCGGCGGCTGAAGCGCCAGCTTCGGGACAGGCTGCCGGGTTTGTAGTATTTGTGGCACAGGGTTTCAGGCACCCGGACGAACTCGCCCAGCAGGCTCATGTGGAAAAGCCACGGCCAATCGGCAGAAAACTCGCCGGCGCCATGGGATTTCAGCCCCCGAATCCTGCGCGCCCTGTCGAGGCGGAACACGCCGCGGTTCGGCACCCACCAGCGGTCCGCGCGCCCCAGCATCTTCAAGCCGCGCTGCACGGGGTCCTTGATGCCCTCCAAAGCGGTAAAAACCCAGTGCTCCTCTGCGCCATCGACAGCCGTCAGCAGGACATCGGAAAAGCTGTTGACCGCATTGGGATTTGCATCCAGGGCGGCGCTGAGCTTCTCGACATACTGCGGCAGCAGAATGTCGTCATGGAAGGCGAACAGCACGTGCTCCGAGTCCGCCTGGCCGAGCAGAAAATTGCAGTTGCCCACGTAGCCGAGACGGTTCTCCTGCTGCATGACGCGGAACCGCGAATCATGTTCGGCGTGCCTCACGCAGATTGGGTAGGTCTCGTCGTCACATCGATCGACTGAAACGATCACGCTGAAGTTCGGGTGAGTCTGCGCCGACAGGGAATCCAGTGTGGGCTGGATGAATTCCGCCGCCTGGTATGCCGGCAGCAGCGCGGTCACGTTCGCGCCGGTATGGCTCATGAAAATCGTCCTTGCCCAGTGAAGGGGCGAGTGTACAACCGGAAAGCCGGGCGCTCAATCTCGGGATGCTGCGCGTCCAGCACCGCTTACTCTCCACGGTAAACGCAACCGGACAGGCATGTCTCCTGAACAACGATCTTGCCAAGGCCAGGCATGCCCGGCTTCAGCCTCTCCCATATCCACTGCGCCAGCCGTTCACTGGTGGGGTTTTCCAGGCCGGGAATGTCGTTGAGGTAGCGATGGTCGAGTTGCGCCTTGACGGGCGCAAAGGCGGCATCGAGTTCGGCGAAGTCCATCACCCAGCCGGTATCGGGATCGACCGCGCCGCCGACATGGATTTCGATGCGGAAGGAGTGCCCGTGCACGCGCGAACAGGGATGCGATTCTGGCAGCCTCGGCAGCCGGCGCGCGGCTTCGATGTGGTAGATGTTGAAGATTTCCATTTATTCTTTTCCGAACAACGCATCGAACTTGTCGCGCGCACTTGATGCCGTGAATGAGGCGGCCTCTTCCCCGCCGAACAAGGCATGCAGATCGGCTTTGGCCTTGTTCGCAGCCGCACCGCCCGCAGGCGCATAGGCGTTTGGATTAGGCTTGAAGTACCCGCAGAAGTTGGCCCGCTCCTTTTCCTTCACTTCATCGGCCACCGGCTCGCGGCATTGCTTGGCCACTTTCGGATCAAAAAACTCGCAGAACTTGCACACATACAGCTGCGCGCGGCAGGCCGGGCATTCGTCGCGCCGTTCGATGGGCGGGGTCAGGTCCTTCAATGAGGCGCCGCAGCGCCAGCAGTGCAGTGCATCCATGGCGCTATGTTAACCTCAAGCGCATGATGGATTCACCTCTCGAACAGCTCGACATCGGCCAGTGGGCCTGGGAATTCCTGCGCCGCAATCCGGCCTACCAGGACGACTACCGGGAGTTCATCACCTCCTGGCAGGCGCTGGAAGCCGACTACGGCGCGCCGCCAAACCGCGACTTCCCGCGCTGGAAAACCGACCCGCGCGCCGTCCGCCCGGCCTGGGATCCGGAGAAAACCAGTGGCGCGGCCTGCACCATGGATGATGAAGACAAGCAGCTGATCGAGTGCTGGATGGGCGCGAAATGGGGCTTCTACCAGTTTCCGCAGGACCCCGCCCTGCCCGCCTGGCAACTGGAAGCACCGATCAACTGGCGCCCGGGGCCGGGGCTGCGCGTTGACCGGCCGGCAATCTCGGCAAGCGACATCCAGCTCACCTTCGACCTGGCCCTGCCCTTGCCGGCGCAACTCGACGCCGCCAAATCCTTTCTGATAAGCAGCCAGGCGGCGCTGAAAAGGCGGGGACAGGCCGTGCCGCACAGCCTGCAAAACCGCCGCGCACACTGGGCGGAACTGCTCGCGTCCTGGGACAGTCAATCCGGCGGTTTGCTGGACGAGGCGCGCGCCATGGTCGAAGGCGGCTATCGCGAAATCCTGCGCCTGCAGGGCAAACCGCAAGCCGGCTGAATATTCACGGGCTACAATTCCCTTATTCGTATTCGTTTATTTGAACCAGGAAAAAAATCATGGCAATGGATGTAGTGGATTTCGAGATTTTCGGCGAAGACATGCAGTACGTGGAGATCGAACTGGACCCGGGCGAAGCCGCCATCGGCGAGGCCGGCGCCATGATGTACATGGATCCCGACATCGACATGGACACCATCTTCGGCGACGGCTCGGCCCAGCAGGGCGGCTTCTTCGGCAAGCTGATGGGCGCCGGCAAGCGCCTGTTGACCGGCGAGTCGCTGTTCACCACGGTGTACCAGAACCAGGGCAGCGGCAAGCGCCGCGTGGCCTTCGCCGCGCCCTACCCCGGCCGCATCCTGCCCATGGATTTGAGCCAGCTCGGCGGCACGCTGATCTGCCAGAAGGATTCCTTCCTGTGCGCGGCCAAGGGCGTCTCGCTCGGCATCGCCTTCCAGCAGAAGCTGGGCGTGGGCCTGTTCGGCGGCGAAGGCTTCATCATGCAGAAGCTGGAAGGCGACGGGCTGGCCTTCGTGCATGCCGGCGGCATGCTGATGGAACGCGAACTGGGCGCGGGCGAAATGCTGCGCGTGGACACCGGCTGCATCGCCGCGCTGGCGCCGACGGTGAACTACGACATCCAGTACGTGGGCAAGCTGAAGTCCGCGCTGTTCGGCGGCGAAGGCCTGTTCTTCGCGACCCTGACCGGCCCGGGCAAGGTCTGGCTGCAATCGCTGCCGCTCTCGCGCCTGGCCAACCGCATCATCATGGCGGCCCCCGCCGCAGGCGGCCGCGCCCAGGGCGAAGGTTCGCTGCTCGGCGGCATCGGCGGCCTGCTCGACGGCGACAATGGCTAATTCTTTGGAAATGCCATTAACAGGGAGGTCAAGGGCGGAATGGAAGTAAACCGAAACAAGGCCTCCCTTACCCTCTCTGCCTCCCTGTAAAACTTTCTGACTGGAGCCCATCATCGCCCGCCCCAAGCTGATCAAGATCGCTGTCGCCGCAGCCATTCTGGCAGCGATCGCAGCGGCCATCTGGTTCCTTACTCGCCCGCAGCCCATCGAAGTGAGCGTGGCCGTTGTGGACGAGGGCCTGGTCGAAGCCACCGTGGTCAATACCCGCGCCGGCACGGTCGAGGCCTGCCGCCGTTCCAAGCTCGCGCTGCCCGCGGGCGGCCAGATCAGCCGGATGTGGGTCAAGGAAGGCGACCGCGTGAAGCGCGGCCAGAAGCTGCTGGAGCTGTGGAACCGCGACCTCTCCGCCCAGGCCGAGCTGGCGCAGCGCCAGCTGGCCACGACGCAGCAGCAGCAGCGGCAAGCCTGCATCCTGGCTGACAACGCCCGCGTCGAGGCGTTGCGTACGGAAGCGCTGGCCGCCAAGGGTTTCGTCAGTTCGCAACGGGTGGATGACGCCAAGGCTCAGGCGCTTGCCCAAGCCGCGGCCTGCGATGCCGCCCGCGCCGACGTGAGGCGGGCACAAAGCCAGATCAGCGTGGCGCGCGCAGGCCTCGAGCGCACCGTGCTGGTGGCGCCCTTCGACGGCATCGTGGCGCAGGTCACCGGCGAGGTCGGCGAATTCACCACGCCCTCGCCGCCCGGCATTCCCACCCCGCCGGCGGTGGACCTGATCGACGACAGCTGCCTGTACGTGACCGCCCCCATGGACGAAATCGACGCACCCAAGATCAGGCCCAGCATGCCGGCACGGATTGCCATGGACGCCTTGCCAGGCAGGACTTTTCCGGGCAGCGTGCGGCGCATCGCACCCTATGTGACCGAGGTGGAGAAACAGGCGCGCACCGTGGACGTGGAGGTCACCTTCAACAATCCTGACGAAGTGCCGAAGAACCTGCTGGCCGGCTACAGCGCCGACGTGGAAATCGTGCTGGAAGCCCGCGACAAGGCGTTGCGCCTGCCGACGCAGGCGATCCTTGAAGGCAACAAGGTGCTGGTGCTGGGCAAGGATGGGCGGCTTGAAGAAAAGACCGTTGCCATCGGCCTCGCCAACTGGGCCTACACCGAGATTGCCAAGGGGCTGGCGAAAGGGGACCGCGTGGTATCGAGCTTCGAGAGCGAAGCCATCAAGGCCGGAGCGCTCGCGAAAGCCAAGGAATGATCACGCTTGCCGACCTCTCCCGCATCTTCACCATGGGAGACCAGGAAGTCCGGGCGCTCAACCATGTCAGCCTGACGATCGAGGCGGGCGAGTATGTCTCGGTGATGGGTCCGTCGGGCTCGGGCAAGTCCACCCTGCTCAACATCATCGGCCTCCTCGACCAGCCAACGAGCGGCACTTACCGCCTGGAAAAGCGCGACGTCACCGCGCTGTCCGAGGCGGAACAGGCCAAGGTGCGGCGCGAGCGCATCGGCTTCATTTTCCAGGCCTTCCATCTGGTGCCGCGCCTCACCGCCGCCGAGAACATCGAACTGCCGCTGATCCTCGAAGGCCTGCCTGTTGCTGAACGCCAGGCGCGGGTGAAAGCCGCCCTCGAGCAGACCGATCTTTCCGACCGCGCCCATCACCGTCCTGCGGAGCTTTCCGGCGGCCAGCGCCAGCGCGTCGCCATCGCGCGCGCCACCATCCTCAACCCGGCCGTGCTGCTGGCGGACGA